>JBJTQT010000121.1:0-8714 GCA_046075745.1 Cyanobium sp. | reverse complement strand
CACCAAGGCCGGCTGGGCCGAATTCGCCAGCGGCTTCTGGCTCGGCGGCTGCGGCGGTGCCGCCTTCGCCTGGTTCCTCTCCAGCACGGCCATCGCCACCCCCCTGGTGAAGATCGCCGGTGGTGTGTGGAGCGTGAGCTGAATTCCGAGCGGGTGTTGCGCTCCACCCAATCAGTCCAGCCCAGCTTTCCTCAGAGCTGGGCTTTTTTGTTTTGGGGGCCTTCAGGCTTAGCGTTTGCCGAGGGGCGCCCCCAGGCAATGCCCTCAGGCAAGCGCTCCTGGGCAGCGTTCATAGAACATCCATCTCATGCATCACGCAGGCGCAGTTCTTCGGAAAAGCCAATTCGCAGCTCAAGCAATGACTTGATTACCCATAAGCCTCCGCGACCCTGAGCCCCCTTTCGGTGCAAGGCATACAGCAACAGACCGCATTGGCGATCCGTTCAGTCATCGCCGCCAGCGAGAAGCGCCGGTTAAAGCGGAAGCAGTAGCCGCCGAGGTAGCGCCTGGCGTACTTGTCAAAGTTGAAGGCGTGGAACGTGCCGCTGAGGCTCGTTTTGAGGTTCCCCAGCAGCGTGTTGATCCAGCGGAACTGGGGCAGGTCGTTGGGGTGCTTCCCACCGGTGACGATGGCCTCATGGCTGCAACCCGCCGCGGTGACGGAGCGGAAGCAGGCCAGGCCATCGGAGAGCACTGCGCAGCCGGGTGACAGGTTCTCTCTGGCCCAGGCGCCGACTGCCCCGGAACTGAACCCAGCCACCGGCGTAATTTTGGCGTGAATCGGGTGCCCCGCCTCATTCAGGGAAACGGCAGCAACGATGGGAATCTTGTTCTCCGATCCCCGACCTGCTTTGCCGCCCGGTCGTTCTCCGCCGAGGTAGGCATCATCCATCTGGATCTTTCCCCGCAGCACGTAAGCATCCTCCCGTTCGCTCATGGCTTTGAGAATCTTGTTGTGCAGCAGCCAGGCCGTGTCGTACTTCACTCCCAGATGGCGGCTGAGCTCGAGGGAGGAGATGCCAGTTTTGGCCTGCCCGATCAGATAGAAAGCCTGAAACCAAGTGGTGAGTGGCAACTTGGTGGCCTGCATGATCGTGCCGGCGGTGAGCGTGGCCTGGTGGCCGCAGGATCGACACTGATAACGCTTGAGGCGGCGGCCATAGACCAGGCCATGCTCATGATCTCCGCAGCGAGGACAGCGGAATCCATCGGGCCAGCGCGCTTTCTCCAGGGCCAGCTCACATTGCTCCTCAGTGCCGTAGAGCCGCTGGAACTCAGACAGGGAGAGGCCTTTCTGGAACTGGATCGCACTGCGGGCCATGACTTGACTGGTATTTGTGTACCAGTCTACGGCTCGGCTCCGGTTGCCGCGGAGCGAGCTGGGTAATCAAGAAAATTAAAGATCATGGCAATAGAAGGAAAGAGGGAAGAAGGCCGACACAATGGAATAAGCAATCTCGACGCCCCATGTATTCAGCTTCTCCGATGTTCACTCTGAACGATGCGAGCAAAAGTAGTGCCATCTTCGATGCCGAAATTCTCAGCAAACGGGGCACGGGATTCTTGGAAGAAACCCCGGGGAACCGATCGGCCATGCGCTTGATGTGCATGCTGGCCTTGGTGGCAGCCATCCTCTTCGGTGCTCTCACCATGGTGCGCAGCAATGGCATCCGCACCACCAATGCCGACGGCACCGTGAGCACGGTCTATCCACCCCGGGATGACACAGGTCTCACCCTCACCTTTGGCTTCCTGATCGCGGCATTTGCCCCAAAGGCCGTGCAGAAGTTCGCCGAACAGCGTCTGCGCACCTACATCAGCGGGCCTGCCCCCGGGATCCCTTCCGCCTCTCCGATGACCGGCACTCCCCTCACCACCGTTGCGATCAATTCTCCAGCCGCTGTCCCGGTTTCCCCCGCAGCGACCTCCGCCGATTCGGCCGAAACCAGGCTGATCCAGTTGCTGCAACAGGAGCTGGCTGCCCTGAGGGCCCGGCAGAATGAATCGGCCATGATCCAGACCGTGCCCGTCTCCAGCAACGGCACGGCGGTCACAGCCCCTGTAGCGAGCCCCCTGCAGCAGATTCGTGAGGGAGGCAGCCTCTGATGCCCTACATCAAGGCGCTGGAGCGGGCGGGCTTGAGCCCGGAACCCCTCGCCGCCAAAGCCGATTCCTATGTGGAGCCTGGCTCCCAGCTGGCCATTGACTGGATCCGCTCCACACCCGATGGGCAGTTGGCCGTGATCAGGCTGGCCGGGCCCTACACCGGTCCCCAGGAGAGCGTGCAGCTGCCCACCGGCAGCGAGCGCTACATCAACCCCAAACGCTTCGAGATCCCGCATGATGCCTGGCTGGAGCCCTCGCGCCCACCCCAGGCCAGCACGGTGAACGCCACCCCGGCGCCGATTTCTCTGGCAACGGAGGAGCTGCCACCACAGCTGGCGGCCCTCAATCATCACTATGAGAGCTGCTCGTTGAAGGCCTACCCCGACCCGGCCAGCCCGGATGGGCGACCGATCACCATCGGCTGGGGGAGCACCTTCTACAAGAATGACTCCCCGATCCGCATGGGGGATCAAATCACTCAGAGCGAGGCAGATGATCTCTACGCCCACCACTGCCGCAGGAATTTCTGGGACGTGCTGATCGGCACGATTCCCCACTGGGGGGACATGAACGACAACCAACGATCGGCCCTGTGCAGCTTTGCCTACAACAATGGCGCCCGCTTCTATGGAGACGACCGCTACACCACCATCAGCAAGCATCTGAGGGAGCGCAACTGGAAGGCCATTCCTGGCGCAATGATGTTGTATCGAAATCCTGGATCGGGTGCAGAGGTTGGGCTCGGACGGCGGCGACGAGCCGAAGGGCTGGTGTGGGGCGGGATGGAGCCTGCACAGGCGATCAGCCAGGCGGAGCGCGATATCAACACACCAGCCAATTGTGAAGCCTGGGAACAACAACTCATCCGCCAGGAACCAGACGATTTACCTGTTGTTTCTCCCCCTTCCGAGGCGCAACAACCGGCCTACGATCCGGGTGCGCCCATCAACTGGGATGACATGAATGCCCGAGTTTCACGTTACTTTTTTGTCAGCGAAGTCACCCAGAACGATCGGCGCCGGATTCCAAGCCCCGGGAGCGAGATTGAAAAAAACATCCGTTCTCTCGCTGTAGCGTTGGATCAGGTGCGTCAGAACTGGGGCAGTCCCATTCAGGTCACATCCTGGTATCGTCCCCCCGACATCAACCGTGCCGTGGGAGGCGTAGCCAATAGTCAGCACATCCATGGTCTGGCTGCCGACATCCGCACCCTGGATGGCCAGGATCAGGAGTTTGAGCATTGGCTCGACACCGTCGCCTGGAAGGACAGGGCCTTGGGCTACGGGGTGCTCTCTGGACGTGGCTTCACCCATGTGGACATGCGACCGGAGAGGATTCGCTGGCGGTATTGAGTGCAGGCGGAGTGGTCCTGAACAGTGAAACCATGGCACTCCTGGGAGCGACGTGGATCGGGTTGCTGAGCTGTGTGCCTGGCGGCCAGATCCCGGGGCTGACGCCTCGGGTGTCGGCCTCGATGCCAGCGATTGTTCTGGGGGAATGGAACTCCGTCCCAGGGCAATGCGGCATCCCGTTTAGCGAAGGGCGATTGGTTGTGCAACCACACCAGCTCACCTTCTACGCCAACAAGGCAGAGATCCTTGAGATTGTGGAGGAAACTCCACGTCGGCTTCGTCTCTCCCTGCGGTTCGCGGCAGGGGGCGAAGAACCCAGCCCGCCTGCCACTCGGCAACACCGCTACCAACTCTCCAGGGATCTGCAGCAGCTTCAGGACATCAGCGAAGGGGAGCTGGGCCTCATCCGTTGGCGCTGCCCATCAGACCGCCGCTGAGCATTCGGCGCAACTGACCGCAGGCTGCATCCTGATCCAGGCCACGGCTGGCACGCACACTCACGGCGATGTGGTGATCAAGAAGCCGTTGGCGGAAGCGATTCACCTGCTGCTGGGAAGGCCGCTCAAAGGTTTCCTCCGTGATGGGGTTGTAGGGAATGAGGTTCACATGGCTCTGAAATCCCCTCAGCAACTTGGCAAGGGCATCCGCCTGCTCGGGTGCATCATTGACCCCCGCCAGCAGGATGTATTCGAAGCTCACCCGCCGGGAGGTTTCCGCAGCGTAAGTCCGGCAATCCTCGAGGAGCTGCTCCAGGGGGTAAGCCCGGGCCGTTGGGATCAGGTCTTCCCTCAGGCGCTGATCCGGCGCATGCAGGCTCACCGCCAGGGTGAACTGGGCGCGGCCCAGCACCTGATGGGCCCGCTGGGCGAGGGAGGGCAAGGTGCCTGCAACACCTACGGTGCTCACAGTGATCTGTCGCTGGGCCATCCCCAGATCCCGGCAGAACACTGCGATCGCCTGTAGCACCGCCTCAGTGTTCAGCAGAGGCTCCCCCATTCCCATGAACACCACATGGGTGGGGCGGCGCTCCATGGCTTCCCGCACACTGAGCACCTGATCCACGATTTCATGCAGCGCCAGGGAGCGGGCCAGGCCATCCTGCCCTGTGGCACAGAAACGGCAGGCCATGGGGCAGCCCACCTGGGAACTCACGCAGACAGTGAGCCTGTCCTCGGTGGGGATGCCGACGGTTTCAAGGCGAAGGCCATCGTGGGTGGCCAGGATCAGTTTGGTGGTGCCATCGGCTGCAACCTTGCGGTGCTCCTCCACCAGACGACCGATCAGGGGCGGGCCGCCGTGGGCCTCCCGCTCCAGCAGCTGCTCGCGCCACAGCCGCGGCAGCACGGTGATGGACCCCAGCTCATGCACACCCCGGCGATAGAGCCACTCATGGAGTTGCCTGCCGCGGAAGGAGGGCTGCCCCTCTTGGACAGCCCAGGCCTCCAGCTCAGCCTGACTGCGACCGAGCAGGGGGCCGCTCAACGGCTGGAGAGCAGGCCGTGACCCAGCTTCCATTCCACGAGCACTAGAGCGATGAAACCCATCATGGCGAGACGGCCATGGAGCAGCTCGTTATGGGCATGGAATCCCCACCGGGGCAGCCGTTTCTTGGGCACCGGAGTGCCCAGATCGGTGGTGTCAGTCATCGCTGAGCAGCCCCTCCTCCTGCAGACCCTCAAGGGCATCGGGATCAGGGAGGAGATCCTCCTCCAACCCCTCCTCCTGCGTTGGACGCAGGAAGGCGGCAAAGCTGCTGGAGGAGGCCTCAATCCCATGGCGGCTCCGGGTGGCTTCCAGATCCTCATCCGAGGGATCATCCAGCACCGCCAGATTCACCGGCGGTGCCGGCAACTCGACGGTGTAATCAGGACGAAGATTCTGCATGCGGCGGTAACCGGCCGCCTCCTCCTCCAGGATGTCCGGGTGGGGGCCAGCCTCCGCCCGGAGTTCCTCCTCGAAGCCACTGAAGCCAGTGCCGGCAGGAATCAGGCGACCGATGATCACGTTCTCCTTGAGGCCCCGCAGCCAGTCGCTCTTACCCTCGATGGCCGCCTCCGTGAGCACCCGCGTGGTTTCCTGAAAGCTAGCGGCCGAGATGAAGCTGTCGGTGTTGAGGGAGGCCTTGGTGATGCCCAGCAACACGGGAGTGAATTCCGCCGGGGCGCCTCCTGTGATACCCATGGCGGAGTTCACCTGCTCCACCTGACGCAACTCAATGAGCTCCCCTGGCAGCAGGGTGGTATCACCCGCATCCTCTATCCTCACCTTGCTCGTCATCTGACGCACAATCACCTCGATGTGCTTGTCGTCGATCGACACGCCCTGGGATTTGTAGACGTTCTGCACCTCGAGCACCATGCGGAACTGGAGCTTGGAGATCGCTTCCTGAGCAGCTTCCATGGTGGGTTTGCGGGTGCGCAGATCCTCGAAGAAACACTCCAGCAATTCATGGGGATTGATGGGTCCATCGGTGAGGAGTTCACCGGCACTCACTTGCTGGCCATCACTCACCATGACGGTGCGGCCCAGGAGGATGGGGTAATCGGTGAGGGCGTCATCGGATTCGATCACAGACACCGTGATCGAGTCGTCATCCTCACCCTGCTTGATCTGCACGGTGCCACTCTTGCGACAGAGGATGGCGGAATCCCGAGGACGACGCGCTTCCAGCAGCTCTTCGATGCGGGGCAGACCCTGCACGATGTCGCCGGTTTTCTGCCGTTCAAACACCAGAAGGGCGAGCCCATCACCCCGCTGCACCAGCTCCCCGTCCCGAACATGCAGCACGGAATCGGGAGACACCATATATGGGCGACCCAGACGGATGGTGATCTCTCCATCAGAGATCGCTTCCACCTGACCACAGCAGGGCGCGATCAGATCGTTGCCGAGGGCATCGCCTTCGACGATCCGATCGCCAACGGCAACGGTGGGTTTGATCCCCTTCACATCAAGCCGGCGCGTATCGCCAGCCCGCTCCACAATCAAACGACGGATGGGTTCATCGGAGGTGGCTTCGGGAAGCTGCACCACGCCATCCTCCTTGCAGAGGATCTGGGTGGTGGCCACCACATCCCCACGCTTCACCAGATCGCCATCGTTCACCTGAAGCTCGGTGTGGGTGGAGCCATGGCTGGCGTCGGAGAGGGTATCGCGCCTCACCAGCAGGGTCTCCAGGATCACCAGCTGCAGGCGATCTATCGTCTTGGCCCGCTTGTCGGCGATGGCTTCCACATCCACCGTCATCTGGGGGGTGGTGTCGAAGGTTTCCAGGATCAGCTGGGTCCGCAGCAATTCCACCCCTTCCACAGACTTCACCAACTCCCCATCCTTGAAGGTGAGGCGCTGGGTGGCCTTGAGGCCAAGGTGAGGACCTCCCGGTTGTTTCACGGTGAGGGAATCCGGCAGGTGCGCTTCATCGGGGATGAAATATTCCTCCACCGGACGTAGCAAAAGGGCTCCACCTTCGGTGGTATCCACAGCCTCCACGAACACCATCGCCTCTGCGCTGAGTCCAGGAGCGATTTCATCGCCAGGATTCACCATCAAACCTTCCTGGTAGCGGCTGAGCACCTTGCTGTCGGCGATCAGGTGGAGGCTGCCTGCCCGCACGATGATCTCCCGGAGAATGTCGTTCTTCTGGGTCACGGTGACGATGCCGGCGGTCTGGCTGAAGATGTCCTTCACCACCTCCGTGCCCGCCTCGATCCACTGGCCGTCTTCGATCATCAACAAGGAGATGTCCTTGTTGATTTCATGGGTTTCCTGGGGAACCCACAGCAGGGTGCCACCCTTGCTCACCTCAAAGCCATGCTTGGCTGAGCGCGCTTTCTTGATCGACAGGCCCGGGGAGAATTTCACCATCCCCCCTGTTTTGGTGCGGAAGCGATCATCCGCCAGCTCGGCAATCACCTCTCCAGAGCCGATCTTGCTGCCGGGGGCGGTGCGGAGGAGATATTTCGCTCCTTCCTTGTCCTCTAGATGCCATATCTCACCGGAATGGGTGGATTCATGCACCAGCTTGCAATCCTTGAGGGTGAGGCTGGTGGTGACGATCTGAACTTCTCGGGAGTCGCCCGCCGACTCCCGCAGCCGCACGGCACCGCCGTATTCACTGACCAGCCGGCTTTCGGCGAGCACATCACCGGTTTTGGCGTTCTTGGTGCCCTGCACCACCGGCTGGGCATTGGGGGGAAGGTTGTAGACATCGCCGCTGAACACCCAGAGCCGGCCGAGGCGCTGTGCCTTGTGGGTGATGTTGCCCTGGCGATCGGTCACCTCACGGGGCTGGATCACGTCTTCGAAACGCACCTGACCAGCCAGATCACAGATCACATCCTTGGTGGCCTTCTCCACGCTCTTCTTCACCTGAGCGCCGGAGGAGATCTGGGCAAGAATCGTGTCAGCCAGCACACTCTGGCCATCATTCACGAAGAGGATCGATCCGGCGGTGATGTCCAGCTTCTGACCCTGGCCCTTATCAGTGGCTTTGAGTTGCAGGGTGAAGTCCGTCTCCGCCAGATGGGCCTCCACCCCGTGGGGTGTGCGGTGGGAACGCACCCGGGCCTTGGAGCCAAACTCCACTACACCGGCGGAGAGGGAGCGCACCACACCCGTTTCCGCGGTGGACACCCCACCGGTGTGGAAGGTGCGCATGGTGAGCTGGGTACCGGGCTCACCGATCGACTGGGCGGCGATGATCCCGACGGCTTCCCCGAGGTCGACCAGCTGGTTGTGGGCCAGGGCCCAGCCATAGCACTTGCGGCACACCGACCTGGAAGCCTCACAGGTGAGGGGAGAGCGCACCACCACCGCACGGATGCCCGCCGCTTCGATGGCACGGCTGAGGGGAGCATCGATCTCCGCATCACGGGCAGCCAACTCCTGCCCGGCCTGATCGACGATCGGCTCTGAAGCCAACCGACCCACCAGTTTGCTGAAGAAGCGTCCCTTTTCATCCGCCTCGATCAGAAGTCCGCGGGTGGTGCCGCAGTCTTCCTCCCGAACGATCACATCCTGCGCCACGTCAACCAGACGGCGGGTGAGATAGCCCGAATCCGCCGTGCGCAGGGCCGTATCCACCAGACCCTTGCGGGCACCATAGGAGGAGATGACGTATTCGGTGACGGTGAGCCCTTCGCGGAAGTTGGTGCGGATGGGTAGGTCGATGATCTCCCCCTGAGGGTTGGCCATCAGACCCCGCATGCCCACCAGCTGGCGAACCTGCGACATGTTGCCGCGGGCACCTGAATTGGC
>JBJTQT010000120.1:0-10315 GCA_046075745.1 Cyanobium sp. | reverse complement strand
AAGGGTGAGGAAACTAACCGAGTTTGATCTGAGTTACTACTATGAAGATTGGAACTTTGAGGCCAGAAAGATCGTTTTCTCCGTGCGCCAAAGCGCCGTGCAGGAGCTCGCTCGCGCCTTCAAAGACGATCCAGACACCCTTCCCATCCTCAAATCCCGCGCCCAATCCGATGAGGATTCAGATGTGCGCCAAAGCGCCGTGCAGGAGCTAGTCCGGGGATGGAGAGACGATCCAGACATCCAGATGTTGGTCCAGTCCCTTTAGTCACCCACTGATGCCAGCCCCAAAGAGCCATGAACCGCCCGCTCTCGCTGCCTCCAGCGCTCACCACAAGCCTCGTCGCCGCTGTGCTCGTGGCCATCACCCCAAGCCGCGCCACCCCAGCCCTCCCCCCAGCCGCCACCTCAAGCCAACAGCACCTCACCCTCCGCCTGATCGCCATCAACGACCTCCACGGCAACCTGGAGGAGGGCACCCTCAGCCTCAACTGGCCCAACCCCACCACCCCCGGTGCCACCACCAAACTCCCCGCCGGTGGCGCCCCGGCCCTGGCGGGCCTGATCGCCAGCCTGCGGCAGGGGGCAACCCACAGCCTGGTGCTCAGCAGCGGCGATCTGATCGGCGCCACGCCCCTAATCTCCGCCCTGTTTCACGATGAGCCCACCATCGCCATCGCCAACCACCTCGGCGTGGATCTCGCCATTCCCGGCAACCACGAATTCGACGCCGGCCAAGCAGAACTCCTGCGGCTGCTGAACGGCGGCCCCCACCCTCCGGCCCGCTTCGCCACCATCGCCGCCAACATCACCACCGCCAGCGGCGCCACCCTGTTTCCCGCCACAACCATTCGCAGCGTGGGCGGCGTGAAGGTGGGCTTCATCGGCGCCGTCACCCGCACCACCCCCCAGATCGTGATCGCCAGCGGTATCGCCGGCCTGCGCTTTGGTGAGGAGGCCGAGGCCATCAACCAGGCCGCCGCTGCCCTGCAGCGCCAGGGGGTGGAGGCGATCGTGGCGGTGATCCACGAGGGGGGCGAAACGGGCGCACCAGGGGCCCCACTGGATTGGAACAACAGCAGCTGTCCCAACGCCCGCGGGCCGATCTTTGGCATCGCGCGCCAGCTCGCCCCCGCCATCGACGTGGTGTTCTCCGCCCACAGCCACCAGGGCTACAACTGCTGGATCGATGGCCGCCCCATCCTCCAGGCCACCGCCTTTGGCCGGGGCGTGAGCGTGGTGGATCTGGCCCTCAACCCCCGCACGGGCGATGTGGACCGGGCCCGCACCAGCAGCCGCAACCTGCCGGTGCTCAATGGCCGCACGGATCCCGAGCAGCGAAAGGACGTTCTGTACGGGACCTGCGGCTCAACGGCCGGCCGATTCGACCGCGCCAAACGGTGCGGCTGGTGGTGAACAGCTTCCTGGCCCAAGGGGGCGATGGCTTTATTGGCTTGCAGAAGGGGCGCGATCCCGTGGGGGGCCCCTGGATGTGGAGGCCCTGGCGGCCTTTCTGCAGGGCAACCCGGCGCCGGATCCCCGGCCGCGGGTGGCCCTGCTGCCCTAGCTCCCGGGAACTCGCTCTTGGGTCCGCCGGGTGGCCTGCGCCAGCCTCCGGGCCAGCTGGGCCAGGAGCGAGCGGCTGAAGGCATCGGAACGGCGCAGAAGATCCTCAAATGCGGCGGCAGGCAACATGAACAGGCGGCAGCCCTCCGGGCCCGCCACCACGCTCGCGGTGCGGGGCTGGGAGGTGATCACGCCGATCTCGCCGACGGCATGGCCTGGCCCGAGCGTCACGCGCTCCTCACCACTGAGCTGGACGCGCACATCTCCAACCAGCACAAGGGCCAGATGGTCACTAGGGGAACCCTCCTCTAGCACCACTTCGCCTGGGGTGAAGGGCCGTTGGGTCCCCCGCGCGGCCAGCCAGACCAGGACGGAGGGCGGCACATCGGCAAACATTGGCCAGTGGGTGAGCGCTTCCAGCAGCGGCTGATCAGCCATCGGCTCGCCGTTCAGCTGGTTGCGCAGGAAGGCGGAACTGGTTCGCTCAGGGTGGGAATCCTGCAACCGGCGGGCGTGCTGTTCCGGGCAGCGTTGCCGTTCGAGCATCAGCACCCAGGCGGCCGTATCCGGATCCGACTCCTCCCAGAGCAGATCGAACAGACGGGACTGATCCCCACTCGCGGCCACCCGGTCGGGCAGGGGATCAAGCCCGGCGGCCTCCAGCCGGGGAACCAGCTCCTGCTTCAGGTCGCTCACCCGCCGGTCCAACACCCGTTGCAACGGTCGCAGCGGCGGATCCTGGGCCCCCTGTTCTGCAAGCCAGGCCAGCAGTGCGGCCTCCTCCATCCAGTCCTCCCGCAACGGCGCCAGTCGCTGCCGCTCCAGCTCTCCCTGGGGTCCGAACGCCTGCACCATGGAGTCCCAGGCAGCCTCCGGGAGACCGGAGGTGAGTCGCAGCCGATCCAGTTCCTCCCGCTGCCGCGGCGTCAGCCCCTCGGGCTGGAGCACGGTGAGGCCATGGCGGAGCAGAAAATCCACCAGGGAGGTATGGGCCACCTCTTCGCGGAGGTCGGTGCTCTGGCGCTCCAGGCTGGTTTTTTCCAGCAGCTCTGGATGTTCCTTGCCGAGCAAAGCCACCACGGCATGGTGATCCTCGTCATCGAGCTGCAGGCTCTGGCGCAGCTCCTGCAGCTCCAGCAGACTCTGGGCCTGATCCAGCCTGCCGCTGCGCAGCATCTCTGCCATCACCTCCCCGTAGACACGACGGGCCTGGACCAGGCCGACCGCCGGCATGGCCTTCACCAGGGTGAACACCTCTTCAGGAGAGAGGGCCTCCAGGCTGCGGCCATCCAGGGCGGGCTCCAGTCCGGGCAGGCCACGCAACCGACGCCGCAGGCTGTCGCTGGTGCTCTCACGCCGATAGGTGGCCTGATCCCGCCCCCACCCCCGGAACAGGCCGATGGAGGTGAGCAGGAGCACGAGCGAGCGCAACAGCTGACCCCCGTTGAGACTGAAGACCCCCTGGAGCGGATCAGTGAACCAGAAGAACAGATTGATGGCGACATAGCTCGCCAGGAGCCGGGTGCGATGCACCGCCCGTTCCCTGGCGGTTGGCAGGCCTTCCCGCTCCCCCTGGCGGGTGAGAAGCCGCTCGACCCAGCGGCAGACCAGCACGGACAGCCAGGCGGCTGCGGTGAGCAGCAAGGGAATCATCAGGAGCCGCGGCAGCGGACCCCAATCGGAAAAGGGCAACAGGGCCCGCCCCACCAGGCCCCGATCCTGAGCCCAGAGGCCGGAGCGGATGTAGCCCAGGGGATGCTCCAAGCCGCTGTCCTCAGCGCTCCACTCCATCAGGGAGAAGAAACCCGCCACCAGGCCGGGGTAGGAATACCAGGCCCAGCCCAGACCCCGTTTCCCCTGCAGGTTTTGCCAGAAACCCCGTTCGGCGTCGATATCCAGGCAAGGGGTCTGGCAGGCCACACAGGCACTCCGCTCCTTGCCCTCCTCGGTGATCGTGCGGCACATCGACTGGGTAATCCGTGACGGCGCCGCCACATGGGCCGTGGTGCCCAGGGGGCCCCGCACACCAGTGAGCACGGTTTGCACCGGACCCATCGGGCAGACGTACTGACACCAGGCCTTGCCGCCATAGGCCCAGCCCACCACCACCGCAGCCAGCAGGGTGAAAAGGAGCCAGAGCGCCAACCAGTGGGGATCGCTGTTGCCGCCAAGCAACCGCAAACAGAGCCCGGCGATCAGCAGACTCCACTGGAACTCGACGTGGTGGCGCCCGAGCCAGGACTCGGCCTTCACCATTACCAGCTCGGGCTTCTTACCCTTGCCGGGCCGGGTGCGCTGCAGCCCCAGGGCCCCGGCCAGCTGCGACACGAAGGCCAGAGGGCAGAGGCGACGCCACAACTCATGGCTGATCGCCCCGATGATCAGAACTCCCGCCGGCACCACCGTGCCCCAGAAGAGACGATTGCCCTGAATCGGTATGGCGGGAATCAGCAAGGACACCAGCAGTGCCAGCCAACCGCTGATCAGCAGCCAGCGCAGCAGGCGGGCATGCCGCTCCGGGAGACGGCTGAGCATGGCCAAGCGGGGAAGCGTGCCTCACTTCTCTAGCTAGAAGCCTCGAATTAGGCAGGATTGATTAGATCTGCGAGCGCCTGTTGCGCCAGCAAGCGATGAAACGCACTGGTGAGATGCCCCCACCCATCCCACCAGAGGACCCCCTCAGAATCAGACCTGTGCCGAGGCCCTGCAGGCTGAGGGCCTTCAGCCAAGGCCGGCCGCCGAATCTCCCGGAACCCCCAGGCGGCGGGATGGGCCCGCACCTCCAGAAGCAGCTGATGAAACTCGGGCTGCACCACCACCAGCCCACGCCGCACCGCCAGCCCATCCAGGGTGCCTCTGAGGGCCCGGTTCTGGCGAGCGATCAGGCCATTGATGGCCTCCCGCTCCGGCTCACCGATGCCGGGCAGTTCAATCGGGCTGCATCCCCAGGGCAATTCATCCGGCACCAGGAAGCGGCGCAGCCCTCGATCCGCAAGGGTATTCAGAGCCGCCAGGAGGTGGGCGTTCACCATGTCTCCCACCGCCAGGCCCGGTGGGGCATCGAGGTGGTCGTTGGCGCCGGCGCGGAGCACCACCAGGGTGGAGGCCGGCGCCAAAGAGGCCGGCGCATCGCTGCTGGCGAAACGCTCCACCTGGGTGAGCAGATTGGGCACCCCCTTCGGCGATCGGCCAGGGCCGGAGCGGGCACCGCCGAAGGCATGGTTCGTGCCTCCCTCCATGGAGGGCAGCGGGGGCGGCAGCCCGAGCCCCTCCGCCAGCCCCTCCACCCAGAGGGGGCCATCACAGCGGCGGTTGGCCCAGTGGGGCGGGCAGGACAAGGCGCGGTCGCCCAGAAGAGCGCGGGCGTTGCCCGTATCGCAAAGGCTGTCGCCGAAGATCAGGAGCTGGCTGATCGGGGGCATCACGCCAACCCCGCCCCCACCCGACACTGGCGGGCGATCAGGCCCTCCTCATCGGCGGGCACCACCACCAGCGCAAACGACCCCAGCCAGGTGAGGGCGGCCGCCAACTCCTGCCGCAACGCCTCGTCGTGCTCGCCGATGCCACCGGTGAGCGCGATCGCATCCACACCTCCCAGGCTGGCGGCCATGGCGCCGATGGCCTGGAGCAGACCATGGCGAAACACCGCGATGGCCATGGCGGCGCCGCCATGGCCAGCAGCAGCTGCCTGCCGCAAGTCCTTCATGCTGGTAGAGAGCCCATCAGAAAGGGCG
Organism: Cyanobium sp.; assembly: GCA_046075745.1. Classification (GTDB taxonomy): domain Bacteria; phylum Cyanobacteriota; class Cyanobacteriia; order PCC-6307; family Cyanobiaceae; genus Cyanobium. The sequence goes on along the minus strand of JBJTQT010000120.1, from coordinate 5,018 downwards.
AGCAGGCCGCTGGCCTGGTTGAGGGCATGATCCAGATCCTTGGCGCTCACTCCCTGGCGCAGCAGGTGGAGCAACAGCCCTGGATCCACCGAGCCGCTGCGGCTGGCCATCACTAGCCCCTCCATCGGTGTGAAGCCCATGGTGGTGGCGATGCTTCGCCCATCGGCGATGGCGGCCAACGAGCAGCCAGCGCCCAGGTGGCAACTGATCAGCCGGCTCACCCGCACCACCTCGCTCACATGCTGGTGGTTGAGGCCATGGAAGCCATAGCGCCGCAGGCCCTGCTGGCGCCAGGTGGCAGGAATGGCGTAGGTGTGAGCCTCTGGCGGCAGGGTGTGGTGAAAGGCGGTATCGAAGCAGGCCCACTGGGGGAGCTCCGGCCGCCAAGCGCCCAGGGCCTCGATCACCGCCAGGGCGGGGCCGTTGTGCAGCGGCGCCAAAGGAGTGAGCTCCGCCAGCTGGGCGCGCACTGGTGCGGTGAGCCGGGTGGGAGCCGTGAAGGCCGTGCCGCCGTGCACCACCCGGTGACCCACCAGGGCCACAGAGGTGTCCCAAGGCGCAATGGCAGGGAGCAGCCAGTCGCGCAGCACCCCGGTGGCCGCGGTGGCCGCCCCATGGGGGCCGGAGGAGGCTTCGGGTGCGTTGGGATGCCAATCGGTGTGCCCCTTCCAAAGGACTTGCCCCCCTGAATCCAGAAGCTTGGCCTTGAGGCTGGAGCTGCCCGCATTCAGCACCAACACCAGAGGCCCGGCACCCGCCACTGCGCCGCCGGCGCTCATGCCAGGTGGGCCGGTGGGGTGGTCCAGCGCCAGCCGGTGATCTCAGGCGCATCCATGCCATGCTCATGGGCATAGGCCTTGTTGGCCAGAATCTCTTCCTTCATCCGCTCCTTCAGGTGGGCCGCCCTGGAGCCCAGGTGCTCCACCCGGTCGATCACATCAATCACCAGATTGAAGCGATCGATCTGGTTGTTCATCGCCAGCTCCAGGGGCGTGTTGATGTTGCCTTTCTCCTTGTAGCCGCGCACATGGAAATTCACGTGGTTGGTGCGGCGATAGACCAGCCGATGGATCAACCAAGGGTAGCCGTGGAAGTTGAAGATCACCGGCCGATCCGTGGTGAAGAGGCTGTCGAAATCCCGATCGCTCAGGCCATGGGGATGTTCACCTGGATCGGTGAGGGCAAAAAGTTTCACCACATTGAGCACGCGCACCTTCAAGGTGGGAATCTCCTGGCGCAGGATCTCCACCGCCGCCAGGGTCTCCTTGGTGGGGATGTCGCCCGCGCAGGCCATCACCACATCCGGTTCATCCATGTCGATGCCGTTGTCGTCGTTACTGGCCCAGCTCCAGAGTCCAATACCCTTTTCCACATGGCGGCGGGCCTGCTCCAAGTTGAGGTATTGCAGGTGGCTCTGTTTATCAGAGACGATGATGTTGCAGACGTTCGTTTCCACCAGGGCCTCTTCTGCCACCGCCAGCAGGCAATTGGCATCGGCTGGCAGATACACGCGCACCACCTCGCCACTCTTGTTGCCCGCCAGATCAATGAAGCCCGGATCCTGGTGGGTGAAGCCATTGTGATCCTGCCGCCACACCGTGGAGCTGATCAGGCAATTCCAGGAGCCGATCGGCGCTCGCCAGGGGGCGTGATGGATGCAGGATTCCAGCCATTTGGCGTGCTGGTTGAACATCGAGGCGATCACATGGGCGAAGGCCTCATAGGTGTGGAAGAAGCCATAACGACCCGTGAGCAGATAGCCCTCCATCATTCCCACCAGGGTGTGCTCGCTGAGCATCTCCACCACCCGTCCATCGCGGGCCAGTTCACTGCCATTCATGTCTTCTGGCAGAAACTCCTCCATCCAGGTTTTTTTGCTCACTTCATAGATCGCCTGCAGGCGGTTGGAGTGGGTTTCATCCGGGCCAAACACCCGCATGGCATGAGAATTGCGAGCGATCACATCGCGCAACAGCTCGCCAAGGGGGTAGGTGTTCTCCGCCTCCGAGCTGCCCGGGCTCTCCACAGACACGGCATAGGCCTCGAGCGGAGGCATCAGCAGGCGATGGCGCAAGAGGCCGCCATTGGTGTGGGGGTTGGAGCCCATGCGCCGGGGGCCGGTGGGAGAGAGCTGGCGCAGCTCTGCAATTAAGGTGCCGTTGTCATCAAAGAGTTCCCAGGGCCGGTAGCTCTTGAGCCAGTCCTCCAGCATGCGGAGCTGCTCGGGATCTTTCTTGGGGGCCGCGAGGGGCACCTGATGGGCCCGCCAGAACCCCTCCACCTTCTTCTCCCCCACCGCTTTGGGGCCTGTCCAGCCCTTGGGGGAACGCAGCACGATCATGGGCCAGGCCGGCCGCTCCGCGATGCCGCTCGAACGGGCCTCCTCCCGGATCGTGAGGATCCGGCCGATGGCGTTGTCCATCGCTGCGGCCATGGCCTGGTGCATGGCCATGGGCTCACTGCCCTCCACAAAGATCGGCTCCCAGCCATTGCCCCGCATCAACTGGGCCAGCTCCTCATGGGGGATGCGGGCCAGCAGGGTGGGGTTGGCGATCTTGTAGCCGTTGAGGTGGAGCACCGGCAGCACGGCCCCATCCACGATCGGGTTGAGAAATTTGTTGATGTGCCAGGACGTGGCCAATGGCCCCGTTTCCGCCTCCCCATCCCCCACGCAGGCCAGGGCGATCAGATCGGGATTGTCAAACACCGCGCCGCAGGCGTGGGAGAGCACATAGCCCAGCTCACCGCCTTCATGGATCGAGCCCGGCGTTTCCGGGGTGCAGTGGGAGCCGATGTGGCCGGGGAAGGAGAACTGCTTGAAAAACCGCCGCATTCCCTCCGCATCCTGGCTTTTATCCGGGTAGATCTCGCTGTAGCTGCCATCCAGATAGACGGGCCCCAGCATCCCAGGGGCGCCATGGCCAGGACCCGACAGATAAATCATGTCGAGGTTGTGGTGGCGAATCACCCGGTTGGCATGGGCCCAGATGAAGGCCTGGCCCGGGCTGGAGCCCCAATGGCCCAGCAGGCGGTTCTTGATGTGCTCCGGCCGCAGGGGTTCCCGCAGCAAGGGATTGTCCTGCAGATAGATCATGCCCACCGCCAGATAGTTGGCGGCCCGCCACCAGGCATCCGTGAGCGCCAGCTCCTGCTCCGTATCCTCGGAGGGTTGCTGGAAGCCTCGGGAGCCTGGGGTGGCGTCCAGCTGTGAAGCGATGGTCATGGAGGCGGAGCAGGGAAGCAATGCCTCTTAACCTAAGGGGACGAAGCCCTTTCGCAAGATCAAAAAAAGGATAAGCGGAGTCTAAGAATGGCGGCTCGGCTCAGGCGAAGTGGGTGGATCGGGGAAGATAGCGCGCGGCGAGAACTGCCCTGCCGGCACACCTGGCCATGCAATGGAATTGAGGGGCCAGAAAGGGAGGGAAGCTATGCCCAAGCCAGGATCCTCTTTGAGATTCATCTCTTGATGAATTGGTTCCTTTTATCTGATCGTTGCACGATCATTGCAAGCCCAAAACCAGCTTATTTGTTCCAGCCAGCCGAGGCCTTTCACCGGTCACCATGCCTTACCATGACTCGGCACTGGGGTCAGGCGAGCGGATGCAGCGACGCACTGCTTTGGGAGTTTCCTCCATGCAGCGCACGGCAAGCCGCTCCCGCAGACCAGCTCCCCTGTTGCCTGCCCTGCTGTCGTCCATGGCGGCTGCTTCGCTGCTCAGCGCCTGCCAGGGCAACCCAGAGCCCCCCGCCAGGCCCCCCCTGTCCGTGCAGGCCCAGGAGGTGCGCATCGCGCCCTTCGTGGACGCGGTGGACACCGTGAGCACCCTGGAGGCCCTCGAAGAAGTGAACCTGGCTGCCCAGGCGGGGGGGCGCATCCAAACCCTGCTGGTGCGCCAGGGGGATCAGGTGGGGCAAGGGCAGCTGCTGATGGTGCTCGATCAAACCCAGGCCCAGGCGGATGTGGCCCGCCTGAGGGCGGAAACGGAAACCAAGCGCCTGAATTTCCAGCGCTACGACTATCTGGTGAAGCAGGGGGCGGCCAGCGCCATCCAGCGCGATCAATTCCGCCAGGACTACATCTCCTCCCGCATGCAACTGGTGGCCCGCATGGCGGACCTGGGCTTCCGCGACCTCAAGGCACCGATCAGCGGCACTGTGGGCGACGTGCTGGTGAAGGTGGGGGATGTGATCGCAGCGGGGGCGCCCTTCACCAAAATCATCCGCAATGACCCCCTCAGCGCCCGGGTGGATGTGCCAGCGGTGTATTCCAACCGCCTGCGGGTGGGGCTCCCGGTGATCCTGATGGATCCCGCCACCAACCGCCCCATGGCCCAAAGCGTGGTGCGTTCCCTGGATCCGGCGGTGGTGGCGGGCACCCAGTCGCTGCTGGCCAAGGCAGACTTCGCCAACCCCACCGGCGTACTGCGCAACGGCCTGCGCACCCGCACCCGCCTGATCCTGGATGCGCGGTCCCAGTTCTCGGTGCCCTTTGAAGCCGTCACCCAGATCTCGGGGCAGCGCTTTGTGTTTGTGGCCGGCGGCCTGGCGGAGCTGGAGCGGCGGCCCGGCCAAGCCAAGCTGGAGCCCCTGCGCAAGCTGCCGCCGGGCACGCTCTTCGCCCTGCAAACACCGGTGGAGCTGGGCCCCCTGCAAAACAATCGCTATCCCGTGCTGCGGGGGCTGGATGGGGGCCAGCGGGTGATCACCTCCAACCTGATCAATCTTCGCCATGGCTTGCCGGTGAAGGTGAACTAGGGCCGCAGCATGTCGCTCTCGAACACCTTCATCGTTCGCCCCGTGCTCACCACGGTGTGCAGCCTGCTGATCGTGATCGCCGGGCTGATCGCCCTGCCGATCCTGCCGATCGAAAACCTGCCCGACATCGCCCCCCCCCACGGTGCAGTTGACCTCCCGCTATGTGGGCGCCGACGCGGTGAGCGTGGAGCAGGGGGTGACGAGCGTGCTGGAGCAGCAGATCAACGGGGTGGAGAACATGGACTTCCTCTCCTCCACGAGCA
>JBJTQT010000119.1:0-10997 GCA_046075745.1 Cyanobium sp. | reverse complement strand
CCGCCATAAGGATGCTGAAGGAACACCTATGGTTTTCCCGTGATAAAACTTAAGCGCGTGAAACCTTGCAAAACCTAGAAACTGTCTAGGGTCGCCCGGATCCAAGGGGCTTCCTCTGAATGAAGCCAGGGGGCAATCAGGCGCTCAGCAAACGCTGGCCCCCGCTCTTTTCGAGCCACCTTGAAGCACCAACGGAGAGCACATTCATTGTGCTCTTTAATGGAGTCGTAAATCACTAAACCAGGTGACCAAACGTGAACGATATTCCCATCTTTCAAAAGTTCCTCAGCCTCAAGCAGATTCGCTCTAATGCGGCGGACCATCTCTGGCGAAGGGCAATCGCCCTTAAGAGTTCTGCATCCACTTGCATAGAGATCTTTGCCCAATTCGGAGAGAGTCTTTTCCTGGCCTTGATGGATGATTTCCTTGAAGTCAAGGGCCATTAGAAGTGCATCCAGATGGGCTTTACTGTTTTTCTCTGCGAGCCCCGCTGACAGCCCCCCAAGCTCTTTCCCCTCCTTCCTGGCCTTCCTTAGCCCGTCGCGGATCCTCGCCCCACGTTCTTCAGGTGAAAGAGCCACTCACCACCTCCAACGGTGTTGACCTCGGGCAAGCGGTTTTGCACACAATTTGCACACACCCCTGTCTTCAAGAAGAGATGAGACACCCAAGACCGAAGTCCCAGCCATGTAAAAGGGCCCCTTCCAGGGCCCCAGGGTCATTTGGGTGACAAGGCTGACCTCACCCCGTCTCCGTTAAGAGTGTCAGGCAGCCACAGGGGCGGCTTGACGGGAGAAACGAACGGTAGTGTTCGCTGTTACGGTTTTGCTCTCACCGAGCAGGCTTCAGTCATCCTCCTGGCGCCCCGTCGAAACCATTGCAGCCCCGTGATGGGCTCCCGATGGCGGGAGCGGTAATGGAGCTGAGCGGAATCGAACCGCTGTCCGAAACACTGGTGTGGACCACCTAGTCGGTCCGAAGACCGACTGGTTCATCATGGCACCAGAGACCCTGGGCGGCGTGCGCTTCGGCCTGGGGTGAAGGCCGAACCTGGCCTGGTGTCCTCCGCGACTCAGGGCGTCAGACAGCAGCTGGGGCGCTGCAGCAGCTGATGGGCCACTTCCTGCGGGGCATCGAAGGGCTTCAGCCAGGCACTGCACTGCCATGGCTCCTGACCGGGCTCCTCACACCAGCCCTCCAGGCAGAGCCGGCTTCCGTGGAGCACCAGCTCGAAGTGGCCGTGGCGGCGACCGCCCAGGTCCAGGGCGCCTGGGGTGTGGGCTGGATGAGGATGGGCCATGGGACCCTGATCAAGGGCGCACACTTTCCCTACGGCTTGAGCAGGCGCCAGGGGAGCGGGTCAGTTTCAGGAGTGTTCCGTGCGATACATCTTTAGCAGGCCTGCTTCGCTCGCCGGGCTCACTCCCCGCTCCGTGATCAGCCCCGTCACCAGCCGGGCCGGAGTGACATCAAAGGCTGGATTGAAGCCAGGGCTGCCTGTGGGAGTGAGCTGCACCGTGGCAAGTTGGCCGTCGGCCGACCCCAACCCCTGGATGTGGGTCACCTCCGCGGCGCTGCGGGCCTCGATCGGGATCTCGGCCACGCCGTCGGCCAGGGTCCAGTCGATGGTGGAAGACGGCAGGGCCACGTAGAACGGCACGCCGTTGTCGTGGGCGGCGAGGGCCTTGAGGTAGGTGCCGATCTTGTTGCACACGTCCCCGATGCGGGTGGTGCGATCGCTCCCCACGATCACCGCATCCACCTGCCCGTGCTGCATCAGGTGGCCGCCGGCGTTGTCCACGATCACGGTGTGGGGCACCCCCTCCTGTCCCAGCTCGTAAGCGGTGAGGCTGGCCCCCTGGTTGCGCGGACGGGTTTCATCCACCCACACGTGGATCGGCAGGCCGGCCCGATGGGCCTTGTAGATCGGCGCCAGGGCCGTTCCCCAATCCACCGTGGCCAGCCAACCGGCATTGCAGTGGGTGAGCACCTGGAAGGGTTCCCCCTGGTGCTCCACCGGCCGGGCGGCGGCCAGCCGCTGAAAGACCTGCAGGCCGTGCTCGCCGATCGCCTCGCCCATGGCCACGTCCTCCTCCGCGATGGCACCGGCTTCCGCCTGGGCCGCGGCGGCCCGTTCACTCTCCGGCAGGGCGCCAACCCGGGCCCGCACGCGCTCCAGGGCCCAGCGCAGATTCACCGCCGTGGGTCGGGTGGCATTCAACCCTGCGAAGGCCGCCTCCAGGGCCCGGTCGCTGGGATCGGCCTGCAGGGCCAGCATCAGCCCGTAGGCCCCGGTGACACCGATCAGTGGCGCTCCCCGCACCACCATGGTGCTGATGGCTTCCGCCGCCTCCTCCCACTGAGCCAGGGAGCGGGTGGTGAAGCGATGGGGCAGGAGCGTCTGGTCGATCACGCCCACCGATTGCCCTCCCTCCTCCAGCCAGATGGTGCGCCAGGCCTTGCCGTCGATGTTCATCGGAGAACGGGATTCGGCAGTGATCCTCGCCTCTGGCCGGGTCCGGATCGCCTCAGATCGGCCTGTAGCCGAACCAGTCGGGTCGCTGGGGTGGAGCCGGCTGTGTTGCAGGCAGAAGATGCACCTGCCAGCCCCCCACTGCCATCAGTGGCAGGCAGTCATCCACTGCTTCAAGCGCCTGCAGATCATCCTTGTGGCGGCTGAGGGCTTCAGGCAGGCAGTGGGCCAGCGCCATCTGCTTCGCCCCTGCGGCCGTGGTGGCCACCTCCAGGGTGAAGGCATGCTCCTCCGCCAGCAGATGGGGCTGGTAGCCCCCCACATTCACAAACCAGAGCCGCTCCGACCCCTGGAAGGGCTCCCGGCGAAGCTCCACCGTGAAGCTCCCCACCTGTCGCACGGCCATGTAGCTGTCGATGTGGAGCCCACGGCGCCGGCCGAACCATTGCCTCCGCAGGGTTGGCAGGGTGGCCTCGAGGGTGACCCCTGCGACGAAGCGCACATCGTGCAGCTCGATGTGCGCTCCTTCGGCTCGCCCCCCCAGCACCACCAGAAACAGCAGCGGTGGTGGGCCTTCAGCTGCCGTTCGGATCCCCATCCCCCTCGATCTCCCGGCCCTGACGTCTGCGGGTCATCGTCACCACCCAGGTGACCCCACCGGCCAGCAGCAGCCCTGCTCCCAGCGAGCTCCAGGGCGACCAGGTGGAGCTCCTGGAGCTCTCTTTGACTCCCGGGGGCTGAGGGGGCTGCATACCCTGGGGCGACCGGGCCCCGGGAGGCATGGCCCCAGGCGGCATGGCGCCTGGAGGAATAGCTCCGGGCGGGAGGGAACCTTGTCGGATCATCCCCGGCCGCATCATCCTGGGCGGCAACGCTCCAGGTGGCATGGCCCCAGGTGGCACAGCTCCTGGCCTCAGGGCTCCGGGAGGGATGGCTGCAGGACCCATCGCGCCGGGTGGCACTGCTCTCTGGCCTGCAACCGGCGGGGGCGTTGAAACGGGTCCGCGCCGGGGCAGAGGCCTGCTCGGGGGGAGAGGGTCGGACAGCCCCTCCGGCTGCCAGATCCTCACGGGCTCCTGGCCGAGATCCGGGGGGCGCAACGGCCCATCGGTGGCGTTGCCCTTGGGAGACTGCTGTTCAGTGGGCACTGGCTTGGCAGGTGCGGCTTGCCCCGCCGCCGGAGGGGCGGAAGAGGCAGGCGTCCCATCCTTGGGGGGTGCCGTTGGGGCCCCAGGCGTGGTTGCTGCAGGAGGTGTGGAGCCTGACCCCTGGGCCGCCACAGGGCCTGAACCCAGCCCTGAGCCCAGGGCCAGCACCAGTGAAAGGGCCCAGCTTCGCGTTCGGATCACGGGGAGTCTTCGCATCAGAGGGGGCACCCCGATTTCACCAGGGATCATCCAGGATTTCCGGCTCCACATCCACGGGCTCTGCAGCAGCCCGCCTGCGAAGGGGAAAGTCTTCCTCTTCCGAAGACTCCACGGGGTAGGACCTGGCCGCCGGCCGCCGCTCCTCATACAGCTCAGACGGGCGATCGGAAGACCGATCGGCAACCCTTCCCCGTTCCGGCTCCCTCTCCCTTTCGGGTTCCCGTTCGGGCTCCCTTTCCCACCGCTCATCCTCCCGATTCCGGTCGATCGCACGATCCCGATCGCTGCGCCGTTCGGTGTAGGGCTCTCGCTCGGGTCCATCCTCCCCCCGGTAGGACCTGCCGTAGGAGCGATCACGATCCATCTCCCGCTCGTAGGGGTCCTGTTCGTCGAGGTAGCGGCGCTGGCGCAGGGGTTCCCGTTGCTTTCGCTCCTCCATTTCCACATACTCCATCTCCTCCTCCGGCTGGAAGGCCCGGCTGCTGGCTGGCTGGATCCGGCGCTGCTCCTGCTGGCTCGGCTGCCCAGCCGGCAGTTGGTTCTCCGCCGGCACAGGGCCCATCCGGTAGCGCTCCCGCTCCTCCCGCTCCCAGCTGCTGCCGCCGATGCCCATCTTCTCGAGCAGGCCCGTGCCCAGCTGCTTGAGCTTCTGCTCGGCTCCTTCGTACACGATGATCCGGTCGCTGCCGCTGCTCACCACCTCCGTCACCGGCAGCTCCCAGGTGCTCAGCACCCCTTCGGCCAGCAGGGGCACCCCCAGGGCACCCACCACCAGGGTGACCAGCTCTCCGGTTTCGATGTCGAAGCTGAAGCCCAGCACCCTGCCCAACACCTGACCGGATTCAGTGATCACCTGGCAGTTGATCACCTTGCTGTAGCGATCGGGATTGAAGCCCTCCGCCAGGGAATCGGCCGAATCCACGAGAATCACATCGCCCACCTGGCGGATGCGCTCCAGGGGCATCCAGCGCGGCAGCCCTGGCAGAAAGCGGGTCAGCGGGTTATCCCGCAACCCCAGGGCCACCACTTCCCGCCGGTCGATATCTACCACCACTTCCCCCACCACTCCAAGGCGCCGTCCCGTGTCCCGGGTGATCACCTGGGTGCCCATCAGTTCGGAGCGCAGCCACAGCCGATCGCTCGGCACGGTGGGTTCGTTGGTTGGCGGAGTGGATGCGGTCAAAACCGGGGACCTGATTGAATCATTGTGAAGCAAGCCCCCCCGTCCAGCCAGCTCAGGCAGCAGGGGGCAAACCGACCACCTGGGTGTGGGCGCCCCGGGCCTGGGTGACGCCGATCGTGCGTGTTGCCGCACCGATCATCGGCCGGCGGTGGCTCACCACCAGAAACTGCGCCCCGTCAGCCTGGGAGGCGATCAGGCCCGCCAATCGCTCCACATTCACCCCATCGAGAAAGCTGTCCACCTCATCCAGTGCATAGAAGGGGGAGGGCCGGAACCGCTGCAGGGCGAAGAGGAAGCTCAGGGCCGTGAGGGATTTCTCCCCGCCCGACATCGACGCCAATCGGCGCACGGTTTTGCCCTTCGGGTGGGCCACTAGCGTGAGCCCCCCCTCCAGAGGTTGCTCGGGATTTTCAAGCTGCAGCTGGCCCTCCCCATCGGAGAGGTGGGCGAAAATCGTGCGGAAATGGCCATCCACCGCCCGGAAGGCCTCCAGGAACGCCTCCTGCCGCAGGGTGGCCACGGTTTCGATCCGCAGCAGCAGTTCCTGCCGTTCCCGGCCGAGCACCTCCAGCCGCTCCTCCAGTTCTGCCAGCCGTTGCTCCAGCTGCTCCAGCTCTTCCAGCGCCAGCATGTTTACCGGTTCCAGGGCTTCCATCTGCCGCTGGATCTGCTCCAGGGATCGGCGCAGGGCCTCCACCCCAGCCTCCCGCACGGCATCGGGCACCAGGGGCAGGGGATCGGGCAGGGCCTCGATCAGTTGCTGCAGGCGCTGCTCCCCACTCCGTTGCTCGCTCTCCAGCCCCACCAGCTCCTCCCCCAGCCGTTCCAGCTCCCACTGGCGCTGCTGCAGGGCCTGGCGCAGCTCCGAAAGTCGGCTCTCCGCCATGTCGCGCGCCCTCCGCTGCTCCCCGAAGCGGGTGGTGAGCTCCTGGTGCTGGGCTTCCAGCACCTTGCGGCGCTCCTGCTGCTCCCACTGCCGCTGCTTCCAAGATTCCCGCTCCGTGAGCAGGGCGTTCACGGAGGCGATCAGCCGCTGCTCTTCCTGCGCCAGTCCCTCCAGCTGGCTGCTCAGGCGTTCACTGGCCAGGGCCCTGTCGCGTCGTTCGGCGAGCTGGCCATCTCTCTGCTGGCGAGCCTCCTGCAGCGCCCGATCCGCAGCCTCTAGCTCGGCTTGCAGCCCGTGCCACTGGCTGGGCTCGCCCTGGCCGCTGGCGGCCGTTTCGGCGTCTTCCAGGCTGCCCAGGCGCTCCTGAAGGGGGGCCAGGAGGCCGGCGATCTCCAGGGCTCGGGCCCCATCGCTGTCCAGGGCCTGCCGAAGGTCCGCCCAGCGTTGCCCCAGGTGGGCGCTCCGCTGCCGGTGAGGATCCAGGCTCCGTTCGGCTGCTTTCCGTTCCGCCTCCAGGGCCGACAGCCGCTGCTGGCTCTGCTGCAGCTCGGGGCGCAGGGCCTCAAGGGCCTCCAGCAGGCTGCTCTCCTGCCGGCGGCAGGCCACCAGGCTCTCGCCCAGCTCCAGCAGGCGGTGGCGCAGGGGCTCGGCCTCATCACCCTCCGAGGCGGAGCCGAACCCCAGCTGGGAGGAGCGTTGCTGCAGGCTTCCCCCGGTCATGGCTCCGCTCTTCTCCAGCAGCTCACCCTCCAGGGTCACCGCCCGGCAGCGGCCCAGCTCCCGCCGGGCATGGGCCAGGCTGTCGAACACCAGGGTGTCTCCGAACACATAACGGAACACCTCCCCGTAGACCGGCTCGTGCCGCACCAGATCCACCGCCCGGCCCACCAGCCCTGCCGCTCCACTGCCGCTGCCGCGCTGCAGGGCGGCAGCGGCGCTGGCTGAGCCGCCCGCCCGCAGCCGATTCAGCGGCAGGAAGGTGAGCCGGCCCGCCCGCCGGCTCTTGAGCAGATCAATCGCCCGGGCGGCGATGCCGTCGTCTTCCACCACCACCTTGCCGAGGCGGGAACCGGCCGCCACCTCCAGCGCCAGTCGATGGCGTTCCTCCCCCTCCCCCAGCTGGGCCACGGGTCCATGGATGCCCTCCAGACCCGCCTCCAGCAGCACCCGCAGGGCTCCGGTGCCCCGGCTTTCCTGCAGCGTCTCCCGTCGGCTTTCCAGGCGGGCGATCTCCCGTTCCAGCTGGGTTTGTTCCTGCTCCAACCGGGTGCGGGTGCGCTGCTGCAGCGCCAGCTGGTCCGCCAGCTCCTGCATCCGACCCTGCTGCTGGCGCAGCTGCTCCTCCAGGATCGCCAGTTCGGTATTGAGGTGGGCCACCTGGCCTTCCGTTTCGGCCGAGAGCCCCCCCTCCTGCCGCTGTTCGCTCTCCAGCTCCGCCAGCCGCTCTTCAGCCTGGCGCAACCGCTCCTGCAGCTGCTGGGATTCGGACTGCAGCGGAGTGATCCGCTCCAGCAGGGCCCTGCGCTCCTCACTGCGCTGCCGCTGGGCTTCCATCCAGTCGCCGGAGCGGCCGGCCACCTCCCGCAGCCGGCGGCGGGAATGCTCCACTGCCGCCTCCGCATCGCGGCAGGCCTCCTCCGCCTTCGCCAGGTCGTCCTCCTCGGCGGGGGCTTGCAACGCCTGCAGCTGCTGGCCCAGTGCTCCCCGCTGGCGGGTGAGCTCGTGGCGCCGCTCCTGCAGTTGCTGGGCATCCTGGGCCTGTTTTTCCGCTTGACGGGTCAGCTCCCGGGCCTCCGCCTCCTGCCCCGCCAATTCCGCCTGCACGGCCAACAGCTGGTCTTCCCCCAGGGCCTTCACAGCGGCCTGCAGCTCCTCCAGGGCCTGGGCCGCACCCTGGATTTCCTCCCCCGCCAGGGCCACTGCCGTGGTTTCCGCCGCCTGGCGCTCCTGCAGCCCCTGGCGCCGCTGGGCCAGTTCCCGCTGCAGTTGACGGGCTTCCTCCACCGCCAGCACCTGCTCCTGCAGCCGGCCGCTGTGCAGCCGTTCCCTGAGATCCTGGTAGGCCCGAGCCTTGGCGCAGTCCTTCTCCAGTTTCTGGCGGCTGGCCAGCAGCTCCTGCTCCACGATCCGGCAGCGCTCCACCCGGTCCTGCACCTCATCGAGCTTGCCGCGGGTCTGCTCGATACGGGTGTCGAAGAGGGCCACGCCGGCCAGCTCGTCGATGATGCCCCGGCGCTCCTTCGCGCTCATCGACACGATGCGGGTGACGTCCCCCTGCATCACCACGTTGCTGCTCTCCGGATCCACCCGGAGGCGGCGCAGCTGGGTCTGCAGCTGCTGCAGATTGCAGGGCACCCCATCGGCGCTGAAGCTGCTGCTGTAGGTGCCTCCGGGGGCCACCCGCAGGCGGCGGCTCACACTCCATTCCCGCTGCCCCGCCCGGATCCAGGGGCCTTCCGGGGGAGCTTCCAGCCCGTCCTCGGCCCCATCGGGCTGCCAGTCGCTCAGATCAAAGTGAACGGTGACGGTGGTCTCCGCCGCCTTGCCGGCCCGCAGCATGGCGCTGTTGATCAGATCCGGCAGCCGCTCGGCCCGCATCCCTCGGCTGCTGGCCAATCCCAGGCAGAAGAGCACGCCATCCAAAATGTTGCTCTTCCCCGAACCATTGGGGCCGGTCACCACTGTGAAGCCAGGATCCAGCGGGATGCTGATCGTGCCGCCGAACGATTTGAAGTGGGTGAGCTCGACCTGCTTGATGTAAACCAACCAGCCCGACCCTCAAGCCCGCGCAATGTAGCGGAGGTTTGCGGGCTGCCAACCCCGCCGGCTTTCCCTACGTTGAGGAAAACTTTCCCTACCTTGAGGAAATGCTCGCGCCCTCGCCACACTGATCAGTAGCGCCCCTTCCCCCCATGACCCTCGATTCGTCCCCTGGCCCCTCCCTGGAGGGGCCTGAAGCCTCCAGCAACGGCCAGCCCGTCACCCCACCCATCCTGCAGACCGTGTTCCGGGAACGGTTCGACACTCTGTTGCCCACCATTCAGAAGGAATGGCCTGAGGTGGCCCGCCATACCCTGGAAGCCACCCGCGGCAGCTTCGATCAACTGGTGGAGGTGATCAGCCGCCAGACCGGTGGGGCCACCCCCCGGGTGAAGCAACAGCTGCTCGATCTCGTTGAGGCCACCACCCATCAGGCCCAGCAGATGGGGGATTCCCTTAAGCCCCTGGAGGAGCAGCTGGATCAGCTGCTCGATGACCTCAACCGCACCCTGCGGCCGAAGCTGGAGAAGCCCGTGCGGGAACGCCCGCTGGTGGCCCTCGGTGTGGCGGCTGGGGTGGGACTGCTGCTGGGTCTGCTCCTCTCACCAGGGCGCCGCTCGGCATGACCCTCAAGGGAGCCTCCCGCCTGTCCGGCCTGCTCACCTCCGTGGTGGATCTGCATGTGCGCATGGCGATGCAGGAGGCCGACAAGGAAAAGCGCCGCCTGATCACCGGCGCTGTGATCCTGGGGGCAGGCCTGAGCCTGCTCCTGCTCGGGCTCCTGTTCAGCCAGGTGGTGTTGGTGCTCTGGCTCCGCCAGACGTTCCAGCTCAGTTGGATGGCGGTGCTGCTGGGTCTTGGGGCGGTGTACCTGGTGCTTTCCGGGGTGTTTCTGCGGATCGGCGGGGGGCTGCTCAGCAAACCCCTGCTGCCGGACACCATGGCTGGCCTCACCCGTACCACTCGGGCCCTAACGGGGCGGCTCTAGCTCGCTGCAGCAGGCCAACCCCCGGTGGGAAAATGACTCTCCGCCCCTGCCCGCTATGCCGCTTCCGCCCCGATGACCGCCTCCCCCTCCGGTCCCCGCTCCCGCACCGGCGCTGAGATCCGGGAGGCTTTTTTGCGCTTCTATGAGGAGCGGGACCATCTGCGGCTGCCCAGTGCCTCCCTGGTGCCGGAGGACCCCACGGTGCTCCTCACGATCGCGGGCATGTTGCCCTTCAAGCCGGTGTTCCTGGGGCAGGCCCCCCGGCCCGCGGCCCGGGCCACCACGAGCCAGAAGTGCATCCGCACCAACGACATCGAAAACGTGGGGCGCACGGCGCGGCACCACACGTTTTTTGAAATGCTGGGCAACTTTTCCTTCGGGGATTACTTCAAATCCCAGGCGATCCGTTGGGCCTGGGAGTTGAGCACCGAGGTGTTTGGACTGGATCCGGCGCGGCTGGTGGTGAGCGTCTTCCGTGAAGACGATGAAGCCGCCGCAATCTGGCGCGATGAGGTGGGCGTGAATCCCAACCGGATCGTGCGCATGGATGAAGCCGATAACTTCTGGGCGTCAGGCCCCACCGGCCCCTGCGGACCTTGCTCGGAGATCTATTACGACTTCAGGCCGGACCTTGGCGATGCAGCCATTGACCTGGAAGATGACACGCGATTCATAGAGTTTTACAACCTCGTTTTCATGCAATACAACCGCGATGCCCAAGGGGTGCTCACCCCCCTGGCCAATCGCAACATCGATACGGGCATGGGCCTGGAGCGCATGGCCCAGATCCTGCAGGGAGTGCCGAACAATTATGAAACCGATCTCATCTTTCCCCTGATCGAAACTGCGGCTGCTCTGGCGGGATTGGTGTATCGCGATGCCGATCCCCGGGTGCAGACCAGCCTCAAGGTGATCGGTGACCACTGCCGCGCCATCACCCTGCTCATCGCCGATGGCGTCACCGCCTCCAACCTGGGGCGGGGTTACATCCTGCGGCGCCTGCTGCGGCGCGTGGTGCGCCATGGTCGTCTGATCGGCATCCAGGGGCCCTTCCTGCCCGTGCTCGGGGAGGCGGCGATCGGGCTGATGGGCCCGGCCTATCCCCAGCTGGTGGAGCGGCGCCAGCTGATCCTCGCGGAGCTGGAGCGGGAGGAGGCCCGATTCCTGGCCACCCTCGAGCGGGGAGAGAAGCTGCTGGCGGAGGTGCTGGCCGCCCAGCCCAGCCAGATCAGCGGCGAGCAGGCCTTCGAGCTCTACGACACCTACGGTTTCCCCCTGGAGCTCACCCAGGAGATCGCCGAGGAGCATGGCCTTTTGGTGGATCTGGCGGGATTCGAGAC
>JBJTQT010000118.1:0-25495 GCA_046075745.1 Cyanobium sp. | reverse complement strand
ATTTTTCCTACGCTTCCGGGCCCAAGGGCGAGTATCGCGAGCACACCACGCCCGTGGGCTCCTTCCCTGCCAACGCCTGGGGGCTGCACGACATGCACGGCAATGTGTGGGAGTGGTGCATCGATCGCTGGCATCCCTCGCCCCGCCATGGCCCCAGCGATGGCCGGCCCTGGCTGGAGCCTGCGGAGGGCCTCTCCCAGGAAGGCCAGGAGCTGCGGCTGCTGCGCGGCGGCTCCTGGTTCAACGATCCTCACTACTGCCGCTCGGCCTGCCGGGACAGCATCCGCCCGGGCGACCTCGGCAGCGACTTGGGGTTCCGCGTCTGCTCCCTCCCCCCAGGATTGCCTGCTTGGCCCTCAAGCCCTTAATCCCTTGGCTCTTTTCCGGCTCGGCCCTTTTTCCACAGGGGGGTGTGCTTCCCCAACGGGGAGTTGATTGTTGTCCCCCAGCGCCACAGGCGCTGGGGGACAAGGTGTTGGCACAAGGCCCAGGGCCGGCTCTCTTGGATCAAGCCCTACCCCGCCTGGCCGGAAGCCTCGGCGGGGGCTAAGAGGGGGAGGTGTTCGGTCTCCTGTCATGTCTTCAGCCGTACCCCCTGCCGAATCCTCCCCAAGCCTCCCCGCTGGCCGTCTCGCCTCGGGTCGCTGGGCGCGGTGGCTGGCGCTGGCCTCCTCGGCCCTGGTGCTCGGCCTGGCGGCCAGCGGCTGCCAGCGGGGGCCCAGCGCCGAGAGCCAGCGGTTGGATCGGGTGGATCTGAAGCTCCAGCAGCTGGAGCAGCGTCTTAACAAGCTGTCCGTGCGCAGCGAGGACGGGGCCGACAAGGCGGGCAAGCCTCCGGCGGGCGTGATCAAATCCCTCACCCTGCGGATGGGCAGTGAGGACGACCGCCTGCGCATCTATTGGGCCGATGGCAGCAAGACCGATCTTCCCTGCACGAAGGAGCAGACCACCTTTGTCTGTGGTTGAGCCACAGCTCCCATGCAGAAATCCCTCCCGCCTCTAGGCGGAAGGGGTTTGGCAGGCGAGGAGGGAGTGGGAGCTCAGCCCTGATCGCCCAGTTGGCCGCGGTGGCTCACATAGTGGAGGCCCCTGTAGCAAAGGTCGGCTTTTGTGTCGGCAGGGGCGGCCTCATGGAGGAGGGGGGCCTGATAGTGCCGGCCGCGATAGGTGTGCTCCACGGGGCGGGTGGAGGGCTTCTCATGGGAAGCCTTGTCGTAGGCCTGGCCGCGGTAGCGCAGTTGGGTTGCCATGAAGGGCTTGAGATCTCTGGAGTCAGATGTAACAAACCGTTCTGTTCATGGGGAACAGTTCGCTAAATACGTAAACAATCTTTATCTCCTGTCCCGCCCGGCCTGTCACGTCTTGCCGCTGTCTCATCTGCCTCCGGCTTCGGTCTTGAAATGGAGGCTTGGTGGTCTGTGATACAGAGACCTGGGCTGTGGATCCGAATAATCCATCAGTTCAAAGGCTCCGCTGTGTTCTCGGGTTGATCTTTTGGTCTTCCCGAAGATTCCATCAGAACGCCCTTGCCTTATCTAAATCCATGACCCAAACCTTTCCGTCCTGGCGAAAGAAGTCCATGGCTTGCCTTTCCTCCCAGAGCCTGCAGGATGCCCCGCTTCGATTGTTCTCATGCCTGCGGGGTGCCCAGTCCTCCCGCGCTCTCACCTGGATTGCCTGTGTGCCCATCGCCCTGCTGGGCCTTGGGCTCTTCAATCTCTCCGCCAGGGCGGCCGAGCTGCCCGCTCTCACCCCGGCCTTCCTGGCCAACAACCTTTTCCTGTTGATTAGTGCGGTGCTGGTGATTTTCATGAACGCCGGCTTCGCGATGGTGGAGGCAGGCCTCTGCCGGCAAAAGAATGCTGTCAATATTTTGGCGAAAAACCTCATCGTCTTCGCCCTGGCGGTGACGGCCTATTGGTTCATCGGCTACAAGATCATGTACAACGCCGACTGGGTGATTCCCGGCTGGCTGAAGTTCGGTGGTCTGTTCTTTGATCCCACCGTGACACCGGACATGATCACAGAGGGCAAGTTGGTGCCCAGCGTTGATTTCCTCTTCCAGGCTGCCTTCGCCGGCACGGCGGCCACCATCGTTTCCGGGTTGGTGGCAGAGCGGATCAAGTTCGCTCCCTTCGTGATCTTCTCGCTCATTCTGGTGGGTGTTCTCTACCCCATCTCCGGTTCCTGGCAGTGGAACGTGGGTGAAGGCTGGCTCAACAAACTCGGCTTCATCGATTTCGCCGGATCATCCGTGGTGCACTCCTTCGGAGCCTGGTCTGGCTTGGTGGGTGCCCTGATCCTGGGACCCCGCATCGGCAAGTTCCTCAACGACAAGCCCCAGGCCATTCCCGGTCACAACCTGGCGATCGCCACCCTGGGATGTTTGATCCTCTGGATCGGCTGGTATGGCTTCAACCCGGGTTCCTGGCTCTCCATGGCCCCTGAGGTGCCCTACATCGCCGTCACCACCACCCTTGGTGGGGCCGCTGGCGGCATCGCCGGCACCCTCACCAGCCAGATCATGGGCGGCAAGCCCGATCTCACCATGACCATCAATGGCATCCTCGCCGGACTCGTGGGCATCACCGCCGGATGCGATGGCTACTCCATGCCATCCGCCTGGATCGTGGGCTTCATCGCCGGGGTGCTGGTGGTGTTTTCGGTGATGGTCGTTGATTCCCTCAAAATCGATGATCCTGTAGGCGCCTTCTCTGTGCACGGCACCTGCGGCATCTGGGCCACCCTGGCCGTTGGCCTCTTCAACCAGGACAAAGGCCTGCTCACCGGCCACGGTTTCAACCAGCTCGGCGTGCAGATTGTTGGTGTGCTGGCCTTTGCCCTCTTTTCAATCTTGTCCTCCTGGATCCTCTGGTCGATCATGGGTGCCATCTTCAACGGCATCCGCGTGGACGAACCGGAGGAGATCGAAGGACTGGATATCAGCGAGCACGGCATGGAGGCCTATCCCGATTTCGCCTCCACCAAGTGAAGGCGCCCATCACCTCCCCTGCAGGAGGGCCATCAGGCCCTCCCCCCAGGCGGAGGCCACCGGCCACACCTCCCGCAAGGTGAGGCTCAGGGCAATGCCCTTCTCCTCATAGGCCGCTTCATTGATGAACACCGGCCACACCCTGGCCGGATCTCCATGCTTCGGGGTCCAGCCGAGGCTCTCACCATCGAGGGCTTCAAACAACGGGTCCCCGGGGCCCATGGGCTGCCAGTCGCGATCCTGCCGCAGCTCATGCACCCGGGCTGTAGGGCTGCCCTGGCCATCCCGGGGAAGGTCCAGGCTGCGCAGATGACGATGCACCACCAGCTCCTGAGGGAGGGCCAACGCGCCCTGGCGCGCTTCGGCCAGCACCGCCAGGGCGCCTTCGAGAGCCAGCTGGGTCTGCCGGCAGATGGTGGCATTCACCACCCCCTGAGGCACAGGTCCCACCTCAATCGCCAGCCCACAGGGCCAGCGCTCCGCCAGGTAGCCGTTGTGGGCTGGGTCCCCTTCATGCAGGTAGATCGGCAGGCCCAGACGTTTCTGCAGCCCGGCCGCCAGCGCTAGATCCGCTGTTCGCCTCCCATACATCACCAGGCAACAGCCCATGGTGGCCGTGGTGCTGTGCAGATCCAGCGCCACGGCGCAGGGCGTGGTGCCCTTGGGTCCCCAGGCAGCGAGCAGATCTCGGGCCCGGCACACCTCCGCCTCCTGGTGGCGGCTGTCCTCCAGGAGCGGCGGGGCGAAGCTGCGGTTCAGATCCCGCTCCAGGTAGCGCCGTCCCGCGGCAATCGCTCTTGGATTGCCCAGGGTGAAGGCCACTGGGAGCCCGGCGGTGTTCAAGCTTTCCGGCACCTGGCGCCAGTGCTCCAGCAGCTGCACCCCATTGCGCTCATTGCCGTGGGTGCCCCCCACCACGAGCACCCGGGCCGTCGTCTCCAAGCTCCCCTCCGCCATGGCCTGCCGGCTCCCCTTTGCTCCAGCCTGACGCAGAGTTGGGACAGCTGTCCGTCGCCCCATGTCGCCCCCTCCGGCCCTCGTGCGCAGTGTGCGGGCCTTCTGGCACTGGCAATGGCTGCAGCTGATGGGGGGGCTGGCTCCGGCGGATGGGGCGGGCCACTACCGCCGGCCGGCGGGGGCCTACACCGCCCTACCGCCTTTGCCGCAGGATGCTGCCGAAGCTGGTGCCCATGGGCTCATCGTGGGGCGCAGCTGTCCCTGGGCCCATCGGGCCTGGTTGGTATGGACCCTGCGGGGCCTGGGGGACACCCTGACCCTCCAGATGGTGGAGCCCGATCCGGAGGCCGGCCGCTGGCGCTTCCCCGAGCCCTTTCTCGGCTGCAGCACCCTGGCCGATCTCTACCGCCGCAGTGGCGGCAACCATCAGGCCCGGGCCACCGTGCCGTTGATTGTGCAGCGCTCGAGCGGACGCATCCTGGTGAATGAGAGCGCCAGGGTGATCGAACTGCTGAACCGCTGGCCGGCCCCTGCCTCCTCCCCTGATCTGGAGCCCGCCGCCTCTGCGGAAGCCATCGCCCATTGGCGCAATCGGTTTCAGGAGGCGGTCAATGATGGGGTGTATCGCTGCGGTTTCGCCCGCAGCCAGCAGGCCTACGACGCCGACCAGACCGCCCTGTTCGCCGCCCTGGAGGCGGCGGATGAGGCGCTGCTGGCGCAGGAGGCCAAAGGGGAGCAGTGGCTTTGCAGCGCTGTGGTGCCCACCCTGGCCGATGTGGTGCTCTTCCCCACCCTGATCCGCTGGGAGATGGTGTATGCCCCCTTGTTCGGCTGCAGCCAGCGGCCCCTGTGGCAGCTGCCGGCCCTCTGGCGCTGGCGCGCGCGGTTCCTTGCCCTGCCGGGAGTGGCCGCCACCTGCTTTGCCGATCACTGGCGCCAGGACTATTTCGGTGCCCTTTTCCCCCTCCACCCCTCTGGCCTCATCCCGGCGGGGCCGGATCTGGCCACACTGGTGAACAGCACGCCCCCCACCTCGCCATGACTTCCAGCCTGGCCTCCCCCCCCGCCGCCGACCCCGTGTTCGAAGGGGTGTATGGCACCTACACGATCACCGCCAAGGACCGGCGGGAGGTGCTGGCCTACCGCCTGGCCCTCACCAGCGTGGCCGTCGCCCAGTTGGCCCTGGCCCTCCAGTGGCGGCAGTGGGGAAGCGGAGCGCTCTGGCCCTGGCTGGTGGTGATGGCGGGGGGGCTGGGGCTGGCCCTGCGCTGGATTCACATTTATCTGCGGCCCCTGCATCGGGCCCTGCAGCTGTTCTGGCTGATGGGCTGCCTGGGGTTCGTGGCCCTGGCGGCCTGGCTCACGCCGGCCGGCATGGTGAACCAGGCCTTCAGCCAACCCCTGGCGATCCTGGCGATCGGCCCCTTCTTCGCTGCCCTCACCGGCATCGGCTTCAAGGAGTTCTTCTGTTTCCGGCGGCCCGAGGCCATCGGGGTGACCCTGCTCCTGCCTCTGGCTCTGCTGGGGCGGCTCACGGGGCTGCTCTCCGTTCCCTACACCCTTGGGTTGCTCACCCTGCAGGCGGCGCTGCTGCTCGTGCTCTGCCTGCGCAAATTCCCCATGGCCGCCGCCGCTGATGTGGGGGACAAGAGCGTTTTCCTCCATCTCGAGCAGCTCAAGGCGACAGGGGCCATGCCGTGACCCTGATCCGCCTGGAGGGGGCCGGCAAGGACTTCGGCCTGCGCACCCTCTTTCGCGATCTCGATCTCACCGTGTCGGCAGGGGATCGCCTCGGCCTGATCGGCCCCAACGGCGCCGGTAAATCCACCCTGCTGCGGGTGCTGGCCGGAGTAGAGCCCCTGCAGGAGGGCCGCCGCCAGTGTCAGGCCAGGCTCCAGGTGGTGTTGCTGGATCAGGAGCCCGCCTTCGATCCGGCGGCCACGGTGCTGGATCAGGTGTTCCAGGGGGCTGGAGACCGCATGGATCTGCTGCGGGAGCATGAACGGCTCTCCCTGGCCCTGAGTGACGATCCGGGGTCGGGTGCGCTGCTTGCCCGGCTGGCGGAGGTGCAGCGCCAGATGGAGGCCCGGCAGGCCTGGGATCTGGAGCGGCAGTGCCACACCGTGCTGGATCGGCTGGGCATCGGCTCCGGGCCCGAGGTGCTCGGGCAAACCATGGGCTCGCTTTCTGGCGGGAACCGGCGCCGAGTGGCCCTCGCGGCCGCCCTGGTGGCCCAGCCCGATGTGCTCCTGCTGGATGAGCCCACCAACCACCTGGATGCGGACGGGGTGGAATGGCTCCAGAGCTGGCTGGATCGCTATCCCGGCGCCGTGGTGCTGGTGACCCATGACCGCTATCTGCTGGATCGGGTGACCTGCCGGATCGTGGCGGTGGAGAGGGGGCAGGCCCGCCAGACCGCCGGCAATTACGCCGCCTATCTGGAGCAGCGGGCCCAGGAGGAAGTGGTGGCCGCTGCGGCTGCCGCCACCTACCGCTCTGTGCTGCGCCGGGAGCTGGCCTGGCTGCGCCAGGGCCCCAAGGCCCGCAGCACCAAGCAGAAAGCCCGCTTGCAGCGCATCGCCGCGCTCCAGGAGGCTGCCCCCAGCAGGGGAAAGGGCCGCCTGGAGATGGCGGCAACGGCCCAGCGCCTCGGCAAACGGGTGATCCGGGCGGAGCAGGTGGCCGTGGCCATCGAGGGGCGTCCCTTGCTGGCCAACTTCAGCTACGACTTCAGCCCGGAGGATCGGGTGGGGATCATTGGCCCTAACGGCGCCGGCAAATCCACCCTGCTCGAGGTGCTGGCGGGGCACCGCCTCCCCAGTGCCGGCACGCTCGAGCTGGGAGAAACGGTGCGCCTGGCCGTCTTTGATCAGCACAGCACGGTGCTTCAGGGGCCCGAGGAGCGCAAGGTGATTGATGTGGTGAACGAGGCGGCCCGCCGGGTGCAGGTGGCTGGACAGGAGCTCAGTGCCTCCCAGCTGCTGGAGCGTTTCCTCTTCCCCCCGGCCCAGCAGCATCAGCCCGTGGCCAGGCTGTCCGGGGGGGAGCGGCGGCGCCTGCATCTCTGCCGGTTGCTGATGGAGGGGCCCAATGTGCTCCTGCTGGATGAACCCACCAACGACCTGGATGTGGCCACCCTGGCGGTGCTGGAAGACTTTCTCGAGGATTTCCGTGGCTGTGTTGTGGTGGTCTCCCACGACCGCTGGTTTCTGGATCGCACCGTGGATCGACTCTTTCTGGTGGGCCAGGGGGACGTGCGGCGCTTCGAGGGAAACTACAGCGCCTATCTCGACGCCCAGCGGGCCGCTTCGAGTGCAGCGGCTCCGCAGCCTGCCCCGAAGGCGGTGGACGCCGGGGCTGGCGCCGGAGTGGGCGCCAAGGGACCCGTCGCCAAGGCACAGGGACAACGGCTCAGCAACAAGGAGCGCCGGGAATTGGAGGCCCTCGAGCGGGATCTTCCCCACTGGGAGGAGGACAGACGCCTGCTGGAACAACGCCTCGCCCAGGCCGGTTCGGTGAACTTCAGCGAGCTGGAGACCCTCAGCCAGGAGCTCGCTGCACTCCTGGAGCGGATCGAAACCGCAGAGGAGCGCTGGCTTCAGCTCAGTGAGCGCCAGGGGGCGTAGGCCCCTGGTGCATCAGCGGGGCTGGGTTGCCCCGCTGCGGCGCCGTCTGCGGAGATGGGGCATCTCCTCCTCAGAAGCAGCTACAGAAGCAGCGGTCTCCCGTGGGCCTTGCCATTCGGCACCGCTGGGTCTGGGGGGCATGCCAGGGGCGAGGTCGCAGGCGGGGCCGGATGGTGCAGGCAGGGCCCAGGGCGGTTGGCGGGGCCGTGCGCCCTGGGCCTCGGCCAGGCGCATGGCTGTGGGTTTGTAGTCGGCCGCGGAGCGGTGGCGGGCCATCTCATCGCCCATGCGGCGGAGATAGACATCCAGCGACCACACCACCTGGGCATGCTCGAAGGCCTCACAGGCCGCCATTGGCGAGGGAAACCGCTGGCTCACCGTGCCGGTGGGAGCACATTGTTTCCATTCCAACACGTCTTCAAAACTCAGCTGGGGCCGCCACTGGCGTTGCTCGGAAAGGTAGCAATTGTCGTCAGGCCCGTTGATCCAGAACAGCCGACCGTCATCGTCGATGAAATGCCTGTCACGGCATTGTCGGATGTGGGTCATCCGCCCTGCTCCTTGCTGGCTTGTTGCTGTGGTAGCACCGGCAGGGGCCGGTTTGCCGCTCACGCCTTTGCGCAGGATTCATCAGCACCAGCGCACACAGGGCCGGCGGTTGGTCGACGGGCCCCGTAAGGTAGGCGCCGTGAACTTCCGCCGGCAACAGCGGCCGTCTGTTATGAAAAGCATCGACGAGCACATCGAACAGGACAAACAGGACATCGAGCAGGCCCGTGCCGCAGGGGATCTCGGCAAGGTGCGGCATCTCGAGCAGGAGCTCAAGAGTCTTGAGGAGTTCAAATCGCACCATCCCGAAGACAGCCACGACCCCACTCCCCTGGAAGTGTTCTGCGACCTGAATCCAGAAGCTCCCGAATGCCGGGTCTACGACGACTGATCCGCTTCCAGCTGTCTCCAGACGGCTTCCCTGAGGGCGTCCAGCCCCTGGGAGGCCGCAGCTGAAATCAGTAACGGTTTCCTTTGCATCCAGGATGCGCTTTCCCCCCAAGCTTCCACTTGGGCCATGAGGTCATCCCTGGCGACAGTATCCAGAATGTCTGCCTTGTTGAGCACGACAAGCCGGGGTTTTTCAGGCAAGCCGTGGCCATAGTTCTGCAATTCCTTCTCAACGACCGCAAGATCGTCCAGCACCGAGTCCGAGCTGGCGTCCAGCAGGTGAACTAAAAGTTTCGTGCGCTCGATGTGCCTGAGGAAGTCGTGGCCCAGGCCGGCTCCGGCGGCTGCTCCTTCGATCAGCCCGGGGATATCGGCGAACACGGTTCCATCTCCGCTGGGTTTGCGCACCACCCCGAGGTTTGGCACCAGAGTTGTGAAGGGATAGTCGGCGATCTTGGGTCGCGCGGCGGAGAGCACGGAGATCAGGGTGCTCTTGCCCGCATTCGGCAGGCCGATGATGCCCACCTCTGCCAAAAGTTTGAGCTCCAGCTGCAGCAGCCATTCCTCCCCATCCTTCCCTTCGGTGTGGCGCTCCGGCGCCCGGTTTCGGTTGCTCAGGAAATGGGCATTGCCCAGCCCGCCGCGCCCTCCCATGGCCACCGCCAGCTCTTCGCCTGGCACCGTGAGATCCCCCAGCAGGATGCCGGTGCGGGCATCGCGCACCTCCGTGCCGCAGGGCACGGGCACCACCAGGGTGGGGCTGCTGGCTCCTGTGCAGCGGTTAGGGCCGCCCCGGGTGCCGTCGCCCGCGGCGAACAGCCGCTTGTACTTGAAATCCAGCAAGGTCTGCAGGTTGTTGTCGGCGTGAAGCACCACATCGCCGCCTTTCCCCCCATCCCCGCCAGAGGGGCCTCCAGCGGGCACATATTTCTCGCGCCGGAAGGCCGTGATCCCGTCGCCGCCACGGCCGCCGCGCACGGTGATGCGGGCCTGATCAATGAACTGCATTGGAGCAACCTTAGGATCCGCCCGTCGGAGCACAGGTTTGGCCGAGGTTCGGTTTGCGCAGGTGAGCAAGACCTACCCCCCACGGCGGGGTGGGGAACCGGTGACGGTGCTGCATGAGCTGGATTTGGCTGTTGCCGATGGGGAATTTCTGGTGCTGGTTGGGCCCTCGGGTTGCGGCAAGAGCACCCTTCTGCGCCTGCTGGCGGGCCTGGATAGTCCCACGAGCGGGGAGATCTACGTGGGGGGGCAACCGGTGAGTGGGCTGCGGCCCTCCCAGCGGAATGTGGCGATGGTGTTTCAAAGCTATGCCCTCTATCCCCACCTCTCGGTGGCCGGCAACCTGGGCTTCGGCCTCCGCCGCCGCCAGCGCCGTTCCACCGCCCAGCAACTCCAGGACGGCCTCCATCGCCTGAGCCGCCCCTGGCCTGCCCCCCTGCGGGTGCCCTCAGCGCGGGAGGAGCGGATCGATGGGCGGATCGCCGAGGTGGCGCGGATGCTGGAGCTGGAGCCCTTGCTGGAGCGCCTGCCCAAGGAACTCTCCGGCGGGCAGAAGCAGCGGGTGGCTCTGGGCCGGGCCATCGCCCGCCAGCCCGAGGTGTTTCTGATGGATGAGCCCCTCAGCAATCTGGACGCCAAGCTGCGCACCGGCACCCGCACCCAGATCGTGGAGCTGCAGCGCCAGCTGGGCACCACCACGGTGTATGTCACCCACGATCAGGTGGAGGCGATGACCATGGGCCATCGCATCGCCGTGCTCTACCAGGGCCGCCTGCAGCAGCTGGGCACGCCGCTGGAGCTCTACCGGGAGCCGGCCAATCTGTTCGTGGCCCAGTTCATCGGCAGCCCGCCGATGAACCTGCTGCCGGTGGAAGCGCTGGGGGGCGGGCTGCTGCTGGCGGCGGGCAAGAAGTTTGCCGTGCCCTCGGCCCGGGAGCCCCTGGTGGCCAGCCGCCAGGGCGAGCGGCTCACTGGGGGACTGAGGCCGGAGCACCTGCGGCTGGCTCCCTCTGCTAACCGCAATCTGCCGGCGGAGGTGAGCCATGTGGAAGCCCTGGGCAATGAGCAGCTGCTCACTTGCCGCCTGCTGGAGGGCAGCCAGTTGGTGCATGTGCGCACGGGCCCGGATCAGGAGGCGCGGGTGGGGGAGACGGTGCACCTGAGGTGGAGCAGGCCGGCTGGCGGTTGTTTGATGGGACAGGGGAGGCTCTGCAGACCGCATCTCCTGCCGAGCCCGAACCCGCGCGGCGGGAGCCCAAGTTGCCACGGTTGAGCTGATCAGGCTGGGGAGAGGACCAGCCGGGAACTCCCTGGCTTCACATGGGCCACAGCGTCGCACCGCTCCTGTCTGCTGGGCGCGAGCACGGTGTCCACATGCCACCACTCCACCTGCACCCGCTCGGGTGTGACATCAACGATGTTGTAGCCGTGGCCATCAAGATTCACGTATTTCACGTGATTGAGATGCTGCTTCAGTTCCTCCTCATAGGCCACCGATTCAGTGCGGGCTGGCCACTTCATCTTGTCGTCAAAATTCTGCGCGGTGATGCTCGTGTTCACGAATTCCACGGCGATCGGTTCGGCATTGAGGTCGTAGGGATCCTTACGCAGCTCGAGAGCCATGCTGACGTGGATGTCGCCGCTGAGCACCACGAAATTGCCCGGATGGGTCTCGAAATAGCCATAGATCATCTCCCGCTCGGCTGGATAGCCATCCCACTGGTCGTAATCCGGTCCATCACCCTTGCTATTCACCAGTTTGGTTTTGATCAGGGCTTTCAGCACCGTTTCCGGCAGACCTGGTTTCCATGTCGTCGCCATCACGGATGGGTTGCCGATCAATTGCCACTGCGCCTGGCTCCGGTCGAGCTCATCGAAGAGCCATTGCTGCTGGGGTAGCCCCAGGGCGGTGCGCTCCGGGCTGTGCATCTCGGGCCCTGGTACTGGAAGATCCCGATAGATGCGGGTTGCGGTGAGGTGCAGGTCGGCCAGGGAGCCGAAGTGCAGGCTGCGGTAGACGCGCCAGGGGTCGGCCGGATCCACCGGGCGGGTCGGCAGCCATTCAGAGCGTGCCTGCAGAGCGGCATTCACCCGATCCACCCAGGGGCCGTCGCGCTCCTCCTTGTGTTCATCGGCCCCGCCCCGCCAGGCACCATCGGCAAATTCATGGTCGTCCACAGTCGCAATTAGGGGAAGGGAGGCGTGCATGATCTGCACATCCGGATCGCGGTGGTATTGGCTATAGCGGGTGCGGTAGTCGGCCAGGGTTTTGCACTCATGCAGGGGCTCAAAGGGCCGGCCGATGTCGGCGCCAGGGGTTTGGCCGGCGGGCGGCGTGTTGGAGGCTTCGTAGATGTAATCCCCAAGGTGCAGCAGAAATTGCAGGTCGTCGCGGGCCGCCAGGGTCGCGTAAGCGTTGAAGAATCCCGCGTTGAACTTGCAACAGGAGGTTTGGGCGAAGCGCAGATGGCTGACGCCAAGCCCCGGCAGGGTGCGGGTGCGGCCGGTGGACGAGGTTTGGCCCTGGGCGAAGAAGCGGTAGTAATAGCGGGTGTCGGGGCCAATCCAGTCGCGTCGACATGCACGGTGTGGTCGGCACTGGCGTTGGCCTCCAGTTGGCCCTGGGCCACAAGGGTGGTGAAGGCCGGGTCGGTGGCCACCACATAGGTCACCGGCAATGAGGCGTCGGACGTGGTGAGCCGGGTCCAAAGGATGACCCGATCGATGAGGGGATCGCCGCTGGCGACGCCATGCTGGAAAAGGGCTTCGGGGGCTTGGTCCATGGGTGGATCGGCTGACACCTCCAGGATGCTAGTTAGGGCGGAAAATGGGCTTGTGGACCCTTTAGAACCGCTCCGCCGACGGGTTGCATCAGGCCCGTTCCGATGTGGAGCTCGCGGGGGTGAGCGCCGCCGCCGGACACCACGAATGGGCCTGCTTCGCCTCCACATCCTCGATGCGCTCTACATCCCTCCCCGCTACTCAGCTGCGATGCCCTGGTGTTCACGCCAGCCGAACATGCCGAGCTGCTGGCGGGAGGCTCTGTCATGGCCCAGGCCCTGAAGCGCGATTGCCGTTGGCTCTGGGGGCGGGGGGCTCCTCCCACCTGAGAAGCGTCACTTCACCCACACCACGCTGCAGCCGGGGCCGCCGTCGCCCTGCTCCGCATCGCTCACCCGCTCCACGTAGGGCACCGTTTCCAGCCAGGCCCGCAGGCCCCGCTTGAGCTTGCCGGTGCCGATGCCGTGGATCACCCACACCGGGCCATTGGCGCCCCGCAGCCGCTCCTCCACCGCCGCCTCCGCCTCGTGCACCCGCAGGCCGCGCACATCCACCGTGTTGCCCTCGGTGCGCACCTCCGGGCCCCGGCTGGCGGGGTTGCGGCGGCTGCGGATCGCCACCACCGGCTGGCGCGGCTCCGGCGGGGTGGCCTTCTCGCCATGCAGCCCCTCGATGGCGGTGAGCTCCAGGGTGAGCCGCATCACGCCGCAGCGCACGGTGAGCTCCCGGCCGTCGTCGGAGAGGGCCAGCACCTCGCCCGCCTTTCCGAGGGAGAGCACCCGCACCCGCTCGCCCACCTTCGGCAGCCAGCCCTGGTGCTCCCGCCGCTGGGGCGCGGGCCGGTGGGTCTCCTCCAGCTGCCGCAGCCGCTGGCCCACCTGCCGGGCCGCCTCCCCCGCCTCCGCCGGCTGGGCCCTTCCGGCCTGGCGGAGGCGCCGGATCAGCCGCCTCACCTCCCCCTGCCCGGCGCGGATCGAGCGCTCCAGCTCCTGGCGCCTGAGCTCCTGCAGTTCGGCGCTCTGGTCTTTTTGCTGCTGCCAGCGCTCCAGCAGTTCCTCGTGGAGGAGTTCGGTGCGGGCCAGCAGGGCCGCGGCCTCCTCGGCGGCCTCCTGCTGCCGCTGGCGCTCGCTCTCCAGCCCGGCGATCACTGCATTGGCATCCCCCTCCCCGCTGGGCCTTAGCAATCCCTGGGCCGCCTCGATCACGGCGGGCTCCAGCCCCAGCCTCGTGGCGATGGCCAGGGCGTTGCTGCGCCCCGGGATACCCCATTGCAGGTGGTAGGTGGGGGAGAGGGTGTCCACATCGAAGGCCACCGATGCGTTCTCGAAGCGGGGATCGCCGTATTTGAGGGCCTTGAGCTCACCGAAGTGGGTGGTGGCGATGGTGAGCGTTGCCCGCTCTGCCAGCTGGCGCAGCAGGGCGATGGCCAGGGCGCTGCCCTCGGTGGGGTCGGTGCCGGCGCCCACCTCATCGAGGAGCACCAGGGAGGCGCCGGGTGGGGTCCCGTCGCACGTGGCGGGGAGGGCCTCCAGGATGCGGGCGATGCGGCGGATGTGGCCGCTGAAGGTGGAGAGGTTCTGCTGGAGCGACTGCTCATCACCGATGTCGGCCAGCACCTGGGCGCACCAGGGCAGCTTCGGTGTGGCGCCGCAGGGCAGAAACAGCCCGGCCCGCGCCATCAGGGCCGCCAGCCCCACGGCCTTGAGGGTCACGGTTTTGCCGCCGGTGTTGGGGCCCGTGATCGCCACACCCGCACCGGCTCGGCCACCCGCACGCTCACCGGCACCACGGGCCGGCCTTCCTCCCTGCGCTCCTGCCAGAGCAGAAGGGGGTGGCGCAGGCCCTCCAGGGCCCAGGGGGCCAGGGGATCCGGGGAGATCTCCGGCCGCAGGCCCCCCAGCCAGGCGCCATAGCGGGCCCGGGCCAGGGCGGCCTCCAGGCGCAGCAGCACGGCCTGCAGGTGCAGCAAAGCCTCGCTCTGCTCGCCCACCAGGCCGCTCAACTCGCGCAGCACCGCCTCCTCCAGGTCCCGTTCCTCCCCCTCCAGCTCCCGGAGGCGGTTGCCCAGGGGGATCACGGCCTGGGGTTCGAGAAACACCGTGCTTCCGGAAGCCGAGCTGTCGTGCACCAGCCCCGGCAACTGGGCGGCCGCGCCGGCCTTCACTGCCAGCACGGGCCGACCGTTGCGCTCGGCAATCACCGTGTCCTGGAGGGAGGGAGCCCAGCGGCGCAGCAGATCCTGCAGCCGCTCCCGCCGCTCGGCCCGCACCCCAGCCTGCTGGCGCCGCAGGCCCTGCAGGGCGGGGCTGGCCCGATCCGCCACCCGGCCGCCCTCTTCCAAGCAGAACTGCAGCCGCTGCTCCAGCTCTGGGAAGGTGCGCAGGCTGTCGATCAGGGCGGTGGTGATCGGCCGCAGGGTGGGCTCATCGATCTGACGCCGCAGGCGCCGAGCGGCGGCCAGGGTGGTGGCCACCTCCAGGAGGGCTTCTCCGCCAGCGGTGCCCCCTTTGGCGCTGAGGGCCACGGTGCTGCTCAGGTCCGCGACCCCTTGAAAACTCAGGCCCCCCTCGGTGAGGCCATCGAGGGCCAGCAGCTCGGTGGTTTCCCCCAGCAGCTGCTGGCTTTCGGCCGGGGTGGAGGCCAGGGGCAGGGCCTGGCAGAACCGCCTGCCGCTAGCCGTAAGCGCAAAGCTGGCTACCTGGGCACACAGGCGGGGCCACTCCAGCAGTTCCAGGGCTTCGGCCCCAATCCCCTCGCTCACGCGGCGCCGCTGGGATAGGTGAGGGGGATGGGCTCCGCTCCCACGTTGGAGGGCAGGCCGGGCGCAGGTTCGTAGAGCATCTCCAGCCAGTTGCCTTCTGGATCCTGCATGTAGAAGGAGGCGGTGCCGTCCCGGTGGTCGTGCACGGGCCCGCAGGTGTGGCCCTCGGCCACCAGCTGGTGCCGCACCTGATCCACCTCCTCGCGGCGCTGGAAGTGGAAGGCGAAGTGGGGGCCTGCCGCCGTGTAGCCGGGGCTCAGCAGGGCGATGCCCTCACCGGTCTGGGGCCATTGCAGGTAGCACCAGTCGTCAGCCTCCCAGGTGAGGCGCAGCCCCAGGGTTTCGTAGAAGCGCTTGGCCCGCGCCATGTCCTGCACCCGCAGGGCGACATGGCCGAGGCGATGGACAGCAGCGGCCGGCGCCATGGGACAACAGATCACTGAACCCATTCTCTCGCAAGCGGGCTAGCGGCTGCGGGAAGGGGGCACTGCAGGCGTGGATTCAAGAGCGCCGCTAGGTTGATGGCATGACCTTGACGGCGGCCCAACGACAGCACTGGCGCCAGCTCTGGGCCAGGGAAGCCGACGCTCTTGAGGGGCGCCGTCAGCAGCTGCTGGTGGTGGCCGAAGCCGTGGCGAAGGAGCTGCAAGGGCTCTGGCCCGAAGTGGGTGTATGGCTGTTCGGCTCGGTGCTCGGCTCGGGCCCGGCTTTCACGACGGCTCCGATCTGGACCTGGCGGTGGAGGGGCTGCCCCGCGAGGCCCTCCTGGAAGCGCTGGCCCTGGCGGAACGCTGTGCCCCCGATTCTGAACCAGGTCGGTGACGCTCCGGAGTGTTGGGGCCCTGCACCAGTTCTCCCATCCGGCCTAGGCTTTATCCCATGGGATGTCCACTTCCTGCCAGCCTGGAAGCTTCGCCCCCGGACGCCGCCATGCCCACCAGGATCTCGGCCCGGGGCTTGAGGATCCGCAGATTGCCGCCGCTTTGGCCCAGCTGGTTCATGATCCGCAGGTGGCCCAGCTTGTGTTGTTCGGCTCCCGAGCCCGCGGGGAAGCTCGCCCCGGCTCCGATCTCGACCTGCTGCTGATCGTTCCTGGCTCTCTCACCCAGGATCGGGAACGGGTGCTGCGCTCCCGCATTCGGGCCCTGCTTCTGCCTCTGCTGTCCGTCGATCTCGACCTGCTGATCACCGATGCCGCCACAGCCGCCCACTGGGCCGGATCCCGCTGGCATGTGCTTGGCCACATCCACCGCGAAGGGAGGCTCCTTCATGCCCCCTGAGGAGGATGCCCGCGCCATTCTTCGATTGGCCCTGCGCCACGAAACCTCCCTCGCCGCCAGCCTCGATCCAGCCTTCGCCCAGGAGAATTGGGGCTTTCTGGCCCAGCAAAGCGTGGAGAATCTGCTCAAGGGCTTCATCGTGCTGGCCGATGGCCAGCCGCCCCTCAGCCATGACCTGAGGCGCCTCCAACAACTTGCCCGTGTGTCGCTGCCGGAAGATCTGCTGGAGCTGGCGCAATTTGCCGTCAAAGCCCGCTCCTCCCCGGAAGACACTCCTCTTCCAGCTCCTCGGGAGCACTTGCTCACCCAGATCCGCCAGCTGCGGGAGGAGCTGGAACGCCGAATTCAAGGGGGCTGATGGCGGGCGGCCAGGGGTAGGGCCACTCCACAGCAGCTCACCTTCGGTGACTGTTTCGCGCCGCTCGGACCTGCTGTTGGCTCAGGTCGCCCAGATCTCTTCCAGATTGATGCAGAGACCAGGGAAGTCGGCCCCCCCCTCCAGCTTGAGCAGACCTTCCAGCGGAGAGGAGGAGCCGGCAGCTGGCCATACCTCCACGACCCGCTTCTCCGGAATCAGCAGCCAGCCCAGCCGGGCGCCATTGCGCTGGTAGGAGGCCATCTTCTGGCGCAGGGCACTGACGTCACGGGGGCCGTCATCCGTGGGGCTGGCAAGCTCCACCACCAGATCGGGGCAGAGGGGCGCAAAGCCTCGCCGTTCATCTGCGCTGAGGGCTTGCCAGCATTCCAGCGACACCAGAGAGGCATCAGGGCTGCGCACGGAACCATCGGGCAGGCAGAAGCCGGTGGAGCTATCAAACACCTTCCAGCCCCCACGGGCGCGGGCCCAGCTCTGCAGTTGAAAGAGCAGGTCGGCGTTGCGGGCTCCAGTGGCGCTGCCTGTGGGAGTCATCTGAATGAGTGAGCCATCGGCGGCCAGCTCCATAACCGCATCGGGGTTTGCCGCGCACAGTTCCGCAAACCCCTCGGGGGTGAGGCGCAATGCGTTAGTGAGAGCTATCGGCAGATGGAGGTGATCGGCAAAGCCTTTGGTATCCCGCAGCTCCTGGGGGCTGGTAGGGGCAAGCATGAACACCAACCCTCAATGCTGCCATCAGCCTAGGGGGAGAATTCCATGACCAACCAACTGCGCCGCCTTAGCCCTGCCGCAGCCAGGCGGCGGCTTCGGTGGCGTGGTAGCTCAGGATCAGATCGGCTCCCGCCCGTTTGAAGCAGAGCAGGGTTTCCAGCACCACCGCCCGCTCATCGATCCAGCCCCGCTCGGCCGCGGCTTTCACCATGGCATATTCGCCGCTCACGTTGTAAGCGGCGATCGGTTGATCGCTCTCCTGCCGCAGGCGGTAGATCACATCCAGGTAGGCCAAGCCGGGCTTCACCATCAGGATGTCGGCCCCTTCGCCCTCATCGAGCTCCGCTTCCACCAAGGCTTCCCGGCCATTGGCTGGATCCATCTGGTAGGAACTCTTGTCTTTGGGGATGGGCTTGCCGCCGGAGGGGCGGGGTGCCGAATCGAGGGCTTCGCGGAAGGGGCCGTAGTAGGCGGAGGCATATTTCGCCGTGTAGCTGATGATGCCCACCTCGCTGAAGCCCTCCAGATCCAGGGCTTCGCGGATCGCGCCCACCCGCCCATCCATCATGTCGCTTGGGCCGATCAGATCGGCACCGGCCCGGGCCTGGGCCACTGCCTGGCGGCAGAGGATTTCCACCGTTTCATCGTTCAGCACCACCCCCTCGCTCGAGACGATGCCGTCGTGGCCGTCGCAGGAGTAAGGATCGAGGGCCACATCGGTCATGATCGCCATGCTCGGATGCACCTCCTTGAGCCGGCGGATGGCCCGGGGGATCAGGCCGTGCTCGTTGAAGCACTCCGCTCCGTCTTCGGTTTTGAGGCCATCGGCCACCTTGGGGAAGAGCACCACGCAGCGGATGCCCAGATCCCAGGCCCGGCCCACCTCCTCCACCAGCCCATCCAGGCTCCAGCGGTTGGCCCCGGGCATGGCCCCGATCGGTTCGTTGCCCGCCCCCTCATGCACGAAGAGGGGATAGATGAAATCGGTGGGGGCGAGGTGGTGCTCGCGCACCAGGGCCCGCAGGGCCGGGGTCCGCCGCAGGCGGCGGGGCCGGTAGGTGAGCTCCATGGAGGGGGGAGTGCTGGCCGGATCCTAGGGAGTGATCTTCTGGCCTCAGCGCCCTCGGCCCACAGCACCCTCGGCCCACAGCGCCCTCAGCGGAGTGGGGACCTTAGAAGACCCAGGCCAGCGCGATCTACACCCCCAGCCCGATCAGTGTTCCCCACTGGCAGCACCCGTCGATGCGGTTGATGCGAGCCCGCAGTCTGTCCTGCTGATCTTCTGGTGTGGCCTCAAACTGATTGGAGCTCCAGACGAAGAGCACGAACAGCCCCACCGCCACCAGGTAGCAGTAGCCATAGAGCCGGTCGAGGAAGGTGGGGTAGGGAGTGGCGGGCAGGGCGGTGGAGGGGATTGCCAGCCGGATGTCGCCCAGGGAACTCTCCAGGCTGGGGGCCAGCAGCACGATGATCATCACGATCAGCAGCGGCAGGAGCCACTTGGTGAAGCCAGCCAGCAAGTCGCTGCCATACACGACGCTCAGCACCAGCTGGCTGAAGGACCGACCGCTGCAGACGCCATAGAGAAATAGAACTTAACCCGTTCTTCCAGGCCCGCCCGCCGCAACACATCCCCCGCCACATCGGCATAGGCGCCCACCAGCTTGGCCTTGTCCTGAGAGGGCGCCGGCCGCCAGGGCGAGCCCCAGACGCTTGGATCGCTGGGGGGAGGGGCTCAACTCAAAGCCTGGCGGAGGCCACCCAGCCCTGGCGGGGATCGGCGCTGCGGGCAGCCCGCAGATCCTGAAGCAACTGCCGCTCCCGTTCGCTGAGGGTGTCCGGCAGTTTCAGGGTGGGGGTGAGCAGCAGGTCGCCCCGGCCGGTGCGCAGCGGCCAGCCCTTTCCCTTCAGCCGCAGGCTGCGGCCGAGGGTCATGCCGGGGGGCACCTGCACGGTGGCCTCCCCGTCCGGGGTGGCCACCACTACATCGCCTCCCAGGGCTAGCTCATCAAGGCTGAGGGGCAGCTCGGCCCGCAGTTGGTCGCCATCGAGCCGCCAGATAGGATGGGGCTGCAGCTCGATCTGCAGATAGAGATCCCCCCGGCGGCCCGTGCCGGGCTGGAGGTTGCCCTTGCCCTTCAGGCGCAGGCGGCCTCCGGGCTTCACCCCCGCCGGGATGCGCACCTCCACCCGCTCGTCGTTCACCGCCAGGGTGCGCTCACAGCCGCGGAAGGCATCGCCGTACGTGAGGGTGAGGGTGGCTTCCGCATCCAGGTTCACCGGCGCCGAGCGAGCCGCACCACCAGGGAACCCACTGCCGAATCCGCCGGGAAAGCCACCGCCGAATCCCCCAGGGAAGCCCCCGCCGAAACCCCCGCCACCCGACGCCCCGCCGAAGCGCCCGAGCAGGTCGTTGATGAAGTCGTCGAAGCTGCCATAGCGGCCGAAATCCACATCAAAGCCAGCGCCCCCGCCCTGGCCGCCCATCTGGCTCCAGTACTGGCCGAATTGCTCGTAGCGGCGCCGTTTCTCCGGATCAGAGAGCACCTCATAGGCCTCGCTGATCTCCTTGAAGCGGGCCTCGGCATTGGCATCGCCCGGGTTCACATCCGGGTGGTATTGGCGGGCGAGCTTGCGGAAGGCTCGCTTGATCGTTTCCGCATCGGCCCCGCGCTCCACCCCAAGCACCTTGAAGTAATCGCGATAGCCGTTGGCAGCCATGGGTTCAGCCTCGTGGGGGCATTCTCTCAGCCCGCCCCAGCCCCTGCGGTGCACACCGATGGGGGGAAGGCCGTACGTGGGTCTCTAAAGATTCGGGCCGTGCAAACCTTCTAGGCTTTAGGGCTGGATCAACCCGCCACCCATGCCGGTGTTTGTGTCTCGGACGACGACCCTGCTGGGTTACGCCCTTCTGTTCCAGCTCCTGGGGGCCTCTCCCTACCGACCGGGAGCCGCCCATGCCGCCTCGCCCCCATCGGGGTCTGGAAGCACCACCCCAACCCTGGGGCAGGCCATGCAGCCCTCCACGGCGGATCAGCTGGGTCTGGTAGCCCACCTGCGCCGTGTCGGTGCTGTGTTCTACGGGGCCTGGTGGTGCCCCGCCTGCTTCAAGCAGAAGAACCTTTTTGGCCAGGAAGCCGGCAACCAGCTGCCCTATCTGGAATGCGAAAAGACCGAAGAGCAGCGCAAGCGCTGCGATCAGGCCGGCATCCAGGCCTATCCCACCTGGGTCATGGGGAGCAAGCGGCTCGAGGGGGTGCAGACCTTGGAGCGCCTAGGGGAATGGAGCAACTATGCGAATCCAGCACAAAAGCCCTGATGCTTGGCCGGATCAGCTGGCTGTTTCATGGCAGCCCGCTACATTGAGCGGATTGGAGGCTTCCGAGAGTCCAGTATTTCCAGCCGGTAAAGACGACTATGGCGCCCCTGAAGAGAAGGGTGAGGGAGGAATCCTTTCGATATTCACCTCTCCGGTGCAGGATTTGCCCGGATCTTTGGTGATCACTCTTCTGGGCGCCACACTGTTGATCGCCATCGTCTCCACAACCCTCTGTCAGCAGAGGGGTTTTCCTACACTCACAGTGAAATCCCCTGTTTCAACGCTAATAAATTGAGCGAAGTCGTTAGACCGGCTTTCCGGAGTTTGCGCTCCATGTTCCTGGCTGCAACAGGATGACCGCTGAAGACCACGGCGGATCCCACGCGCTGGAGGTGTCCATCGAGATCCTCGTGAACTGATCCAGTGAGATCAGCCAGGAGACTCCCCACTCGCTGGGTCACAGACTGAAGATCATTCAAGATTGAAAGGGTCGCCAGGGGTGCCAGGGCAACACGCTCCTGGGCCAGCGCAGGGAAAAAGGCTTTGGGGGCCATGGGGTGTGTTCAAGGGCTCTCAACCTACGGGCCTTGATCAGGGGGATGGCAGGGGGGAGAGCCGCCTTCAGCCCGGGCTTGACAGGCTTTGAGCTGATGGCGGCCAAGAATCCAGGGTTCAATCGGTCGCCCCTCGAGAATGTGCTCCCGCACGATCCGCTCCACTCGCTCCGGGGTGACGCCTCCATAAAGGATTCCGTCCGGCCAGATCAGCAGGATGGGCCCTCCCTCGCACACCCGCAGGCAATCCGCCTTGGTACGCAGTACCCGTCCGCCGGGGCGGTTGGAGTCCTCCAGACCCAGTGTGCGCACCAGCAGCTTCAATCGCTCCCAGGTGGCTGCCCCCAGGTTTGGATCACAGCAGAGGGGTTTGCTCGGCGTGGCGCAGAGCAGAAGGTGATGGGACACGCTGGACATCGCCGCTCGCTGATCGCTGTCTCTCACCCCATCAGCAGGGGCTGCCCATGCCGGGTGGCTGCCGCCTCCAGGGCGGCCTGGCGGGCCCAGGCATCCACTGCCAGCACCTCCTCCAGGTCTGGACGGGCCCGCAGATCCCGCTGGTGGCGTTCACACACCGTTTCGATCAGCCAGGGGATCGCCAGAAAGGGAATCTTCTCCTCGAGGAAGAGTGCCACGGCCTGTTCATTGGTGGCATTCAGCACGGCGGGCATGGTGCCCCCGGCCCGGCCTGCCGCATAGGCCAGCCCCATGCAGGGATACCGCGCCGGATCGGGTTCTCGGAAACTCAGGTTGGCGATGGCGGCCAGATCCAGCCGCCTCCAGGGGGTGTTTACCCGCTCCGGCCAGCTGAGGCAGCAGAGAATCGGCAGCTTCATGTCCGGCCAGCCCAGCTGGGCCAGGACGGAGGTGTCCGCCAGCTCCACCATCGAGTGGATGATGCTCTGGGGATGGATCACGATCTCAATGGCGTCGTACTCCACGCCGAACAGATAGTGCGCCTCGATCACCTCCAGTCCCTTGTTCATCAAGGTGGCTGAATCCACGGTGATCTTCCGCCCCATCACCCAGTTTGGATGGCTGGTGGCATCAGCCACGGTCACTTTCGTGAGATCCGCGGGATCCCAGTCGCGGAAGGCACCACCGGAAGCGGTGAGGAGGATCCGCTGCAAACCCGGAGGTGGCTTCCCGGTGGAGAGGCGCACCTGCTCCGGCCAGGGCACCCCCTGTAGGCACTGAAAGATGGCGGAGTGTTCAGAATCCGCCGGCAGCAGGCGGGCGCCACTGGCCTGCAGCTCCGGCAGCACCACCGGACCGGCGGCGATGAGGGTTTCCTTGTTGGCCAGGGCGATATCCTTCCCGGCCCGGATGGCCGCCAGGGTGGGCAGCAGGCCCGCGCAACCCACGATGCCCGCCACCACCAGGTCGGCCCGGGGCCAGGCCGCCGCGGCGCAGAGCCCCTCGGGTCCGCCGCCGATCTCCGGCAGCGGGTCGGGACGCAGGCTCGGCTCCAGGTCGGCCAGACGCTGCCGGAGGGCGGGCACATCCTCCTGATCCGCCAGGGCCACCATCTCGGGGCGGTGCCGGAGAATTTGCTCCAGCAGCAGATCCAGATTGCGGTTGGCCGTGAGGGCCACCACCTGGAAACGATCGGGGAACGTCTCCACGATCTCGAGGGTCTGGGTGCCGATGGAGCCCGTGGAGCCGAGCACGCTGATGGCCTTCATGAAACCCTCTGCGCCGCGCAAGGGCCCCAGTCTCCCATCGCTCCGGTGCGGTAAGCGCACCAAGGGCGGGTGACAGGGTTGACTGGGTGTCTCCTGGAGCTCCCATGGCCTGGTTGCAACGCTGGAACTTCATCGCCCGGGCCCGCCTGGAGCGGGAACTCTGGGAGGCCTTTGAACAAGGAGACGATCTGGAGGCCCTGGTGGCCAGGGCTGCCGCCGAGGCCCAGGGGGGAGACGATGACCAGCGCTTCCGGCTTGAGGTGTGGCAGACCACCCTGGTGCGGATTCGCAAGATCGAAGCCCTCATGCACGATCAGCGGCCACCAGGAGGGCCACCCCCAGGCTCGTCGCCAGGCCCCCGCCCGCCCGCAGCAGATCCAGACTGAGATCAGCCAACATCTCTCGGCCCGGTCGGCCCACGCCTCGCCAGGATAGGCCCACCTCCCGGCCGGCCAGCAGCCCGAGAAACAGCCAGGAGGTGCTCATCGGCAGGCGGTCTCCCCCGAAGAAGGCGAGCAGCAGCAGCCCATAGAGCAGGCTGATCAGGGTGGTGGAGCGGGGATCATCGCTGCGGCACTTGCTGCGCAGCCTCCCCTGGATCGGTCCTCCCCCGAGCACCACGATCAGGGCCACGGCCCCGCACAGCACCACCAGGGTCACCCCCAGTTCGGCCAGGTTGAGGCGGCGGGGGAGATAGACATAGACATTCGCCAGGTCCTGCACCAGCCACTGGCTCCAGAGCGCTGCGGTGGCCAGCCATTGCAGGGCGCTCCAGGGGATCGATCCACTCCAGGAGATTGCGGCTGATTCAGCGGATTCAGCACCCGGTGGGCTGGCTTTCCCCTCCAGCCAGGGGCCAAGGAGGCTATACACGATCAGTGCCCCCACAAAGGCCAGGCCATAGCCCGCCAGGGATTTGCGCAACATCCCCCCCAGCTGCATCGGAGCCACCGCAGTGAGCACCAAGAAGGAGGTGCTCACCGGCACCCCCAGACGGGTGAGCACCAAGAGGCTGAGCAGGGGCAGAAGATCCCTCCAGCGCAAGGGTTCAGGCAGGGGAAACCGGTCCAGGCGTCCCCAGGCGGGATCCCCCGATCCGGCCACCCAGCTCAGCAGCAGCACGCCACAGAGAATCAGCACCAGGAACAGCCCCTGGGTGCGGGGGCTGCTGCGCCAGCGCTGACCCGCCAGAAAGGGTCCCAGGGTCTGCAGGGCGTCATTGCCCATCACCGCCAGGCTGGCCAGGCCGAAGGCCGCCAGCTGCAGGGGATTCACTCCCGGATCCAGACGGTTACCCCGCCGGGTTTGTCCACCAGTTCCACCCCCTGCTCCCGCAGTTCGGCCCGGATGCGATCGGCCTCCCCATAGTTGCGGGCAGCCTTGGCTGCTTTCCTCTGCTCCACCAGGGCTTCGATCGCCTCTGGTTTCAGTCCTCCTTCAGCTGTCTTCGGGCTCTCCAGCTCCGATTCCAGCCCCAGCACTCCGGCCAGCTCCACCAGCAGCTGCCAGCGCGGCTCCAGGGTCCGTTGGTCGGGGCTCGGGGCCTCCCCGATCTGGAGCTGATTGGCCAGGGCCCGCAGGGGGCGCGCCAGCTCGAAGAGCTCCCCCAGCGCCGCGGACGTGTTGAGGTCATCGTCCATGGCGGCAATGAAGCGCTCGCGGCACCCCGCAAGATCGACCTCCAGGTGCTTGGCATCAGCCGGCCGGGCCGGCTGCCACCCCAGCAGCGCTCCATGGCGCGGGCCCAGGGAGAGAGCCCCGTTGAGGCCCTTCCAGCCAGTGGCCGCGGCCTCCAGCGCTGTCGCTATGAAATCCAGCGGCTTGCGGTAGTGGGCCTGCAGCACGAAGAACCGCAGGGTCATCGGGCTGACGCCGCTCTCCAGCAGGGCTCGGATCGTGGTGAAGTTGCCCAGGGATTTGGACATCTTTTCTCCGCCCACATTCACCATGCCGTTGTGCAGCCAGTAGTGGGCCAATGGCTTGCCGGTGACAGCCTCCGATTGGGCGATCTCATTTTCGTGGTGGGGAAAGATCAGGTCGGCTCCGCCCAGGTGCAGATCGATGGTGTCGCCCAGCTCCTGGCGCACCATCGCCGAGCATTCGATGTGCCACCCGGGCCGGCCCGGACCCCAGGGGGAGGGGAAGCTCGGCTCCTCGGGTTTGGCGCCCTTCCAAAGGGCGAAATCGAAGGGGTGGTGCTTGCGGGCTTCTTCTTCCGCCCGCACCCGCCCACTGGCGCCTTCCTCCTGCTGGGAGAGATCGCGCCCGCTCAACTTGCCGTAGCTCGGGTAGCCCAGCACCGAGAAATACACATCGCCATCGGCCCCATAGGCCATGCCCTTGTGCTGCAGCTCGCCGATCAACTGGCGGATGCCATCGAGGCAGCGGGTGGCCCGGGGCATGCGATCCGGCGGCAGGATGTTGAGCTGGCCCAGATCCTCCAGGGCCCGCTGCAGGTTGCGTTCGCTCACCTCCTCCATGGTGCTGCCCTCCTGGGCGGCCCGCTGCA
>JBJTQT010000117.1:0-10781 GCA_046075745.1 Cyanobium sp. | reverse complement strand
GGCCGCCTGCGGGAGGAGCGGCGTTTGCTGCGCATCCTGCAACAACAAGCCGAGGAAACCCTCGCCCATGAGCTCACCGTTGCGCTGCAGTTCAGCAGCGAAGGCACCTTGGTGAGCCTCAAGGCGCCCCAGCTCAAAGGGCACGTGTCGCCTGCAGTGATCGTGGAGAAGGTGAAGGGGCCTGGCCAGTTCCCCCTGCTGCTCTGCCTCACGGACGACAACCTCTGGATCCTGCTGCCCTGCTCCGCCGTGGTGAGCCTCCACGCCGAGCTCAGCTGCCTGCAAGTGAGCCAGCTCAATCCACCGGAGCTGCACCACGCCGGCGAGCTGCGCCATGGCGATCAGGCCAGCGGTGGCCTGGCCCTGGCGGTGGCTTCCATGGCCCGCCGCCACGACATGCACACCCCCCAGTACGACCTGGCGGGCGAGGTGCGCAGCCAGGCCGAGGCCGTGCGGGAGCTGGAGGCGGAGCTGGAGCACCACCCCGCCCACCGCTGGGGCGACCGCAAACACCTCAAGAAACACCGGCGCCGCATGGAGGAGCTGGAACTGGAGCTGGAGGAGCGGCAGAAGCTGCTCCACTTCCGCTCCAACCGCCACTGGGACACCTTCCTGGCGTTGATCGAGATCCTGCGCTTTTTTGGTGCCCTCGGTGGCGCCGATGGCTTGGAGCCCACTGAAGTGGGCCGCACCGTGGCCGCCCTGCGGGGCGACAACGAGCTCTGGCTGGGTCTGGCCCTGATGAGCGGCCACCTCGATGGCCTGGAGCCCCCCGATCTGGCGGCCGTGCTGGAGGCCATCTCCACCGAAGTGAACCGGCCTGACCTCTGGTGCGGCTTTCCGCCGCCCCCCGCTGCTGAAGAAGCCCTCCACGACATCCGGGCACTCCGGCGTCAG
The DNA here is from genome assembly GCA_046075745.1 of Cyanobium sp. Classification (GTDB taxonomy): domain Bacteria; phylum Cyanobacteriota; class Cyanobacteriia; order PCC-6307; family Cyanobiaceae; genus Cyanobium. The sequence goes on along the minus strand of JBJTQT010000117.1, from coordinate 9,884 downwards.
CTGGAGCGCCAGCAGGAGCACTGGCGAGTGGTGGTGCCCGTGTGGTGGGAACCGGAGCTCACGGGTCTGGTGGCCCGCTGGGCCCGGGGCGCCTCCTGGAATGAGGTGATCGGCAACACCTCCCTCGATGAGGGCGACGTGGTGCGGGTGCTGCGACGCACCGTGGATCTGCTGGCCCAGATTCCCTACTGCGAAGCCATCAGCGACCAGCTGCGTCGCAACGCCCGCCGGGCCCTAGGGGCCATCAACCGCTTCCCGGTCTGCGAGGTGGAGGATCTGCTGGGGGCCTCAGCTGCGCCGCAGCACCAGCCAGACGATGAGCAGAAGGCCGCCGATGCTGACCACGGCGTAAAGGGTGTCGGCGTAAGGGGTCCAGATCATGGGACAGGCACTCCAAACGACCCTGCGGCAGGGGGCCCCCGCAGCTGAGGCCCGAGCAACCCCGCTAGCCCATCGGCGATCTCCGCGGCGATCGCGGCCTTCCCCTCCACCCGCCGTTGCCCTTCCCGGGTGACGATCCAGGCCACCTGCAGATCGTCGCTGATCTCCTCCCCCCGATTGGCCACCACCACGGCATAGCGCTCCAGACGACGAACCGCCTCGGCGATCAGCTGGGCGTGGTTTACCCCTTCCATGTATTTGAAGCTCACGATCGGCATATCCGGTGCTGCTGCTGCCACGGCTTCGATCACCTTCGGGGTGGGTTCCAGCTCCAGCTGCAGAGCGCTCTGGCCGCTTTCGATCTTGCCCGGGTGCACCTGCTTGGGCCGGTAGTCGGCCACGGCGGCGGAGAGTACGGCGGCCTCGGCACCCGCTGCCACCTCCGAGAGCACCTGCTCCCGGTAGGCGTCGTAGGTGGGGGCGATGGCAACGGCCGGGAGCCATTCCGCCGGCCGCCAGCCCCCATCCCCCAGGATCAGCCGGCTCTCGGCACCGCGCCGCAGCAGCTCCTCGTGGATCGTGGCCCCCAACTGCCCCCGAAACCGGGTGGTGATCCGCCGCACTCCATCGATCGGCACGGGGGTGGGTCCGCCCGTCACCAGGATGCGCCGGCCTTTCAACGGCGAGTGGCTGAGGGCCCGGCACACCGCCGCCACGATGAGTTCTTCGTCTGGGAGGTTGTGCTTGCCGTAGGCATCCCGCGGCGGGATGAAGCCCACCCCCAGATCCGCCAGCCGGCGGCAATTCGTCTCCAGCACGGCGTGGTGCATGGAGCCATGCATGGTGGGGGCCATCAGCAGTGTGGTGGTTCCCCGGGCTAACCGGCCCAGGGCGGAGGCCAGGGTGGCGGTGAGCACCGTATCGGCGATGCCATTGGCCGCCTTGCCGATGGTGTTGGTGGTGGCGGGCGCCACCAGATAGGCGGCGAACTCTTCGCGATCACTGAGGTGTTCCGCCCGCCAGCTGAGTTCTCGCACCAGGGGCCGGCAGGTGCTCCACTCCAGGGCATCGGCGCCCACATAGCGCAGGGCTTCCGGCGAGCAGAAGGCCGTCACCTGCGCTCCCCGGCGCCGCAGGGCCCGGGCCAGCAGGGGGGCCTTCATCGCTGCGATGCCCGCCCCCACCAGCAGGGCGATGGCCTTGCCCTCCAGGTGGCGCGAGAGCAGGGGCACGTCGTGGTCGCCGATGACCGCGCTCGCCGGGGGGGTGAAGCTCCAGTGGAACGCACCGGCCACGGCCTAGATCCCCAGCCGTTGCCAGATCACATCCAGCTGGGCCTGGTGCAGATCGGTGGAGAAGCAGTCCTCCAGAGCTTCGGGGCTGAGGTGGGCGCTCACCGCGGGATCGGCCGCCAGGGCCGCGCGGAAGTCGCCTCCCTCGCTGTTCCAGGCGGCATGGGCGTGGTGCTGCACCAACCGGTAGGCCTCCTCCCGGCTCAGCCCGGCCGCCACCAGCGCCAGCAGCACCCGCTGGCTGAACACCACCCCGCCGTAGACGTTCATGTTGCGGGCCATGTTTTCGGGATACACCCCCAGTCCCTTCACCACCTCGCTCATCTCCCGCAGCATGAAGTGCAGGGTCACCGAGCAGTCGGGCAGCATCATGCGCTCCACCGAGCTGTGGCTGATGTCGCGCTCATGCCAGAGGGCCATGTTTTCCAGGGCCGCCACGGTGTAGCTGCGCAGCACCCGCGCCAGGCCGCTGATGCGCTCGCTGCGGATCGGGTTGCGCTTGTGGGGCATGGCGGAGCTGCCTTTTTGACCCTTGGCGAAGTTTTCCTCCACCTCCAGCACATCACTGCGCTGCAGGTTGCGGATCTCCGTGGCAAAACGCTCCAGGGAGGCGCCGATCAACGCCAGGGTCTGCACGTAATCGGCATGGCGATCACGGCTGATCACCTGGGTGCTGGCCGTATCGGGCACCAGGCCCAGCAACCGACAGGTGATGGCTTCCACTTCCGGATCGGTGTTGGCGTAGGTGCCCATGGCGCCGCTCACCTGGCCTACGGCCACGGTGGTTTTCAGCCGCGCCAGCCGCTCCTGGTTGCGCAGGGTTTCCGCCAGCCAACCCGCCACCTTGAAGCCGAAGGTGATCGGCTCGCCGTGGATCGCATGGGAGCGACCGATCATCACCGTGTGTTTGTGGGCCCGGGCCAGCTCCCGCAGGGCCTCGATCAAGAGTGTCAGTTCTTTCTCCAGCTCCCCCACCGAGGCCTTCAGCTGCAGAGCCAGGCCCGTGTCCAGCACATCGGAGCTGGTCATGCCCACATGGATGTAGCGACCCGCATCGCCCACGTGTTCGTTCACGTTGGTGAGAAAGGCGATCACGTCGTGCCGCACCTCCGCCTCGATCTCCAGGATCCGGGGCACGGAGAAGGCGGCCCGCTCGCGAATCTGCGCCATCGCTTCGGCGGGCACCCGCCCCAGATCCGCATTGGCCTGGCAGGCGGCGATCTCCACCTCCAGCCAGCTGCGGAACTTGGCCTCCTCACTCCAGAGGGACCCCATTTCAGGAAGGGTGTAGCGCTCGATCAAGGGCGGCAGCTGCGGAGCATGCCCCAACCTATCGGGGAGGGTGATCCCGTCATGAAGGAGCCAGGGCCGATCTAGGCGGCGGCGGTGAGCCGGCGGTGCGCCACCTCAAGATGGAGGAGTGTGCCCCAGGATTGTTGACGCACCCAGCAGCGGCCGCCCCGGCAATGAATCAACTGAAACGGGGGGAGATCGTCCGGGTGATCGTGCAGACGAACAAAGGTGCCAGGCCGCAGAAGTTCGAGCACATCGGCGAGCTGTGCGAGCTGGAGTGTGCTCTCCCCTGCCATGGTCAGCTTCCGAGGTCGCAATATCTTCACCTCCCCTTCAGGAGAAGGGCCCGCATCTTGGATTTTGTTCCAGTTTGTGCGTGGAAATCATGACCAAACGGCAGCGGCTGGATCTGCTGTTGTTGCAGCGCGGGCTGGCCAGCAGTCGCGAGCAGGCCCAGCAGCTGATCCGGGCGGGCTGGGTGCGGCAGGCGGGCCGGGTGCTCGATAAGCCAGGAACCGCCATCCCTGACGATGCCCCCCTGGAGGTGCAGACTCGGCCCGCCTACGTGTCCCGGGGGGGCGAGAAGCTGGCAGCGGCCCTGGGGGCGTTCCCGATCTCCGTGGCCGGAAGGGTGTGCCTCGATGGGGGCCTCTCCACCGGAGGATTCAGCGATTGTCTGCTGCAGCGCGGAGCCAGCCGCATCTATGGCATCGATGTCGGGTACGGGCAGGTGGCCTGGAGCCTGCGCACCGATCCGCGGATGGTGCTCAAGGAGCGCACGAACCTGCGTCATCTCATGCCGGAGGAGCTCTACCAGGAGCCGGATCCCTGGCCGGATCTGGCTGTGGCGGATCTCTCCTTCATCTCCCTGCGCTGCGTGCTGCCTGCCCTGGGCCGCCTGCTGCGGCCCACCTCCCCAGCGGGGCAGGTGGAGATGGTGCTTCTGGTGAAGCCGCAATTCGAGGTGGGCCGGGAGGCGGTGGGAAAGGGCGGGGTGGTGCGCGATCCGGCCGCCCATGGCAGGGCGATCGCGGAAGTGCTGGAAGCCGCCGTGGCTCTGGGATGGCAGGCGCAGGCCGGGGGGCTCATCGGCTCGCCGATCACCGGGCCTGCCGGCAACCATGAATATCTGCTCTGGTTGGCTTCAGGAGCCGGTGGGCTGGTGCCTGGCCAGGGGAGCCCAGGGCCCCTCGATGCCACCCGGATCAAGGCGGTGGTGCAGGGCACCCTGGGCTGAACGGCTGAGGCTTCAGATCGCCGTGCTGTCGCGGTCGCCGGTGCGGATGCGGATCACCGATTCCACGGGGGAGATGAAGATCTTGCCGTCACCGATCTCACCGGTGCGGGCCGCATCCTGGATGGCATCCACCACCGTGGCCACCCGTTCGTCGTCGACCACGATCTCCAGTTTGAGTTTCTGCAGGAATTCCACAGTGAATTCCGAACCGCGATAACGCTCCACCTGCCCTTTCTGACGGCCGAAACCCCGCACTTCGCTCACGGTCATGCCCACGATCCCCGCGTTCACAAGCGCAATCTTCACGTCTTCCAGCTTGAAGGGGCGGATGATGGCCTCAATCTTTTTCATGGTGGGGGGATTGGGGATGCGTTGGAGGTTTTCAGGAAGTCTCTCAGACCCGGGGGTTGATGGCAGGGGAGGGACTGCGATCAGCAAAACTATTTTTAGGCCGCACAGGGGTGGGTATGGGGGTGGCCGTTGCTACCAACCCACCGCTCCCCTGCGGCATGGCTCCCCCGGCCCATCTCTGCGTGTTTCTGCTCCATGTCTGTGACGCCCCCGATCGATTCCCCTGCCTCGGCCCCTGGGGGGACCACCACGCCGCTCTACGGCCAGCGGGCGATCGAGGAGGGGGGGCTGGTGTGCTTCGCCAATCCACGGATCGGCCGCCCCTATGAGGTGTCGATCGAGCTGCCGGAATTCACTTGCCATTGCCCCTACTCCGGCTACCCCGATTTCGCCGTGTTGCGCCTGCTCTACCAGCCCGGTCCTCTTGTGCTAGAGCTGAAGGCCCTAAAGCTCTACATCAACAGCTTCCGCAACCGCACGATTTCCCATGAGGAAGCGGCCAATCGCATCCTGGATGATCTGGTGGAGGCCTGTGCTCCCCAGTGGATGGAACTGGTGGCTGATTTCAACCCCCGGGGCAATGTGCACACCGTGGTGCGGGTGAGCCATGGGGAGCGTCAGCCCTGTTGAGCCTGCTCCACCTCCCCCAGTAGAGCTGGGAGTTCCCGGGCGAAGGCGGTGAGGTTGCGGTTGCAGAGCCCCGCCGCGTGGAGCCGCAGCCCCTCCGGCCGCTGCTCCTCCACCACCCAGAGCTGGCGGGTGGCCACCACGCTCAGGGCTCCGCCGAGAAGGGCGATGGCAAATCCGCTGTACACCAGGGGGACGCCGGGATCGCGTTTGAGAAGAATGCCACTGGCGGGCAGCACCCCCGCCACGCGGATCGGCAACCCCTGCACCTCCATGGCTTCCCCGCCCGGTCGCAGCAGCGCCAGGGATGTGCCATCCGCTCCGAACACCTCCACCGGCCCCTCCTCACTGGTGAGGGTGAGGAGCACCGGCTGGCTGCCGTCCGGTCGGGTGGGCAGCAGCAACCCCCGCACCTGTTCCCCGAGTTGGGGGAACCGCTGCAGCGGAAGTTCCAGCACCGGGGAACGACCGAGCTGGATCTGGATGGCGGCCAGGGTCCAGTCCGCCTGGTAGAGGGTCATCCCTCTGTAGCGCAGGGGATGGTTCACGCTGATCTCCACCTGCTGCTGGCCTGGAGCACCCGCGGCCTGCGCCGGCTCCGTTGACGGCTGCGGCTCCGGGGACGGTGGAATCAGGCGCATCCGGGACGTGAACTGCTCTGGCCTGCCGGCGGGATCCCGGCTGATCTCAAAGCCGTCGAGTGCCAGGGTCACCTGGGGGTGGCCCTGGCGATCCAGCAGCTCCAGTTCCCGTCCCGGTGCCAGGAACTGCTCCAGCCTCTGGCCCGCAAGGGACCCCCAGGCGGCCCCCACCATCAGAACCACCAGCCCCGTGTGCACCAGCAGGGGACCCACCCGTCCCACCAGGCCCTTCCTGGCAGCGAGCCGACCCTCCTGGGCCCGGACGGTCCAGCCCTGCTGGCGCAGGCGGGCCTCTAGCTGGGGCAGGGCGTCTGGCCTTGGCGTGGCGAAGGTGTTCGCCAGGGCAAGTTTGCTCAGCTGCCGTGGGGTGGTGTAGTCGATCCAGCGCAGGGAGGCCTGCAGGGCAGGCCATTGCCGGCGCCAGCTGCAGAGAATCAGGGCCAGGCCCAGGAGCGCCAGCAGGGCCAGAAACCAGCCACTGGAATACACGTGGTCCAGCTGGAGGCGCAACAGGCCATCGGCCTTGAGCCACCCCAGCCAGGGGGCGCTGTCATAGCGCTGGTGATAAAACTCCGCCGCTTCCTTCTGGGGGATGGCGGTGCCGATCCCACTGGCCACGGCGATCAGCAGCAGCAGTCCAATCGCCAGCCGGAGATCGGCGATCCAGGCCACCAGTCGCAGCAGCCTTCGCCAGGAACCGGCGGCAGGGGTGAGGGTGGTCATGCCAGGTGGGCCGCCAGGGTGAGGGCTCCGGTGGTGAGCAGCACCACTCCGCTGATGGGGGGGATCCAGCGGCCCAGCACCCGGAGTTGCAGGAGGGTGGGCAGGCTTGCTGCCATGGTTCCGGCCAGCAGCAGGGGCAACACCTGGCCAGCGCCGAAGCAGGTGAGCAACACCATGCCCACCACGGGCCTCCCGGTCTGGGCGATCCAGGCCAGCAACACCGCCAGCACCGGTGTGGTGCAGGGTGTGGCGGCCAGCCCGAAGGCCAGTCCCGCCGCCAGGGGGGCCAGGGGCGCGGGCACCCGCTGGCGCCAGCGCTCCGGATCGGGTCCGGCCGGTAGCTGGAGCGGCACCAGCCCCAGCAGGTGGAGCCCCATCACCACGGCCACCACGGCCACCACCAGCGAGATCCCCTCGGGAACCTGGCCATAGAGCCGCCCCAGCAGGCTGCTGCTGAAGCCGAGGAGCACCAGGGAGGACACGATCCCCGCACTGAAACTCAGGCTGCGCTGCCAGGGGAGGGAGCGGGGCTGGGCGGCCAGGGGCCCTGCTGCAGTGTCTGTGGAGCCGAAGCCGGCCAGGTAGGCGAGGGTGATGGGCAGCAGGGACAGGGAGCAGGGGCCCAGGCTCGTCAGAAGACCCCCGGCAAACACCAGCGCCAGGGTCAGCGGGGTGGGGTGGCCCAGGGAGGTTCTCAGCAGGGCTTCGCTGGAGTGGGTCCAGTCAGCGAGCTGAAGCCCGAGGCTGGTCATCGGCTGAGGGCAAGCGCTTGCAGATCAGCCTATCGGGGCTGCCGGCGGCCGCCGGCGCTGGGGACGGGCGGATTCCATCCCCGCGGTTTCCAGGGAGCAGCGCACCAGCAAGCCCGCCACCAGCAGGCTGCTCAGCAGGGAGTTGCCGCCGTAGCTCACCATGGGCAGTGGCAGGCCCGTGGTGGGCATGGCGCCACTGGCCACGGCGATGTTGAGAATCGACTGGCCCACCAGCAGGACCGTGCAGCCCATGGCCACCAGGCGGTGCTGGCTGCTGGTGCTCGAGAGGGCGATCCGCAGACCGACAAAGCCAAAGAGCACCAGAAAAAGCAGAAACATCAGGGAGCCCACGAAGCCGAACTCCTCGGCAAACACCGCAAAGATGAAGTCGGTGGTCTGAATCGGCAGATATTGGAGTTTCTGGGTGGAGAGGCCAAAGCCCTGCCCCAGCACGCCACCTGAACCGATAGCCAGCAGGCTCTGCACGAGCTGATAACCGGATCCCTGGTCATCTTTCCAGGGGTTCAGGAAGGAGGTCACCCGATCCCGCTGGTATTGGTTGATCAGGATGCTGGTGGCCCCCACGAGCAGCCCACCTCCCGCGGCACCCAGCAGTTGGAGAAGGGGCAGACCAGCGGCCAGGGCCATCAACCACAGAACCAGACCGGTGAGGGCAGCGGTGCTGAGGTTGGGCTGCTTGAGAATCAGCAGGATCAGCACGGCGAACACCGAGAGCCAGAGCAGTTTCTGATCCGCCCCGATGCGCCGCCAGTGCGAGAAGAGCACAGCCCCTTGCAGCACCACAAAGGGTTTCACCAGTTCCGTGGGTTGAATCTGGATGGGGCCTAGCACCAGCCAGCGGCTGGCGCCGTTCACCGTGGTGCCCAGCACCAGGGTGGCAGCCACCAGCAGACCTCCGATGAGCAGGGCCACTGGGGCAAGGTGCAGCCAGCGCTTGAGCTGGGTGCGGATCGCCAGCCAGAACAGGGCCCAGCTGGCCAGCAGCCAGAGCCCCTGGCGCTTGATGTAATAGGCCGCATCGCCCATTTCACGCTCGGCTACCCACCAGCTGGCGGAGGCCAGCACCAGAAGTCCAAGCAGGCTCCAGAGCACCACCAGACCCACCATCAGCCGGCCCTCAGCGGGCCATCGCTCCCAGGGAATGGGCAGCAGGCTCTGGGGGGCCTTGCGGGTCTGGGGGAGAGAATCCATGGGGCGAGAAAGGCTCTGCTACGCAGGATCCCTATTGAGCCTTGAAGGTGGGGGCTTTGTCGAGTCCTGTGGCTGAACAACAAAAAAGCCCAGCCGAAGCCGGGCTTTTGGGCTTGGTCGTGGCTCAGTTGCCGCAGTTCTGCTGACGTCGTCCGGTGGCCAGTTCAACCTTCAGGATCTTGCCGCCCTGCTTCATGATTCGCTGTTGTTCGGCGAACCAGCTGTTGTAGGGCACCCACTTGGTGAAGTAGGTGTTCTGAATTTCCCTCTGGGTGCGGGCCTTTTCCGGGCTGGGAATGCAGGCTGTGACTTTGAACAGACGCATGGTGTTCCTGAGGGCGGATGGGACGAGGCTCAGTTACCCAGCCCGGAGCTGATGTAGTCGAAATACACGCCCATCTCCCGGCCTGCGTCAGGACCCACGAGGGCTGCAGTGGCCTCCTTCATGGCCTGAATGGATTGCACCGTGGCGCCGATGGGCACACCAAGGGAGTTGTAGGTCTCCTTGAGGCCATTGAGCACGCGCTCATCCAGGATGGACGTGTCACCGGCCAGCATGGCGTAGGTGGCGTAGCGGAGGTAGTAGTCCAGATCGCGGATGCAGGCCGCATACCGACGGCAGGTGTACATGTTGCCGCCCGGACGGGTGATGTCCGAATAGAGCAACGACTTGGCCACGGCTTCCTTGATGATCGCCGAAGCATTGGCACTGATCGTGGCGGCTGCACGAACGCGCAGTTCGCCACTGGTGAAATACTTCTCGAGGCGACCCATGGCTGAGCCGTCGAGGTACAACCCCTGGACGTCTGACTGGTTGATGACGTTGGTGATGGCGTCTTGCATGGAATCCCGATGAGATGGCGGTGAGGGGAATGGATGGGCCTCAGGAGAGGGCGCCGACCACGTAGTCGAAGTAGGAGCCAGCTTCTTCGGCATCACTGCCGGTGAGAATGCCGGTGGCCACCGCCTTCATTTCCCGCACGGCTTCGGCCATGGCTTCGAGAGGGGTGCCCAGGGAGCGGTACATCTCGCGGGCTCCGATGATGCCGATCTCCTCAATGGGAGTGACATCGCCGGCGACCATGCCGTAGGTGACGAGCCGCAGGTAGTAGTCCATGTCCCGCAGGCACGAAGCGGTCATCTCTTCGCCATAGGCGTTGCCGCCAGGGGAGATGACATCCGGGCGCTTTTGGAAAAGCTGCCCGGCGGCCTGTTTGACGATGCGTTCGCGGCTCTCGCTGAGGGCCTGGGCGACGCGCAGTCGGCGCTGACCGCCGGCGACGAAGGATTTGACCTGGTCGAGTTCGCCAGGGCTGAGGTAGCGGGCTTCGGCGTCCGCGTTGATGATCGAGTTGGAGACGATGCTCATGCAGTT
>JBJTQT010000116.1:0-20100 GCA_046075745.1 Cyanobium sp. | reverse complement strand
CTTGTTTCTGCGGCCATCGGTGCAACGGTTCTGGTGAGCTTGATGGTGCTCACCCTTGTTCCCCTTGTTCTGCTGGTCGGGGGACTGGTTCTGTGGATGGTGGTCAGCCTCCTTCTCGGTTGGGCAAGCATTGAAGTGCTAGCCGCCTGTGAGCGATGGATGGAAAGAGACCCCCGTTTTCTACGCTGAATGCAACGGTCCTCCTTCCCCTGGATCTGGATTGGCCTGGCCGCAATCCTGCTCCTGATGCCAGGAGCAGCGGGCCGCCTTCTGCTCGATCTGCTCGGTGGCATCACTCTGCTGCTCATCCTTCTGCCTCTCCTGGCAGCAGGAGCTGGCTTTCTGGGGTGGCAACTGATCCGCCGTCGCCTGAAAACCTGCGCTGCCTGTGGCACCACGAGTTTTGGCAGCGAACTCTGCCCCGCCTGTGGCACCCCCCTTGCGCCCACGCAGCAGGGATGGCGCGTCGAGAATCCAGAGATGATCGATCCATCCCAGATGACGATCAACGTGGAAGCGGTGGATGTGGAGCCCTCCGTGGATAGCGAGCGGAAGCCGCCAGCATGATCAGTAGTCGCTTTTCGTTCCCATAGGCTCATTGCCGGAACTGGAAACCTATGGCCCCGTTGTCGGCTGCTCAGTGGGATGTGGTGGTGGTGGGCAGCGGAGCAGCGGGGCTGATGACCTGCCTGGAACTTCCCCAGCATCTGCGTGTTCTGCTTCTGAGCAAACAATTGAGCCCACGCTTGGCAAGCCGCTGGGCCCAGGGAGGAATCGCCGCCGTCACACGGTCTGAAGACAGCTTTGAAAGCCATATCGCCGACACGCTCAAGGCCGGAGCAGGACTGTGCGACCAGCCTGCGGTGGACCTTCTGGTGCGCAAGGCACCGGCTTGTGTCGAGCGGCTTCTGGCCATGGGCATGGCCTTTGATCTGGAGAATGGCCGGCTGAGCACCACGCTTGAAGCGGCCCACAGCCATCGAAGGGTGCTCCATGCCCAGGACCGTACCGGAGGCGCCCTGATCGATGCCCTGGAAACGGAGGTGGGTAAACGGCAGTTGCTGGAACGCCATGCAGGAGTGCCGGCCCTACAGCTCTGGGTGGAGGGAGGACGCTGTGTGGGCCTGCAGGTGCTGGAGAAGAACCAGCTGCATTGGCTGCGGGCAGGGGCAGTGGTTCTGGCCAGCGGTGGCGGTGGTCATCTCTTCTCTCACACCACCAACCCAAGTCAAGCCTCAGGAGATGGGGTGGTGATGGCCTGGGCAGCTGGAGCCCAGATCCGGGATCTGGAATTCGTGCAATTTCATCCCACAGCCCTGATGCTGCCGGGAGCCCCCCATTTCCTGATCAGCGAGGCCGTCAGAGGAGAGGGGGCTCGGTTGGTGGATTCCCAGGGAAGGAGTCCCGTTGCCCATCTGATCGGAGGGGATCTGGCCCCCAGGGATCAGGTCAGCCGGGCCCTGGCCAGGTGCATGCAAGAGCAGGGAGTCGACCATCTCTGGCTGGATCTGCGTCCCGTGGGAGCCGAACGCCTGCAAAAACAATTTCCCACAATTCTTGGACGCTGTCAGGAACTGGGACTGCATCCGGAAAGTACTCCCATCCCTGTGGCTCCTGCTGCGCACTACTGGATGGGCGGCGTACGGACGGATCTCAACGCTGCCACCACCCTTCCAGGTCTCTATGCCGTTGGCGAAGTGGCCTGTTCCGGCGTGCATGGGGCCAATCGCCTGGCGAGCAATTCCTTGATGGAGTGCCTTGTGTTTGCCCGTCAGCTTGCTTCTCTCCAGGTTCAGACCGTTGCCGAAGATCGCCTCCGGCCTGTGTCGCGAGAGCTGCCCACGCCAACAAGCACCCTGCCTGCGGAGGACGTTCTGCTCCAGCAGATGGACCAGCTCCGGCAGTTGTGCTGGAGCGTGGCGGGGGTGGAACGATCGTCAGGCAAGCTGCGGGAGGCCCTGCCTGAGGTGCGCCGTCAGCGGCAGTGCTACGAGGGAGAAGCAATCTGGCGAAACGTGCAGGAGCAGCCTCCAGAGGTTTGTTTTCAGCTGGATGGAGCCCATGTCTCCAGATTTCTTCTGTTGCATGAATTCCGGCAACGCCTGGTGTTGGCGGAACTTCTCATGGAGGCAGCCCTGTTCAGGGTGGAGAGCCGAGGGGGGCATTACCGCACGGATGCCCCTGCACGGCAGCCATTCTGGCAACGGCACAGCCGGCAGGAGCGAGGAAGAGAGATTCACACGGATGCTGTGGCCACAGAAGGCTGAATCCAGGTGCGAGCCTCCTGAGTGCGCTCAGAAGCCTGTGGGCCCGCTGTAGTTGCTCATGGCGGCCAACTTGGCCAGGGGTTTGACACCGGACTCGATGATTCCATTGACCTCCCAGCTGGGAAATCCCTTGATCTGCTTGCTCTCGCAGAGCGCCGCCTGATTCTTGTAGCCATCCGGAGCACACTCCACCACTTTCAGCTCTGCGGTGGCTTCTTTACCAAAGAGCTCCTTCTGCTCCCGGCAATGGGGACACCAGTAGGCGGTGTACATCACCGCTCCCTTGGCCGTGAGGTGCTTGGCCAGGGCGATGGCTGCCGGAGAGCTGGGGACGGTGATCGGAGGGGCCATGCCCTTGCTGATGGGACTGTCCGGCCGATCGAGGGCTGTAGCCCAACCCATGCCGAACACGAGCACCGCCAGGCTCACAAGCACCCCTCGGAAGATCAGCTGGCCCCGCTCCTGCCAGTCGCCACCCGAGATGGAGAGCACCATCAGAGCAAGAGACAGGCCCGCCGAGAGGAGGCAGAACGCACAGAATGCCTTGATCTTGAACACCATCACGGCCATCAGCACCAAGCTGAAGATGGCCATGGCCGTGCTGATCAGGAAGAGAGCCCACCAGCTGCCCTGATGCAGCCTGGCCCGGGCTTCTCCTTGGAGGAGAAGGGGAAGCAGGGACAGCAGGAGCACCGCCAGGTAGGCCAGAGCTCCATAGAGGGAGAGCGGTTGACCGAAGAGAGAGCCCCAGGCACTGCTCAGGACCTTGTCGCAGCCATCGCTTCCTCCCGGGCAGACCAGTGGACCCAGGACCCCCCAGCGATGGAGGGTGATGGAGCCCGTATCCAGAAGCCCGATGGTAGCCAGCACGGCCATCGCCACCCTGGCCCAGCGGTGTCCAGGGTCGCCACGGCGTCGGCTGCTGCTCAGGCGGCTGGCAAGTCGGGTCGACGTCACAGAGGGAAACGGGCGTGATCTGCCAATTCTGGCAGCGACCCCACCGTTCCATAGGGTGGGGAAAGCAGCCTTCACCGCCGTCATGCCCTCCGGCCCCGCCAGGAGCACCCCCACTGTCGCTTTTGCACACCTTGGCTGTGAAAAGAATCGGGTGGACACCGAGCACATGCTCGGGCTGCTGGCCGAGGCCGGCTACGCAGTGAGTGCCGATGAGCGCGACGCAGCCGTGGTGGTGGTGAACACCTGCAGCTTCATCGAGGACGCCAGAAAGGAATCGGTGCGCACCCTCGTGGAGCTGGCCGAGCAGGGAAAACAGCTCATCATTGCTGGATGCCTCGCCCAGCATTTCCAGGAGGACCTGCTGGAAGCCCTCCCCGAGGCCAGGGCGATCGTGGGCACCGGCGACTACCAACACATTGTGAGTGTGCTGCAGCGGGTGGAAGCCGGGGAGAGGGTGAACCAGGTGAGTGCCGTTCCCACCTTCGTGGCCGACGATCATCTACCGCGCTACCGCACCACCAGCGAAGCCGTGGCCTACCTCAAGGTGGCTGAAGGCTGCGACTATCGCTGTGCCTTCTGCATCATCCCTCGCCTACGGGGAGATCAGCGCTCCAGGCCCATCTCCTCGATCGTGGCCGAAGCCCGGGCCCTTGCGGAGCAGGGCGTGAAGGAGCTGATCCTGATCAGCCAGATCACCACCAACTATGGCCTGGATCTTTGCGGCAAACCCCAGCTGGCTGAACTGCTGCGAGAGCTGGGCAAACTTCCGATTCCCTGGATTCGCGTGCATTACGCCTATCCCACTGGCCTCACTCCAGAGGTGCTGGCCGCCTTCCGGGAGGTGCCCAACGTGCTTCCCTATCTGGATCTTCCCCTCCAGCACAGCCACCCTGAGATCCTGCGGGCCATGAACCGGCCCTGGCAAACTGATGTGACCGAAGGCTTGCTGATCCGCGTGCGGGAGCAGCTGCCCGGAGCGGTGCTTCGCACCACGTTCATCGTGGGCTATCCCGGCGAAACCGAGGAGCATTTTCAGCACCTGCTTGCGTTTGTGGCCTCCCAACAGTTCGATCACGTGGGTGTATTCACCTTCTCTCCGGAGGAGGGCACCCCAGCTGCGGCCCTCCCTGATCCTGTGCCCCATGAGGTGGCGATGGAACGCAGGGATCGGCTGATGGCTCTCCAACAGCCGATCGCCGCGGCCCGTAATCAGGCCTGCGTTGGGCAGCTCATGGACGTGCTCATTGATCAGAGTCACCCCGACTCCGGTGCCATGATCGGTCGCTGTGCCCGGTTTGCGCCCGAGGTGGATGGGGAGGTACGGGTGCGCAGTGGGCCAGGAGGATTGGTTGCTGCACCGGGACAACTGGTGCCAGTGCGGATCACGGCCGCCCATCCCTATGACCTGGAGGGGGAACTCAGCGGAGCAGAGGCACTTGTAGCGGAGGCCCGAGGGCTGTCGCGGAGCAAGGGTTGACCCTGCTCCCTCCTCCCAGATCGGCTCTGGCCTGGCTCCGAAATCACCAGAAGGGGGTGTTCCTTGCCGCCTCGGGATTGAGCACCGTTGGCTCCTTCGCCGGCCTGACGGCAAAGAGTTGGATCCTTCTGGACGGCACAGGGAATCCGCTGTTATTGGCACTCCATTTCGCCGCCCTTGCCCTGCCCAGCCTGATCGTGAGCGGAGCGGCAGGGGTGCTCACAGACAGGGTTGGCAGTGAATGGGTGCTGATCCGGGCGCAATGGGCCCTCCTCGGATGCGCCTCACTGGCAGCCCTGGCCATGCCCTTCTTCAGCGGGCAGCCGCAGGTGGCAGTGCTGATGCTGAGCACCCTGCTGGGTGGGGTGACCAGCACCTATGAACTGACCGCCCGCAACAAGTACACCGCCCTGCTCGTGGAACGCTCAGAGGACCTGCCGCCCTATCTCACGAGCTTCTCGATCGTGTTCAACATCGGCAAACTGCTCGGGCCACCGATCGGGGGCTGGCTTCTGGCGGTGGCAGGACCCACCCTGGCTCTGGCCATGGATGCCGCCACCTTTCTCGGGCCCATCGCCGTGCTGTTGTGGGTGGTGAAACCCCATCGCGGTCTGGAGCAGCCCCTCGGCCAGAGGGGGAGTGTATCCCTGAGGGATGCCTGGCGGGAATGTGGACCCGTGCTGCGACACGTGTTCCGCTTCACTGGCCTCGCCTGCCTTGTGGGATTTTTCCACCCAGGCCTGGCTCCGGTGATTGCGGCGGGTGTGCTGGATTCCTCGCCCCAGGCCCTTGGGCTCTTCACCAGCGTGATTGCGGCTGGGAGCCTCTGTGGTGGGATTGTGCTGCAACGCAACAGCACCTGGCTATCGGAGCGGCCTGGTTTGTTGATGGGGAGCTGTGTGTTGCTCACCGCCCTGGCCCAGATCGGCATGGCCGCCATTCAGGAAGGACCATGGAGACAACCCCTGGGATTGGCGATGAGCTTTCTCATCGGCGCGGGAACCGCCACCCTCCTCAGCGGGGTGAATCTGATGGCCCAGGTGGGCGCTCCGATGGGCCTGCGCGGACGAATGGCAGGGCTCGGGCAGATCGCCTTCCTAGGGGGGGGCGGATTCAGCGGACTGATCGCAGCAGGGCTGCTCGACAGCTTCGGGCTCAGCGCAACCTTTGCCCTGCTCGGCGGGATCGGTGCGGTGCTGGGGGTGGTTGAGTTGGTGCGGCGAGGTCACCTGAAACTCAGATCAGTCTGATGCCCTTGAGAACAATGGTGAGCAGGTAGGCGGCAACCAGACCGGCCCCGACAAGGCCAAGGTAGTAAGCGACACCCATGAGCTCTGCTCAGAACTGCCATCTATTACAGCAGATCTCCCGGCGTGCGAGGGGCGAATTGGCCGACAGCCCAGCCAGACCCACTGCAGACCGCGTAATGTTCAGCATCCTTCCAGCCCTCCTGGCCCGGTCCGAGAGGGTGTAAC
This sequence comes from Cyanobium sp., assembly GCA_046075745.1. GTDB lineage: Bacteria > Cyanobacteriota > Cyanobacteriia > PCC-6307 > Cyanobiaceae > Cyanobium. The sequence goes on along the minus strand of JBJTQT010000116.1, from coordinate 13,924 downwards.
CCACCAGCTCTGCATGCGTACCCTGTTGCTCTACCCAGAGTTTCCGAAGACCTTCTGGAGCTACGAAAAGATTCTGGAGCTGGTGAATCGCAAGGTTCTGCTCCCACCCCTCGGCCTGGTGACCGTGGCTGCCCTGCTTCCCCAGGCATGGGAGATGAAGCTGGTGGATCGGAACGTGCGGGAGGTGACGGAGGAGGAATGGAACTGGGCGGAGCTTGTGGTGGTCTCAGGAATGATCGTGCAGAAGGCCGATATGGCTGTTCAGATCTCCCGAGCCAAGAGTCGAGGGCTACCGGTGGCGGTGGGCGGCCCTTTCGCCAGCTCAACCCCGGACGCCCCGGAGCTGGAACTGGCTGATTTCAAAATTCTTGATGAAGGCGAAATCACCCTGCCGATCTTCATTGAAGCGATCAATCGGGGTGAACAGAAAGGGGTGTTTAGCGCCAAAGGCGAAAAACCCGACGTGACAGAAACTCCAGTTCCCCGTTTTGATCTGCTGGATCTGACGGCCTACGACTCGATGTCGGTTCAGTTTTCGAGGGGCTGCCCCTTCCAGTGTGAATTCTGCGACATCATCGTGTTGTATGGCCGCAAGCCAAGAACAAAATCGCCGGAACAACTCGTCGCCGAACTTCAATATCTCTACGACCTGGGCTGGCGCCGCTCCATTTTCCTGGTGGACGACAACTTCATCGGCAACAAACGAAATGCCAAGCTCCTGCTTCCCCAGTTGAAGCAGTGGCAGATCCAGCACCGATACCCATTCAGTTTCGCCACGGAAGCATCCGTTGACCTGGCCTCCGACGACGAATTGATGGAGATGATGGCAGAGTGCCGATTCGACAGCGTATTTCTTGGCATTGAAACGCCGGATGAATCCAGCCTTGAAACAGCCAAAAAACTGCAGAATACTCGCAGTTCTCTAGAAGAATCGGTGGACAGGATCACGTCCTACGGTATTCGCGTGATGGCAGGATTTATCATTGGTTTCGATGGAGAGAAACAGGGAGCAGGTGATCGCATCGTTGAGTTTGTGAGCCGCACCGGAATACCCGCGGCCATGATGGGCATGCTGCAGGCCCTTCCGAACACCGGGTTGTGGCATCGACTGGAGAAGGAGGGGCGCCTCGTACAGGATCGTGGGGACGCCAAGGGTGTGAACCAAACCAACCTTTTGAACTTCAAACCCACCAGGCCCATCAGGGACATTGCGCAGGAATATGTGGATGCTTTCTGCCGACTCTATGAACCAAATGCCTACATTGACAGGGTGAAGCACTACTACCTGAAGGTGGGTAAGCCCCGCTGGCAGCAGTACGTGCCAGCTGCTCTCGGCAAAGCCGCCCCACCCAGCTGGACGGATATCCGAGCTCTGGCCATCGTGATCTGGAGGCAGGGTGTGGTTCGGGACACCCGCTGGCGGTTCTGGTCATCCCTTTTCACCATCGCCCGCGCCAACCCCCAGAACTTTGAACAGTTTGTTGTGACCCTTGCCCACAACGAACACTTCCAGGAATACCGCGCTGTTGTGAAGCGCGAAATCGAACAACAACTTGCCCTTCTGCCCCCAGATCCAGCCCAAGAGGTTTCTGCGGATCCGCGGGAACTTCAACCCGCCTAGGCCCCTCCGGATCTCAATCCTGAATGTAGGGTTCCCCTGTATCCAGGCAGTGCTCGGCCTTCTGGAGCTCTCTTCCAAGATAGAGAGCATGATCCAAACAACTGATCGGCACCTGCCCCGGTCGCTCTGTCAGCAGGATCCCCAGCTCCTTGGCCGTGCGTCCGCGAAAGACAGCCACTGGGGTCCTCGGCCCGGCCCCCTGACAACGGATCACCTCCCCGGTTTCGGGATCTGTGGCCAGACCTCGTGAATCGATGGTATTGCCGTAGTGCTCTGCCACCAATTCCTGCCGCTCTTGATCCACACGGATCAGGAAATAACCGGAAGGATCCAGGGCAATGAAGCGCTGGGACAGGGCTTCATCCAGCTCATGGCGGCTCTGGCAATCAGGAGACGAGGAGATGGCCTGGCTCATGGGGCATCAGGGGTCACCCTGTTGTGAGGTGAACGTTGTGTGAGGGGGATCGTAGGCGGCCGTGAAGGGAAGATCCGCGTTGATGGCTTCAATTTCAGCCAGCATTCGTTGATTTGCTCCCGGCAACCACTCCTGCAGGATGGAGGCAAAGCGAGGATCAAACCAGCGGTGCACACTGAGGCGAGGTTGGGCCACAAAGCCCCTGCGCTTCTTGTGGCGTCCACCCGCTCCTGGATCAAAGCTGCGGATGCCGCGCTGGATGGCCCATTCCAGCGGGGCGTAGTAGCACACTTCAAAATGCAGGTGGTTGATCTCCACATCACTGCCCCAATAGCGGCCCCAGAGTTGACAGTTGTTGTGCACACAGAAAGACATGGCTACTGGATCATGAGGATCTCCCCTGTGCGCACTGAAAAGAACCACATCGGTGCGGAGTTGCTCTGCCGCAGCGACAAAAAAGGCTTCGCTCAGATATTTGCTGCCCCAGGGGCCCCAGCGGCTGCAGTGCTGGGCATAGAAGCCATGCATGCGGTTCATCAGCATGGCAGGAATGGCCTCGCCGGTGAGGGGGGTGACGCTGATGCCCGCCTCGGTGATCGCCTTCCGTTCCCGGCGAATGTTGCGGCGCTGATTGGCGTTGAAGCTGCCTAGATAATCTTCAAACTCCTGATAGCCCGGATTGCTCCATTCACTCTGTTCATTCAGCCAGAGGCACCAGCCACAGGCCTGAGCTTCCTTGGCAAAGGCAGGGTCCACGTACAACAGGTTGCAGCTGAGAAGCTTGTGCTGCCGGCAGAAGGCTTCGATCTGCTGAAACAGCAGGGCTGTGAGCGCTCTGGCATCCTCCCCAGGAGTAATCAGAAACCGGTAACCCTGCACGGGACTGACCGGACTCATGCCGACCAGCTTGGGGTAGTAGCGCAGACCCAACTGGCCAGCCAGCTGGGCAAAGGACTGGTCGAAGATGAATTCTCCATAGCTGTGGCCCTTGAGATAGAGGGGAGCGAACGCCTCCAACTGGTCTCCCCGCCACAGCCCCAGGTGACAGGGCTGCCACCCCTGAGCAGGGACGATGCTGCCACTGGCCTCCAGGGCATGGAGCCAGGCCCATGAATAGAAGGGCAGAGGATGCTGACCCTCTGGGGTGGAGGCTCGCAGGAGAGCCTGGAACTGGTCTGAAGGAATTTCAGCCATGGCCCGGTGCCAGCGGGCGTGCAGATCGGCCATGCCCAGTCCCCAAAGAAGCGCACGAGGCGCAAAACTAATCAACTCTTCCTCCCTCACGCTGATTCCTGGTGGTTTGCCCTGCGATCCCTTGGTGCAAGAACATGCAGAGCCTCCTACTCACCGGTGGCGTGGTGCTCGGATTGGCCAGTCCTGCTCCTGCCGGGTTGCTGATGCCTGTGCTCGAACTGATGCGCCCCCGACTTGAGGCCCGGCTCGCTGAGATCTGCATTCAGACGGCGGCGGGCGGGTCGCCGGGCTTGGAGAAATCTCTGGAGGATCCCTGCCGCAAGCTCGCCGCACCCACCAGCCGCTGCCTGATCGAGGAAACCAACCGCACCGGGCGTGGCCTGGGGGTGCTCACAGAACTGCTGGGCAAACGCTTTGGTGATGACAGCGAGGTGGTGGTGAAGCGCTGCCTGGCCCGACTGCTTGGCTTGCCCCCCGACAGTCTGCGGGATGTACCCCTGCGGGAGCTCACACGCCGTTTCAGCACCCTCGGGCTGGCACCCCCTGGCCGGGCCCAGGGGTTCTAGAGACCCTCCTGGCGTTCGTAATGCAGAAGAAGCTCGCCGCCCGCAAGCGCACGGTGCTCAAGGAGCGCCCAGCGGATCGAGGCATCGCCTCTGGCCTGGGCCGGCAGCCAGAGGTGGCTTCCCCCCAGGAGCGTGGGGCACAGGGTGAGCTGGATCTCATCAACAACTGCTGCTGTCATCAGTGAAGCGGCCAGCTGGGCCCCGCCCAGGGCGACGACCCGCTCCAGACCTAGTCCACCCATCTGTTCAAGGGCTTCCGTCCAGGTATGGAAGGGCAGGATCCGGCTGAATCCCGGCGCCTCGGCATCAGGGGGGAGGGCTCCGGGTGCTGCCCTCAGGAGCCAGCGCTCCAGGGGTTGTCGAAAGAAGGGCAGCTCAGGAGGGATCTCCCCCCCACGGCTCCACACCATCACCTTGGGCTGGGGGGGGAGCCCCTTCTGGTGGCGTTGCTGCAGAAGATCGGGGGCGTGGATCAAGCAGCTGGTGCCATGGAGGCGCAGGGTCTGAGCTCCGAGCACCACAGCCTCCGCCCAGCAGAGGGCCTCTTCCAGGCAGCATCTGTCGCCCGGGCCTCCCAGCTGGGCCGCTCCCCCCTCCGCTGGCGCCAGCCTGCCATCCAGGCTGACAGCCAACACCAGCCGCACCCGGGGCCTGACCAACCTCAGGAGATGGCCAAGGCTTCGAGGGCTGCCGGCACCATCCCGAGCTGCGCGGTCTCAGCGAACACCTCCGCTGCGTTGTTGGGGCTTTCCTGGAGACGCACCTTGTGAAGCCGAGCCCCAAGGGCGGAGACCGGAGCATTGAGCAGATCCGCGATGTGCAAAGCGATGTTTTCCGCCGTGGGCACGCAACTCGCAAAATGGGCAACATCCTTGTTGAGGAAGGTGTGATCAAAGGGCTCCACCACCAGGTCCTGCACAACCTGCTGTAAAGCGGCCAGATCACACACCATTCCCGTGCGAGCATCAATTGGCCCCCGGACGGTGACCTCCAGCAGATAGTTGTGTCCGTGGCCATGCACCCGGGCACACTTGCCGTAGATCGCTTCGTTTTCTGCCTGGCTCAACTCTTCACGGGCTAGACGATGGGCGGCTGCGAAGTGGGTGCGGATGGAGAGAAAGGCTTCCATGGGATGAAGGGTGGGGCCACTGAGCACATCGGCCCAGAGATCGGGATGTTCGTAGAGACGGATGGCCACCACAGGCAGGAGGGGCTTCAGCCTGTCGCGGATGGCCAGGGCCAGGGCCTCGGTGGTGGGAAGGCGCCCCTCCGCCCGGTTGAGATCAAATTCCGGCCACACTCCATTGAGGCAGCGGAAGTTGAGGGGCTCGATCACCACCTCCCGGATCGCATGCTTCACCTCGGAGAGGTTGAGCACCATGCCGTCGGCATCCAAGGGGCCCGCCATGGCCACCACGAGCTCGTAATTATGGCCATGGCCAGGCTCGAGGCTGCAGAGCCCGAAACGGACCTGATTTTCAGCTGCATCGAGTTCCGGCAGCCGGTACAGATGGCTGGCACTGAAACAAGCTCTGCGCGTGATGATGCAGGGACGGCCTCGACCGTGGCCCGATCGGGCAGGAGAGGTTGGGCTGGGGACTTGGAGTGGGGATCCCGCCTGGACCGGCAGGCTGAGCCCTGCGGGTGCCATGACGGACTCCGGGGGAAGGTGCATTCTAGGAACTGGCCTGACGCGATGGGTTCCATGCCACCTGACGCCTTTACGGATCTGACCCAGCGCCTGCAGGGGCTCAATCTGTATCTGGTGGGCATGATGGGTGCGGGCAAGAGCGCCGTGGGTCGTCCGCTGGCCCGGGCCCTTGGCTATCGCTTCATCGATGCCGACACCGTCCTCGAGGAAACGGCGGGCTGCTCGATCCCGGACATCTTTGCCGATGTTGGGGAAGAGGGATTCCGGGCGCTGGAAACCGCTGTGCTGAATCAACTGGCGGGCTGGCACTCCCTGGTGGTGGCCACCGGCGGAGGCGTGGTGACCCGACCGGTGAACTGGGGACATCTGCGCCAGGGCGTGGTGATCTGGCTGGATGCCCCAGAGCGCGTTTTGCTGGAGCGGCTTCAGGCCGATGCCACTCCCCGCCCACTGCTGGCCACTCTGGATCCGGCTCAACGGCTGGGGGATCTCCTGGCCGAGCGGCGACCGCTCTACGCCCAGGCTGATCTGCAGGTGAGGCAGCAGGGAGAATCCCCGGAGATGGTGGCTGCCCAGGTGCTGCAAGCCCTGCCAGGAATCCTGCGGGACGCACCGAGCCCGCCAGTGGAAGGCATCAGCCTTGTCCAGGCCGATGGTCAGCCCCGCCGCTCGCTCAATGACTGACGGAGGTCAGCTGGGTTTGTCGAGGCGCACCGCAAACCACTGAACGGCGATTCCTGGGGACAGTTCCAGTTCGCAGGCCGTTTCCAGAAGGCGTTCAGCCTGGGACTCCGGACTGTTCAGATGGGCCAGATCAGCCGGAGGGCGTGGCAGGGAGGAGAGATGGCGAACCAGCCAGCTGAGGGTGTCCTCCGCACTGAGGATGGACTCCTCCCCACCGGGTTCAAGCACCACGTAGTAATCCATCTCCCGGAGCAGGGGATCGCTCATGCCACTCTCCGGATCCCCAGCCCTTCGAGGATGCCATCGCGCCAGCGGAAGAGCGGGGCATGGGTGGGGTTGTCGGCGATACCGCCGACTCCCTCCCCTGCCAGCGCCGCCCCCGCACTGGCGGGGAAACGCAGGAGAGACAACTGGGCCACCACGGCCAGATCAGCCAGGCTGAGCTGATCCCCCACCAGGTGCCCTCGGCCGGACACCAACCTGCCCAGCTGTTCCAGGTTGCGCTGCAGCTGGCGGGTCTCCAGCGGGATGAGAAGCGAACCCAGGGTGTCGCTGAGCGAGCCCATCAATCCCCCGGGAAGGGCATTCACCACTTGCCTGAGGGTGGCAGGTGTGGCCTCAGGAAGCAGGGCGGAGCGCAATTTCGGATTGGTGGCCGCAGCCTGAAAGAGCGCCCGGCGACAACCGGCAGCCAATGCCGTATCGGCCCAATCCTCCAGCAGCAGCACCTGGGCCCGTTCCATTGGATCAGCCGGGAGCAGTGGCGGCAGGGGATGGCGCTTCTCAAGGTGGAGGGCAATCTCTGTGGAATCGGCGATCACCTCCGCACCATCAACGAGCACAGGCACCTGGCGCTGGCCGGAGAGCCGGAAGAGTTCCAGCTGGCCCACTCCTGGGACCACCTCCACCAGGGTGGCTTCCAGTCCCTTGGACGCCAGGATGAGCCTCACCTTCTCGCAGAAGGCGGAATGTTTGAACTGATGCAGCTCCATCGTTCTAGCCTCAGTGCCGGGGTTCAACGCGGCAGAGTAGCCAGCATGGCTGAGGAGGGGCTGCTGCACCGATGAAGGACTTTCTGCTGAACGTGATTCGCTACCCGCGCTATCTGGTGGCGTTTTCTCTGGGTGTCCTGCAGACCCTCGTGGAACCCCTCAGGGGCCGCAGAAGCAATCCTGTCACCGCCATCGCAGTGGTGGGAGCTCTGGTGAGTGGCCTCCTGACCCTGGGGCTGGTGCTGCGTGCGATGGTGGCACCAGCATCACTGCAGTAGCGATGGCACAGGGCCGAAGGGTGGAGCGGGTGGCCGCCCTGATCCGGCGGGAGATCAGCGATCTCCTCTGCTCAAGCATCCGGGATGTGCGGGTGCATCAGGGGATGGTGAGCATCACGGGCGTAGAAGTGGCCGGCGACCTGCAGCACTGCAAGATCTTCGTGAGTGTGTACGGCACGGAGGAGGAGCGGCAGCAGGCCCTGGAAGGGCTGAAAGCGGCCACCCCCTATGTCCGGGGAGAGCTGGGGCGGCGCCTGCAGCTGCGACGCACACCGGAAGTGGTGTTTCTGGAAGACAGAAGCCTGGCCAGGGGCAGTGCCGTTCTCGGGCTCCTCAGTGAGCTGGAGCAGAAGCGCCAGCATCAGCCGGAGGGAACACCGGATGCCGATGCCTCCTGAGGCAAGCGGGGATGGGCTGCGCCGGCAGGTGGCGAGCCTGCTGGTGGTGCGGGCCAGTGGCCATCTGGCGGATGGGCAACGCCGTTACCCCCGCTGGGAGCACGACAATGCCACCCTTCAGGCCCTCCTTGGCGAGGGAGTCGGCGGAGTGATTCTTCTGGGGGGGAGCGCGGCGGAGCTCCGGCTCCGCACCCGTCAGCTCGCCGCATGGAGCGATCAGCCCCTGCTGCTCTGCGCCGATGTGGAGGAGGGCGTGGGCCAGAGGTTTGAGGGCGCAAGCTGGTTGGTTCCTCCGTTGGGCGTTGCCAGGATCCATCGCCGCGATTCCCAAGCGGCTCGGGAGCTGGCCGAGCGCTACGGCCGCTGCACAGGGCGTGAAGCCCGGGCCCTCGGCCTCAACTGGGTGCTGGGCCCGGTCTGCGATGTAAACAACAACCCCGCCAACCCGGTGATCAATGTGAGGGCCTGGGGAGAGGATCCAGCGGTGGTGGGGGAGCTGACAACCGCCTTCCTCAAGGGGGTGCAGGCGGAGGGGGTGCTGGCCTGCGCCAAACACTTCCCGGGGCACGGGGATACGGGCGTGGATTCTCACCTCAATCTGCCCGTGCTTCCCCACAGCAGAGCCCGACTTGAAGCGATCGAACTGCCCCCGTTCCGGCAGGCCATCGCTGCGGGTGTGGCCTCGGTGATGACGGCCCATCTGCTCCTGCCAGAGCTGGATGGGGAGCGGCCCGCCACCCTGTCACCCATGGTGATCAGCCAGTTGTTGCGCCACGACCTGGCCTTCGATGGACTGGTGGTGACCGATGCCCTGGTGATGGAGGCGATCGCCGCCCGCCATGGGCCTGGAGAAGCCGCGGTGCTGGCCCTGGAAGCCGGGGCGGATCTGGTCTTGATGCCTGCAGATCCCTGGCAGGCCATCGAGGCCATCCTGGGGGGTGTGGAGGAAGGGCGGCTGAGCAGGGAACGCCTCCAGCAGAGTGTCCTGCGACGCCGCCAGGCGCTGGAGCGCTGCTGGAAGGATCCAGCGGTCTCAGGCCTCGATGCGGCCTGTCCCCTGGGTCTCCTGAGCAATGGCCCGGCAAAGAACGATCAGGGCCTGGCCCAGGAGCTGCTGCAGCAGACCCTGGAGCGCCAAGGGGATGCCGTGCAACGGCCATTCCGAGGCGATGGGCTCGCGCTGGTGCGGGTGGATGGCCAGCTCGGTTGCCCTTTCCTACCCCCGGGAGCTCCTGCGTTGAGCCTCCCTGAAGCGGCAGGATTCCGGCCCTGGGTGCTGGATGGCCAGAGCCCCCTGGGCTGGGATCACGTCTCTGGAGCAGCGGCGTCTCCAGAACCCCCCTGGGTGCGGGCAGGCCTGGTTCATGGGCCGCTTCTGCTGCAACTCTTCGTACGGGGTAACCCCTTCCGGGGCTCGGCTGGGGGTGGGGAGCCGTGGGCAGCCTGGATCGCAGAGCTACTGGCCCAGCGACGGCTCGCTGGATTGGTGGTCTACGGCAGTCCCTACCTCTGGGAGAGCCTGCAACCGCTGCTGCCTGCCGACCTGCCCGCGGCCTGGAGCCCGGCCCAGATACCTGCTGCACAGGAGCTGATGCTGAGCCAGATGGGTCTGGGTCGCACGGAAACGGCAGGAGGATTCACGGATTGAGCGTGAGCCTTTCGATGATCGTTCGCGATGAGGCAGCGTCCCTGGCGGACTGCCTCGCTTCAGTGCGCGGGTTTGTGGAGGAGATGGTGGTGGTGGATACCGGCTCCGTGGACGACACCATGGCCATCGCGACGGCCGCTGGCGCTGTGGTGCATCAGCTCCGCTGGCCCGGGGATTTCGCCGCGGCCCGCAATGCCGCCCTGGGGTGGGTGACGGGGGACTGGGTGCTGGTGCTGGATGCGGACGAGCGATTGCAGCCGGAGGCCATGGCGCCTCTACGGGAGGCCATGGCCGAGCCGGACGTGCTTCTGATCACCCTCCTGCGTCAGGAGTTGGGCGCCCAGCAATCCCCTTACTCCAGCATCAGCCGCCTGTTCCGGCGCCATCCCGCCATCCGCTGGAGCCGCGCCTATCACGCGCTCGTGGACGACAGCGTGGAGAACCTGCGGACCGTTGAGCCCCATTGGCGCATCCTCCACTGCCCCGTACCAGCCCTGCTCCACGAGGGGTATGGGCCACAGCAGATCCAGGCAAGAGGCAAGGCGCAACGACTGCGAGAGGCAATGGAGGCCGAACTCCAGCGAAACCCTGCCGATCCCTACACCTGCGCCAAGCTCGGAGGCCTGGAGATCAGCAGCGGAGATCGGGCACGGGGTGTGGCCCTGCTCAGGCAAGGACTGGCTCATTGCAGCGAGCAGGCCCATCCCGAGCGCTATGAACTGCTGCTCCATCTGGCGATGGCCCTGGGCAAGGACAACCCCCAGGACTCAGCAACGCTCTACAGGCAGGCCCTGGCCCTGCCCCTGGATCCCCGGCTCACCCTGGGCGCTCGGCTCAACCTGGCCTCCCAGCTGCTGGATCAGGGCCGGACACCGGAGGCGGTCGGGCTCGCCAGGGAGGCCACCGGACTCGCCCCGGAACTGGCCCATGGCTGGCTGCAACTGGGGCTGTGCCTGCGACGCAACGGAGACACGGCAGGGGCCATCGCGGCCTATCGCCAGGCACTGACCATCGAGCCCGGCCGCAGCGAAGGCCATCAGAATCTGGCGGTTGCTCTTCTGGTGACAGGAGATGTGCTGGGAGCACGGCGGCATTTCCAGGAGGCGATCCAGCATCTGGAACTGCAGGGGCGCGGGGATGAGGCGGCGGCCCTGCGCCGCTCGGCGGGCCGTCTCGTGAAGCTGGAAGCATGAACGACAAGCCGTTACAGGGCTGCCGCATCGCGGTCACCCGTGCCGAGCAGCAACTCGGCACCGCTCGCCAGCTCTTCGAGCAGGCCGGAGCCGAGGTGGTCGACCTGCCTGCGCTGGTGGTGGGTCCGCCGGATGAATGGGGGCCACTCGATGAGGCGCTTGCGGATCTGGAGCAGTTCCACTGGATCATCTTCTCCAGTGCCAATGGGGTAGAGGCCGTGCAGAGCCGGCTACGACGGCGGAGGGGCGACCTGGCCCATCCCCCTCAGGGGTTGCGGATCGCAGCGGTGGGCCGGCGCACCGCGGAAGCACTGGTGGAGTTGGGCGTTCGGGTGGACTTCGTGCCCAGCCGTTTTGTGGCCGATGCCCTGATCGATGAATTTCCCGTTTCAGCCTGGGGACTCCACCTGCTCCTGCCGCGGGTGCAGAGCGGTGGCCGCACCCTGATGGCCGAAGCGTTCGGGAGTGCTGGCGCCAGGGTGGTGGAAGTAGCGGCCTACGAAACCCGCTGCCCCGAGGGCCTCCCCAGCCAGGCGGTGCAGGCCCTGCAGCAGGGAACGCTCCAGGCGATCACCTTCAGCAGTGCCAAAACAGTGCGGCACTGTGCAACGTTGCTGGAGGCGGCCTTTGGACCCGGGTGGGCAGAGGTGCTGAGGGGGGTGAAGGTGGTGTCGATCGGTCCCCAGACCAGCCAACCCTGCCGCACCCTGCTGGGGAGGGTGGATGCGGAGGCCGAACCCCACGATCTGGAGGGATTGGTGGCCGCCTGTGCCCGTGCGGTCAAAGCACAAGGCTGACGGACTGCTTGCCTGCCTGGAGCTTAAGCACCCCACGGTCGACATCGATGGCCTGCACCCGCCATCCCGGCGGCAGGAGGGAGTCACCCTGCCCTGTGCCCACATCTCCGACGCGGAGGGAACCCGAGCGCGTTCCTGCAGCCTCGGATCCAGGGGCATAGTCAACGAGGGCTTCTTGTCCACCGGGGCCCTGAAGCACACCTTGAAACACCAGCCCCTTGGGCGGCGCCAGAGGGGGCATTGGCTTGGAGGCTGCGGCAGCGCCGGCAGATGCCAATGGGGCAGGCGTGCCGATCACCCGCGGGGTGAGCACGGCGGCGAAGGGATCCCGGCGGCCCACATCCACAGCACGCACCACCTGTTGAGGGGTGGCGAGCGGGGCCAGGGTGGGACCTTCCGGAGACACTTCTGCCCCGCTCTGAGCGTTGGACACTTTCGGCAGGGGAGGTTCCACTTCCACCTGGGGGCTGGGGGCGCAGGCGGCCAGCAGAACGGCTGGCAGCAGGACTACCAGGCCTGGCTTCCAGGCCTGGTGTTCGCGCAGGCCTGGTTGGAGCGGTTCAGGGCCTGGGGTTGCTTTCAACAAGGTCACGGAATCGATCAAGGTTGGCCTGCAGCTCCCGGTTCACGATGCCGCCCATGATGGAGGGTTCCATCAGGGGTGCCAGCATCCCAGGCAACTCATAACTCACACTCAGCTTCACCGCGGTCAGGTTTGGGCCCAACGGGTAGAAACGGACCCCGCCCTTGGTGGGCAGCCCACACACCGATTCCCAGTGCAGCTACTGAGCCGGAACCCTTCTGGTGATCCGCGCTTTCCATTGAAAGCGGAACCCCTGGGCCACCAGGGTCCATTCCGTGAGATCCGGATCGTCCAGGGTGACCACGGATTCAATCCAGCGCATCCAACGGGGCATGGCCTCCAGGTCACTCCAAACCTCCCACACCTGCTCAACAGGTGCAGCGATCTCGGTGGTCACGGTGTGTTCGAGCCAGCGTCCCATGGTTTGCTCCTAGGCCGCAGCGGCGTTACGGGCCAGGCTCACGGAACGATCCATGATGGCCGCTGCGGCCAGGCGCCCGCTCATGGTGGCACCTTCCATGGAATCGATGTAGTCCTGCCGTGTGTAGCTGCCAGCCAGGAAGAAATTGCTCACCGGCGTGCGTTGCTCCGGTCGGAACGGCTCCATGCCAGGAGCTTCGCGATAGAGCGACTGAGCCAGCTTCACCACGTTGCTCCACACCAACCTCAGATCCCTGGAGGAAGGGAACAGCTCCCTCACTTGCTGATCGGTATGGGCCACGATCTCCTCGTTCTTTTTCGGAATCCAGGGGTCTCCTGGCGTCAGCACACACTGGAGCAGAGACCCCAAGCCTGGCTTGCGGTAGTCCTCGGGGCTGGCCAGCGCCAGATCCGCAAAGCAGCTGAAATCCGCATCGGCTGTGTAGAGCAGATTGTTGAGTCCGGCAGGGGTGCTGAGATCAGCGCGGCGCTGGCCATCGGCCGGTGCGTCCCCCAGTTCCGTCACCCAGCCGTCGTAGCGCAGTTGCACCGTGGCCACGGGCACGGCCTCCAGGCGGTCCAGATTGGCGAAGAGACTGTGGCATCGCCAGGCTTCCGGCACCAGTCGCTGGATGCCTGGAACATCACAGGCCGCCAGATAGGCATCTGCCTGCACCTGGACGTCCCCATCCGGCGTCCCGAGGGTGAGAGCCGTGACCCTCGGGCCAGCGGGCCCGTCCTCATGATCGAAGCGGATGGCACGGTGGCGAAGGTGCAACCGCCCGCCCCGCTCCTCGATGTAGCGGAGGATGGGCCCTGTGAGCCAGCGATGGGGAGACCCCTTGAGGAGATTGAGCTTGGACGCCTCCGTGCGGGCAGCAAACATCATGAAGATGGTGAGCATGCAGCGGGCAGAAATCGCCTGGCAATCGAGAAAACCCAGGGCATAAGCAATCGGGTTCCAGAGACGCTGGATGCTGTGCAGATTGCCACCGTGCGCCAGAAACCACTCCTGAAAGCTGAGGCGATCCAGATCGCGGATCACCCGCATCGCGCCCTCGTAATCCACCAGTCCCCGCACGATGGGGCTCGTACCCAGAGCGAGGGCATTCCGCAATTTGTCAACCACCTCCAGCTGGGGGGTGGTGAAGAAGGCCTTCAGGCCATTGAAGGGTGCTCCGATCGGGAAACGGAAATCCAGATCCCGCACATCCCCGCCCCGGTTCACAAATAGATGGGTGTGGTCCTTGGGGAGAAGATTCTCGATCGCACCCACCTTTCGCATCAGAGCAAAGAGGTTGGCGTAATTGAAGAAGAACACATGGAGCCCCATCTCAATGTGGTTACCGTCCGGGTCTTCCCAGCTGCCCACCTTGCCGCCCATGAAGGGCCGGGCTTCGTAGAGATCCACATCGTGGCCGGCATCCACCAGATCCACCGCTGCGGCCAGCCCTGCCAGCCCTGCTCCCACGATGGCGACCCGC
>JBJTQT010000115.1:0-2507 GCA_046075745.1 Cyanobium sp. | reverse complement strand
TCACCCTGGTGAGCGCCGGGCTGATCTGACCCGTGACGACCACTCTTAGCCTGAGGGGAAGGCCTGACCTGGAATGAGCAACGAAGCAACCATGCCATCTCGAACCCTTGGCCATAGCCCATGGGAGCTCCCCGCCATCGGCCTGGGCTGCATGGGCCTGTCGGAGTTTTACGGGCCCGCCATGGAGCCCGATGCCGCGATCAAGCTGTTGCACGAAGCCCTCGACCTGGGCGTTGTTCACTTCGACACTGCTGAGATCTATGGCATTGGCGCTGTCAATGAGACACTGCTTGGCCAAGCATTCGCCGATCGCCGTGAGCGCATCTTCCTCGCCAGCAAGTTTGGTGTGATGCGCAACTTCGACACAGGTGAATTCACAGGTCTCGATGGATCGGCTGCAAACTGCCGCCGCGCCATCGAGGGATCCCTGCAGCGCCTCCAAACGGATCACCTCGATCTCTACTACTTGCATCGCGTTGATCCGGCAACGCCGATCGAGGAAACGGTGAGCGCCATGGCGACTCTGGTGGCGGAGGGGAAGGTGGGCGCCATTGGGTTGTCGGAAGCCTCCGGGGCCACGATCCGCCGGGCGGCCAAGATCCATCCGATTACGGCGGTGCAATCGGAATACTCCCTCTTCAGCCGGGACATCGAGAGCGATGTGATCCCGGCCTGCCTGGAGGTGGGCGCATCACTGGTGGCCTACTCACCCCTGGGCCGAGGCCTGCTATCAGGACGCTTCCAGAACGAAGAGCTGCCGAAGGGGGATTGGCGATCCACGACGCCCCGTTTCCAAGGCGAGGGTTTTGCCGCCAACGTGGCCCTGGCCCGTGAGATCAAGGCGATGGCCCTGGCCAAGGGTTGCACTCCTGCGCAGTTGGCCCTGGCCTGGGTGCTCAGCCGTGGCGGCCACATTCTGGCGCTGACCGGCACCACGAAACTGGCGAACCTCAAGGACAATCTTGGCGCTTGCGCCGTGGACCTCTCTACTGAAGAGCGCGCGGCCCTGGAGGGGCTCGCTCCTCGAGTGGTGGGCGATCGCCATGACAGCTGGGGCGTGGCGGGCATCAACGGCTGACCAGCATCGCCATAAGCTCACACCGCCCAGATCTCCTCCAGATCCAGCCCCAACCCCATGGCCAGCTCGCCGCCATCGAGGCGTGTGGCGTTCTCCAGCCGCTGGGCCATGCCCTGCTGGCCGCCGCGCCAGATCTCCACCGCCCGGTCTTGGGGCAGCAGGAGCCAGCCGAGGCGGGCGCCGTTGGCCTGGTAACGGTCCATTTTTTGCCGCAGGGCGCTGACGCCGCGGGAGCCATCGTCGCCGGGACTGGCCAGTTCGATCACCAGATCGGGGCAGAGGGGGGCGAAGCCGCGTCGTTCTTCGGCGGTGAGGGCTCTCCAGCGCTCTTCCCGCACAAGCGAGCCGTCGGGGCTGAGCACGGAGCCATCCGGCAGGCGGAAGGCGCCGGAGCTGTCGAACACCATCCAGCCTCCCTGCTGATCCGCCCAGAGGAGGAGCCGCATGATCAGGCGGGAGTTGCGGCTGCTGGTTTCGCTGCCCGTGGGAGTCATGTGGAGCACTCTGCCGTCCGCGGCGAGTTCAAGCACGGCCTCGGGGTTGGCCAGGCACACCCGCTCAAACTGCTCGGGGGTCAGCCGCAGATCCGGGGGAAGCAGGAGCGGCGTGGGCTCCAGAGCCGGTGGGGGGGAAGCAGGTGAGGGCGCCAGGGCCATGGAGCGACGCCAATCGGGGCCATCAGTTTATTGGGGGCTGGGGAGGATGTTCCAGGGGCCACCCCCGCTTGGCCATGGGTGCCCCCAATCCGTAGATGCACCTGCTAGCCAGCGCCGAACCGAACCGCCCAGATCCTTCACAATCGGTTACAGTCTCCGCAACACTCCTCAACCTTCCATGGCTGACCCCACCCCCCGCTTCGGTTTTGTGGCCTTCGCTGAAACCTGGAATGGCCGCCTGGCCATGCTCGGCTTCGTGATCGGCCTGGCCACCGAGCTCCTCACCGGCCAGGGCATCCTCTCCCAAATCGGTTTGGGTTGAGCGCCATGAGCACTGATTATTCCGGCGCCATTGCCAGCCTGATCGGCCTGATCGTCCTCCTCACCGGCATGACCGTTTTTGTCTTGAGCCGGCCGAGTGATCTGGCCCCACGCCAGCGTTGACCTCCTCCGGAGCGCTCCACTGCCACCTTCCTCACACCACACCCCTTTCAATGACCAACACTCCGGCTGATTCAGCCTTCCTGGCCAATGAGGAGACCCGGCAAATCCATCTGGATCAGCTCAAGCGGGTGGAACTCTTCAATGGCCGCGCCGCCATGCTCGGCATCGTGATCGGCATCATCACTGAAGGCCTCACGGGAGCTGGCATCGCCCATCAAATCGGCTTGGGCCCCCTGGTGGATGGCTACGCCGCCTGCCACACGCAGTTCCTGCCCTTCTGCTTCTAAATCAACTCCTCACTCCTGGGTGAGCAGCGACCCTCGGGCTTG
>JBJTQT010000114.1:0-5586 GCA_046075745.1 Cyanobium sp. | reverse complement strand
AACGATGATTCCTGGGCTCAACAGGTAGGCAGTGCCCTGGATATCTTGGTTGTGCTTTTCGGACGTTTGTCCAGTCTGTGAAGCCTTCACCCCACCAGAGATCATTCTCAGGAATCTGATGGTATTGAGGAAGGTGGAACGTGATGATTTTAGGCTTGCCCAAATTGTCAAGGCATCAGCTTGGTATATCATTATTGTAACTGCTGTGATGGCTAACCGCTAAAATCAACTGTGTTGAAAATTCCTCTTGTTTCGCTTGGTGCCCTGACGTGTTGAAGATTCCTGCTGGATGGCATGAAATCTTATCCAGGCTTTCTTTTCAACCCATAGGTTCTGCTTTCCATCTGTCGACCGCAGCTTGGCTATCCCCAACGACTGTCCAGTCCCTCATTCTTCAAATTGCCGTTCAGTCTTGGCCCTTGTTGGCCCTTAGTTTTTTTGCAAACTTGATTCTGGCGATTTGTGAAAGCTTCTTTTTTTTCGTGATCTTTCGCGCTGTCATTATATTGCAACGCCCGTTCCTGTCTGCTTCTCCCGATAGCATCTTGCCTATCGGCCAATTGTTAGCTGATTTCAGTCGTGGGCAGCAGTTTGCATTCCTCTTGCTGGCTGCTTTTGGCTTACAAATCTTGACGAGCAGCTCTCGCTATGCCGCGAGCCTCTCAGCACATTGGCTTGCGACGCGTTGCCCAGCGCAAATCCTGCCTATTCTTCATCGCCATCTTCTCTCTCTCAGCCTCAGCTGTATCGCACGTTTCCGTTTGTCCTATCTTGTAAACGTAGTTGGGCGCGCACCATTTTCGGTACAAATTCCAATCTACGAGTCTGAGAGGATTATTAGTAATTCTTTGCTAGTGGTCGTCTACCTCGTCGTCCTTGCTTTGCTGGATTATCGATTGGCGATCGTCGCATTATGTATGGGATTAATAATAGCTTATTCTCAGCGTCTCCTGCAATCGCCTATCAGTGCCGCTTCTCGGAATCAGCTTGAACTGAGTCGGCAGATGGGTGTGTCCATGCTGGAGGATCTGCAGCTTCTGCGCTTGCTTCACAGCTCCTCTTCCCTCTTCCATTCTGATCTTCATATTCGGCAGTGCGGAAAGGATCTTGAAAAAAGTATGGTTAGACTCTCTTTCTTGTCCCAGTTACTAGAGCCCATTAGTGAGTTCCTGCCATTTTTAGCAATCACTGTCATCGGGGCCTTTAGTTGGTTTCTTTATCATGGGAATGGTGAGCGTCTTATTCCAAACTTAGTGGTTTTTGTTCTGATTCTTCAGCGCCTTAATTCCCTTTTGGCATCCATCGGTTCGTCTCTTAATCGTCTTGCTGAGAATGAGCCAGCACTAGAAGACCTGGCTGATGTACTTAACCCTTCAGACAAAGAATTTAGGCGGGTCGGTGGCCTGCCTTTTAGGGGCCTTTTTTCACGAATCGACTTTGAGGATGTCTCCTTTGCCTATGAAGTCTCCGATGGACCATCTCTCGCCAACTTTAATTTAAGGATACCGATCGGCTCGAAGACCGCACTTGTTGGTCGGTCAGGGTCTGGAAAATCAACTCTCGTGGATCTATTGGTTGGACTTCATGCCCCCACGAGTGGTCGGATTTGTGTTGATGATATTGATCTACAGACCCTTGATCTTGACCAATGGCAGAACCATCTTGGTGTCGTTAGTCAGGACGTGCTGCTGATCCATGGCAGTGTATCTGCCAATATTGCTTTTGGGTTGTCTGGTGTAACGACCGAGCAGATATCTGAAGCCGCACGCCTCGCTGATGCTGAGGCTTTCATTCTCGATCTGCCCAGCGGATATGACACTGTTGTGGGTGATCGGGGTATGCGTCTAAGTGGTGGCCAGCGCCAGCGTCTCTCCTTAGCCAGGGCTCTGTTGCGCCGCCCACAACTACTGATTCTGGATGAGGCTACAAGTGCTCTTGATAGCCTTAGTGAAACCCGTATTATAAAAACGATTAAGCAGATCTTCTCTCAAATTACCATTCTTTCCGTCGCCCATCGATTGAGTTCGATCTGCGACTCGGATTTAATCATTGTTCTTGATCAGGGGCAAGTTGTTGAGCAGGGGGATCACGCTGAACTAATGCAACTCAATGGTCTTTACGCCACCCTGTGGCGGCTTCAGGCCACGCAGTCGAGCAGTGAACGATGAGAATCCTTGTCGTCGGCGCTACTGGATTTATTGGCTCTCACCTGCTTGTGGAGTTGCAGTTGGCAGGGCATGAAGTTCTGGCCGTACGTCGACCTGGCTCATTGACGGTGATCCCCCTAGAGCAACAACCGATTTGGCTTGAGCACTCTTTTCAGGATCTGACAGCCGAAGATCTCGATGACGTAGAAGTGGTGATCCTTCTGGCTTCGTCTGGTGTGCCTCCTAAGCACGCCAGCTGGAAGGAGCTTGAGCAGATGAATGTGGCGGCTGGCCTACAACTCATCCAGCTTGCTTATCAGGCCGGTGTGCGGCGCTTTGTAGCAGCCGGAACCTGCGTTGAGTATGGATTGGAGGCCGATCTGTGGGATCACATTCCTCCAAGTGCACCTTTGCGTCCAACTACACCGTATGGAGCAAGTAAGGCCGCTGGTTTTCTCATGCTTCATACCTTTGCTACAAATCATCCTATCGAGCTGTTTTACGGCCGAATTTTCTCTGCCTATGGGGACGGCCAATTCAGCGGTAACTTCTGGCCTTCGCTCCGCCTTGCTGCCTTAGCAGGCCGCGACTTTTTAATGACCCATGGTGAGCAGGTCCGCGATTTCATACCCGTTGCCACTGTGGCTCGGCATCTGCGCATCGCTGCAGAACGTCGTGATCTCCAGCCAGCGAAGCCGCTGGTGGTGAACATCGGTAGCGGCCAAGGGCAGCGTGTGTTGGACTTCGCCAGAGAGCAGTGGCAGGAGCTTGGCGGTACTGGTTCTCTCAAGCCTGGCGAAATCCCATTCCCGCAGGGACAGCTGTTTCGGCTCGTTGCTGACAACGTTCATCTCGTGCCCACGACCCTTGAAAAATCCTAGTAATCAGATTTTTTTTCTAGGCATGCTGGCCGTTTGATGCGTAAAAAAAGAAGACTTGGGAGTCTCGATCTGGTGAAATGGTAGAGCAGCTTTACCTTGTGCTTCAAGGGGAGCTCCCTCAGTACAAAGATAATCCAGGAACGGCTGGATTCTTCCCTATAAAGCTTGTGGCCAGCCGCTTCAAGTATGAGATGAGCTCGTAGTCTTTTCTCGCGTGCTCTCACATATTTCTTATAGGGACTAAAAATGACTAAGTTTGTTTTCCATGCACCTAGGTGTCCATTCAAGTGATCCCAACGATGCTCATCGTATGGATCTGGTAAAAATACAAGATCGGAAAAAATGATGTCAAGACCATTTCTTCTGAAGAGTTTGGCTTGCACATACGAGTAAGAATGTAGCGAGCCAACCCCGTGCTGATATGCATATGGAACCTCTTCATGAGCCCTCTTGGTACGGTATAGACTTCTTGAGAGCTTGAGAAGATATCCACTGCAAAAATCCATTGAGACATCAAAGAACTTGTCAACGTTTATTTGAAAGACATCACCTTTAAGATGGGCCAGGCTGTCAATATTGGTCAGTAGAACCACATCGGCTTTTGCGTGCTTTAGCAGCTCTTGTACGTCTTGCTTGAATCCTTCGTATGAAATCAGATCATCATCACCAATCAGCCATGTCCATTCGCCAGTTGCCGCTTCAAGAGCTCGTAGATAGTTGACATCGCAACCACAATTCACCGGATTCCTTAGGCATTTAAGCGACAAGCGATTTTTCTCAACTTCATCACATAATGCATTCCAAGTATCATCCGAACTCCCGTTATCAGCCACTACGACTTCATGCTCGCTACCGAATGTTGCTGCAATTGCATCCAGCTGCGCTACTAGTTTGTCGGCTCTGTTCCAGGTTGGGATGGCGATCGTCAGCATTCCAGGTTGAATGTTGCTCTTATGCCGTTCAGACTGAATAATCTTCATTGCTCTATGTGCAGATCTTTAATTTAGTGCTTGCACGAGCCTGTCGAGAACTCGATTGTGATCTGCAAACCAAGTTGTTAATAGATTCTTTGTTTGTTTATTCATTTCGTGGTAGTGCCCTTCGTTGAGGCGCGGCAGATCCTTTTTTGATGAGGCAGTTATGCCAATAAAATCATAAATGCGATTCATTTCTGCTAGTGGCTGGTTCGATAAATTGCGATAATCAATAGTTAGAATCTGCTTGGATGAGAAATGTGCCAGATAGCGCTTTAAGTGAGGCAGAGATGCCGAGCGCAGCAAAAATGAATCGTTTATATCTTGTTCTCTCATGCCTTCAGGGGTAAGAGGGCATTCTGCTATATTCTCTATCTCATTTTTAATGACGTCTTCCCATGATCGTTTCTCTAGGCCCAAGCGTAGGTATTGGTGGTATTCACTAAATGCACGTTCAACTGGGTCGCGTAGTACAACGACGAGTTTTATTGACGGCCATGCCTCGGCTATTCTGATGCAAGCCATTGGGTTGTGAAAATAACTCGTAGAGGCTTCAAACGTTATCGTGCCGGGGCGATGATCGATGGGAGGAAAAATATAGCTGTACCATTTTCTTCCATTGTTGTGATATAAGCTCCAATAGGATGGTTCTTTCAGGAGCGGAGGATCTATGTCTTCGTGATTAGAAATGAGATCAAATAAACTGGTTGTGCCTGCTTTGGGTTGTCCAATAATGATGAATGATGGCGACTTGCGGTCGTTTGTCTTTCTTTTTTGAAGAGAGACGTTGGAATCATTTGTGTTCCAGCGCAACTCAGCCGCTCTTTTTATGGCGTTGACAGCTTCTTTGTATTGGGAGAGCTTTGCCTCAACCATAGAAAGACTGATCAAGGCCTCTTGATCATCGGGGTAGCGATTGATCACTTGTTGAAGAGAGTCTGCAACTGCTGGATTGCCCCCCTCCCCTTGAAAAAGCCACCATGGCAGCGGGATTGGTGATTGAGCGGTTGAATTGGGTAGCGTCATGGCTGCAGTTAATGTTTGCTCAATGGCTTCACTCGTTCTGTTCTGACGAAGCAAAGACAGAATAATCCCTATCCAGGGCCATCTGAACCCCTCATTGATTTCGGCAACAGCTGCACGAAAAATCTCTTCAGCGTCCTCGAAGTGGCACTCCGCTAATTCCTTCAGTCCGCGACGATAGAGGAGTGTCGGGATGAGATGAATGTCGACGCCGAGATCTTGAAGCTCTTTTGCCGTGGTTGCACTGGAAACCTGATCGGGATCATATTGGGACGATGCCATCTGATCAGTAGCTTTCACGGAAGCTCACATTGCTTTGACTTTCGAAACTTTAGCATCAATCTTTTTGCCGCGTTTGGAGAATCACCCGGCGGAATTCCTGGGCCCATAACAACTGACCCCACAGGCAACAGGGTAATAGGCTCAAGAATCGTGGCAAATAGGACAATGGAGCCGTTCGCAAGCGCCAGGCGATCAACGGCAGGATGATCAGGGGTATGGCGAAAACAAGCGGAGGAAAGCACTTGATCAGATTGATTTGCCAGCCACCGATGTGCTGCT
>JBJTQT010000113.1:0-3108 GCA_046075745.1 Cyanobium sp. | reverse complement strand
GCATCGACGAAGTGGTGGTGCTGCCTCTCTATCCCCACTTCTCGATCAGTACCAGCGGCTCCAGCTTCCGCGAGCTGCAGCGCCTGCGCCAGGCCGATCCTGCCTTCGCCCGTCTGCCCATCCGCTGCATCCGCAGCTACTTCGACGACCCCGGCTACATCGGCGCCATGGCCGGCCTGATTGCCAAGGAGATCCAGGCCTGCCCCGAGCCGGCCCAGGCCCACGTGTTCTTCAGTGCCCACGGCGTGCCCAAGAGCTATGTGGAGGAGGCGGGCGACCCGTACCAGCAGGAGATCCAGGCCTGCGCAGGGCTGATCATGCAGCGGCTGGAGCAGGATCTGGGCCACACCAACCCCTTCACCTTGGCCTACCAGAGCCGTGTCGGTCCGGTGGAGTGGCTCAAGCCTTACACCGACGAGGCCCTCCACGACCTCGGCGCCCAGGGGGTGAAAGATCTGGTGGTGGTACCGATCAGCTTCGTGAGCGAGCACATCGAGACTCTCGAGGAGATCGACATCGAGTACCGCGAGATCGCCACCGAAGCCGGCATCACCAACTTCCGGCGCGTGCCGGCGCTGGACACCACCCCGGCGTTCATCGAGGGGCTGGCCCACCAGGTCCTTCACCCCCTGGGCGCCGAGGTCGTGGAGGGCATCATCGGTGTAGGGCCGCAGCCACTCCACCGGCCCCACCCGGCTCTGATAGGCGAGGGTGTAGGGGTTGGCCTGTCCAAGTTTCTTCTGCAGCTCGGCCATGATCAGGCGCGTGCAGGCTTCGATCTCCCGCTGGTAGGGATCCCCGGCTTCATCCACGTAGCTCTTCGGCACCCCGTGGGCACTGAAAAACACATGGGCTGCGCTGGGATCATCCGCTTCCCTGATGCTCTGGGCAATGAGGCCCACCATGGCTCCGATGTATCCGGGATGGTCGTACCAACTTCGGATGCAGCGGATAGGGAGCTTGCTGAACTGAGGATCGGCCTCACGAAGGCGTTGCAGTTCCCGGAAGCTGGAACCACTGGTGCTGATCGAGAACTGGGGGTAGAGCGGCAACACCACCACTTCATCCATGGCATCCGCCTTGATGTCTGCCACCGCAGACTCGGTGAAGGGATGCCAATAGCGCATCGCCACGTAGGTCGTGGCATCGATGCTGCGCTGACGCAGCAGGCTCTGGAGTTCCCTGGCCTGATGCTCCGTGATGCGCCGCAGGGGTGAGCCTCCACCGATGGCACGATAGGCATCCTGGGATTTGCTGCTGCGCAGAGTGCTCACCAACCAGGCCAGGGGCCGCTGCAGGGCAGGGATCGGCAGGCGAATGATCTCGGGGTCTGAGAAGAGGTTGTACAGAAAAGGGGCGACATCCTGAATCCGCTCGGGGCCGCCGAGATTCAGCAGCAACACCCCGACCTTTGCCATGTCCTGCCCTCCGCACCAGCAGGGGGAGCGTAACGCCAGGCTGGGGTCTGATGGCGTTCACCACTGGCCAGTGAGCCCCTGTCGCGGTACGTTCCGCTGTCGGTATTCGCACATTGACCGGTGCCATGGCCGAACCCCACCCGGGGGCCGCTACGCGTTCCAGCAACGGCAGCACTGAGGCCGAGTCGGAGGCAGTGAGGACTGCCGTTGCCCTGGCGAATCAGTCCCTGGCCCATGCAGGCACCTCCTGGCGACTCGAACTGCGGGGACAGAGGCTGGGCCTGCGTGGCCCCTTGCCTCCCCGTGAAGGGTCCGGAACGGGCCCCACCCGTATCCAACGCCTGAGCCTGGGGCTGGTGGCAAGTGAAGCCGCCATTGGAGAGGCCCTCGCCAGCCTGCAGCAGGTGCAGGAGCAGCTGCGACTGGGGACCTTCCGCTGGCAGACCTGGCAGCGAGGAGGCTCCGCTGCAGTCCTCCCTGGGACGAATCCAGGGGTAGCCCCCACTAAGGGGATGGTGACGGCTGTGCGTCCTCTGGAGGAGGCCGTAGCCTCCTTCCAGGAGGCCTTCCAGCGAGACCCGCGGCGGCGGCGGTCTCCTTCAGGGGCTCGGAGCACCTGGCGATCGGCCTACCAGCCCTATCTGCGACGGTTGTTGGCCATGGGCGAGCCTTCGCATCGGGAGCTCGATGCCGATCTTCTTGTGAGCGTGCTGGAGAGCTACCCCGTAGCCAGTCGCAGCCGCCAGCAATGCGCCATCGTGCTGAGCTCCCTGGCCAGGCATGAGCACCTGGTGCTCCCTTCCGAGTGGCAGGAGCTGGGCAGGGGATATGGCCTGCATGCCGCCCGTTTTCGGCCCCTGCCGAGCGACCAGCGGATTCTCCAGCTCCATGGGCAGATTCCCAACGCTGGTTGGCGCTTGGTCTATGGCCTGATGGCCACCTATGGCCTGCGAAACCACGAGGTGTTCTTCTGCGATTTCTCCGCCCTGGCCCCGGGGGGGGACAGGGTGGTGCGGGTGCTCCCCACCAGCAAGACCGGGGAACATCAGGTGTGGCCTTTTCAGCCGGAGTGGGTGGATCACTTCTGCCTCGAGGAGCTGGCCAGGGATCCCAGGGCTCTCCCGACCGTCAACACCGATCTGCGCCACACCTCCCTGCAGAGCGTGGGCCAGCGGGTGTCCGAGCAATTCCGCCGCTATCGCCTGCCCCTCACCCCCTACGACCTTCGTCATGCCTGGGCGGTGCGCACCATCCACATCGGGCTCCCCGACACGGTGGCTTCCCGGATGATGGGCCACTCCGTGACGATTCACACCCGCACCTATCACCACTGGATCACCCGCAGGGATCAGCAACAGGCGGTGGATGCGGCCCTCTCTCGCCGCCAGGCTGGCTGAGAGCACAGGCAAAGTGGTTGCGTCTGGGTGAAGGGCCATGGATCCAACGTCTGCATCCCCTGGGGACCTCTCACTGGATGAGGCCTTACTGGATGAGGTCGCGGCAGAACTGGGTCAGGGGGGGCTTCGCGCGCCGGAACGGGACAGTGACGCCTATCAGCGGCGCATGGAACGCCGGCGAGAGGTGCAGCAGAAGCGCCTGGAGGCCCGCCAGCTGGAGAAGGGCCTGGTGCTGGTGTTCACAGGCGATGGCAAGGGAAAAACCACAGCGGCCCTGGGCCTGGTGCTGCGCA
>JBJTQT010000112.1:0-13261 GCA_046075745.1 Cyanobium sp. | reverse complement strand
CAGCTCACCGATGGCGATGACCTGCTCATCGTTGCCTATGGGGCAATGGTGCCCCCTGCCATGGCGACGGCCGGACTGCTGCAGGAAAAGGGCGTGCGGGCCACGGTGGTGAATGCCCGCTTTCTGCGCCCCCTTGATGAGGCGCTCCTCCTCCCTCTCGCCCAGCGCATCTCCAGGGTGGTGACCATGGAGGAGGGGGCCCTGGCGGGTGGATTTGGCGGGGCTCTTGTGGAGGCCCTCGCGGATCGGGGGATCCAGGCCAGGGTGTTGCGCATCGGCATTCCCGATGTGCTCGTGGATCACGCCACCCCTGAGCAGAGCAAGGAGAGCCTTGGCCTAACTCCTGCCCAGATGGCCCAGCGCATCCTCGATCATTACGGGAAGCGCTTCGAACAGGTGATCAGTGAGGGCTCACTCCCCTCAGAAAAGCCCTTCATCCTGCGCTGAGCGCAGAGCAACTGGAAGGGAGTGAGCCCGTGAAAGGGGGTGCTCAGAGCACACCCCGGGCAGCCAACCCTTGAATCGCACCCATCCCAAGGATGTGGCCCAGGCTGATGGTTCCCAGCATGGCTCCGTGGCTGAGGCCACCGAACAACGAGGAGCTCGGCAGCTGCAGACCCACATTGGGTTGCTTGATGGTGGCTTTGCCGATGGCGATGGCGATCACATTCGCCACGATCATCACCAGAGCAACTTTGGGTGACCAGGACACGGTGGCCGGGGCCATCGCCAGGATCGGAAGAAGCATGATGCCAACGCAACCGCACCATCTTCCGGGGTTGACCTGGCCCAGGACCTCCCCCGTAAGACTTGTTCACCAATGGCTTGGCAGGCGCTCTGCCAGGTGCTCAGCGCCGATCTGAATCCCTTCTCGAGGGAGGGCTGAGGGCAGCGTCCCGCAACTGAATCACCTCCCCGGAGCGCTTCAAGCGGCTGATGGCAAGATTGATCCGCTTGGCCGTGGCAGGGGGGAGCTGGGGGGCAAAGGCAAATCCCTGGGATTCAGGCCGCAACCCCTGCAACACCAGGATCGGAGTGGGCCCCAGCCCACTGTGATGGGCCACGGCGTAGCTCAGCTGCAGTTCGTCCGCCAGAACCGCCTCTGCCTTTCCGGATCGCACCAGAGCGATGGCCTCACTCACCTGGGCCAGGGCCACCGCCTGGACCCTGGGGACACCCTGCCGCCGATTCATCTCCTCCAGAAGGTTGGCGCTGATGCTGCCGGGACGCACCGCCACCCGACGCCCCCTTAGATCCTCCAGATCCTGAAACGTCTGGGAGGAGCGTTCGCGGGTCTCCTCCACCACATGAACCGTGAGGAAACCCACCAGCAGGGAGGCGGCGACAATGCGAACCAGATAGGCCAGCAATACGAGCAGGTGGCCCCGGGTGGTTTCCACGATGGTGTTGCTGCCAGGGCCTGTGGCCAGGATCTGAAAAATTCTCGCGAAGCTGCGCAGCGCACCCAGCTTGGCCGTCTCCGCTGAACGTCCATGGGCCTCCACCCGCCAGGTGAGCAGGCTGAGCAGACCAATCAGAAGCAGAAATCCCCCCAGCAGAAGCAGCAGGGAGGGTCCGAGCAGACTGCGGAGGAAGGCTTTCCCCAGGTCCAGCCGGGACTGCAGGGCAAGGACGGCAAGGCCATCCTCCTGAAAGGGCAGAGAAAAGGAGGTGGTGGCGAGCCGTTCCGGGGAGAGGTTGATGCAACCAACGGCCACATCCACATCGTTGCGGCGGGTGGCCTCAAGCAGAAGGCGCAGGTTGGGCCAATCCCGCAGGGTGTAGGGGATGGTTTCCTCCGTCGCCACCCGGCTCCAGAGATCCACGGCCAATCCCTTCCAGGCGCCATCCTCCCGGTAGCTGCAGGGCTGGGCTCCACGCACCACCCCCACCCGCAGCACCCTGGCTGGATCCTCGGCCCAGGCGGCAGGGCCGAGGAGCGCCATCAGCCACAGCGCCGGCAGCAAAGCCGCACCCCACCATGCGGAGGCCCCCCTGGCTGGAGGAATGGGCCGAGCCCTGAAGACACGCCGGAGGATCACGGAGCCTCCTTGCGGGAGAGGAATCCCATCAGCACGAGCAGATTGCTCAGGGTGAGGAAGGCCTCGGCCCCGCCGTGAAGCCCATCCACATTGGCCAGGAGGGAGTCGTAACGCAGCTTCGCCACAATCGATGCCGCAATGGTGACGGCCACAAAGAGCAGGGTGAGCTGAAACCCGCGTAGCGCCAGCCGCGGGAAGGCACGCACCCTGGAGGCCCAGAAGAGGAAGGCCAGATAGGGCAGCAGAGACAGGACGAAGAGGGGACCGGGATCCAGCCCGGCCAAACCGCTCAGGGGAGGAAGACTTCCAGGGACGGCTAGGGGCATGCATCCTCTGGCGGGGGGGGAAGGGCATCAGCGCGTTTCTGCTGCCGCAACAACCACCAGGCTGCGGCAGCCAGGGCTCCATTGCCCACAAGGGTGCAAGCCGCCTGGAGCACCACCAGCCCTTGCAGGGCAGGGGCATTGTCAAAGACATGCCAGGTGCAGGCGGCCATGGCGCTCACCAGGGCAGGAACCATGGCCAGGGCCAGCCAGCTCCAACCGGGTTCGCGGCGCGATCGCCCGTAGGCCTGAACGGCGAAGATCGCCAGCAGCCACTCCAACACGGAGGTGATGTGGATCCACCAGGTGCCGAGGGAGAGGGCATGCATGAAGGGTTGGCGATGGTCTCGAGATTGGCGACAATTCAAGCAAGCCGGCCCCTTAACTTCAGGCAGCGGCGAGAGGGCCATGGCACGGAAGGGAACGGCACGCCGACCCATGCTTTGCGGGTATTACGGCGAACACAATCTCGGCGATGATGCCCTTCTCGAGGTGCTGCTCAGGGAACTCCCCGCCCCCTGCGTGCCCCTGGTCACCGCCCATGATCAGGCCTGGATTCAGGATCGTTTCGGTGTTGACACCTGCAACCGTCGGCGTCTGGCTGAGGTGATGGCTCGGTTGGGGTCCTGCGATGCCCTGGTGCTGGGAGGGGGAAGCCTCCTACAGGATGCCACCAGCCTGCAGAGCCTTCTGTACTACGGCCTGTTGATGTTCACCGCCCGTCTGCAGGGCAAGCCCGTGCTCCTCTGGGGACAGGGGTTGGGCCCCCTGCGGCGCCCCATCAGCAGGGTGGCGGTGCGCGGGCTGCTGCCGCTGGCGACGGCGATCAGCTGGCGGGATCGAGGGTCGGCCGAGCTGGCCCGGCGCTTGGGTCGCCATGACCACCGCATCGGCAGCGATCCGGTGTGGGCGTACCCGCAGCACACTTGGCGGGGGGAGGGTGGACCCATCGTGCTCTGCTGGAGGCCCCTGAAAACTCTGGGCCCAGCGGAGTGGGTGCCCTATCTGCAAGGGTTGGCCGCTCTCGTTGAGCACACAGGGCGAGACCTGATCTGGCTTCCCTTCCACCGCCATCAGGACCGAGGGCTGCTGCAGAGCCTGGATCAGGCCGCCGTGGTGCCCGCTCCTGTGCTGGCCCGCAGCCGCGAGGTGGAGGTGGACGCTCCGGGTGAGGCCATGGCCCTCTTTGCCCGTGCGGGGCTGGTGCTGGCGATGCGCCTGCATGGACTGATCCTCGCGGCGCTGGCTGGCAGCCCTGTCGCCGCGTTGAGTTACGACCCCAAGGTGGCTGCGGTTGCCGATTCCCTGGGATGCCCCCTGCAGGATTTGGAGGCCCCTCCCCATCCACTGCTGGCGGATCAGTGGCTGAACCAACTCGACCGGCCTCTGCCTGCAGCTTCGGTCAATGCCTTGCGCGAGGGCACCGGCGTGCATCGAGACCTCCTGGCGCGTTTAGGGGCGGGCTGATGGGGGGCCTGGGTCTGGGCCCGGACAGGCAGACTGGGTCAAGAGGTTGGCATGAACCATGATTTCTGAATCATTGCCTCGAAATTTTGGACTTCTCATCAGTGCCTTTATCAACCATTCCATGGAGGCCTGAAGAGGTGAGTCAGTCAAGAGCGATACCAGTTACGTTTGAATGGAGTGTTTTTTGATGTCTTGTGTGCCGCTGGCAGATTGGTCCTTATCTTCTCAGCAGTGATGGAGTTCTCCGGCTCGGCAACCTGGTTATTCCCCTGAGCCCACTGCAGCGCAAACTCCTCCTCTGTTTTGTGCGCCATCAAGGGCAGCTCATCGAGCGCTCTCAGCTTTTCGAAGAGGTGTGGGGTCATAGCAGCGTCAGCGACGTCAGCTTCGCCCGCGCTGTCCACGGCCTCCGCCAGGTGTTCGAGAAGGGGCCTCTTGGCAGTGGCGTGATCAGCACCACGTACGGCAGTGAATATGTGTTCTCGGCTCCGGTGCAAGCGGTCTGGGAACAGGAGACTGAACCGATAGGGAGGCCTTTACCACCCCTAGCCCCCGTGCGCTGGAATATTACTTTGAAGCCAGGGTCTCATCTCGGCACTTTGATCCCATTCAGCTCGGTCGATCCCAGAAGCTCCTCCAGCGATGCCTGGAGACCTCGCCCACGTCACTGAAGCGATTCTTTTTCTCGTTTCCGTCCAGCTCAACCGTTGCCGCTGGGGATTGTTGGAGAGTCAAATGGTGGGCACGGAGGTGGAAGGCCTGCTCCATCGGGCCGAACAGCTTGGTGCAGCAGCGGAGGACATCCTTCCCCTAAGGGCTGAAACCCTGTCTCTCCTGCATTGGCAACCCACCCTGGTGGAGCACAGCTTCGGCAGCTGGTTGCCCGCCAGGCTCGGGTACGGCATCCCCATGCTCAGCTGGGTGCGCCACCTGCTGGCCTGCGGACGGGCACGGGACGGCCTGAACCTGTTGGAGCCCCAGCTGGATGGTGTGCTTCCCATGGGATGGACCCTGGCGGCACAACTGGCTTTCCAGTTGGGAGAAACGGCAGCGGCCATGGAGATGCTGCGGGGGCAGATTCGGATCGATGGTTCCCTGCCCTCCAGCCACCTCCTTCTGGCCGTGCTGCAGGCGTTTTCAGGAGACAGGGGCGCTGCCCTGACCAGTCTGGAGAAGAGCCACCAGCCGGGCTTGCCGTTCCACGGGTTCCAGGCCGCCGTGGGGTATGTGCTCGCACGGGTGGGGGAAACGAAGCGGGCGGAAGTCCTTCTCCATCGAGCCGGAGTGCAGAAGGGCCACACCCCTGGGATGCCAAGTCTTTGGGGGGTCTGTGCCATGGTTCTGGGGCAGGAGAGCCAGGCGGATCATTTTTTTCAGCTGGCTCTTGAGCAACGCTGCTACCAGGCACCGTTTGTGGCCCAGAGTCCACTGCTTGCTCCGTATCAAGGGGAACCGGCCGTGACAGCCTTCCGCGAGCAGATGGCGGCATTCTTTCCCGCCATCACAGGTCGCACCCCCCAGGAAACACTGGGCATCCCCTCCCGTTGAGCGGAGAGAACTGGCTGGGTCAGGCGGCCTGGAGTTCGTTGAGCGCCTGGAGCACTTCCTGGCTGTGATGGAGGGGCCGAACGGCGACCCATCGGGCTCTCAGCACACCCTGGGGGTCGATCAGGAAGGTGTGACGCAGGGCTGAAGGGGCCAGCCACGACCCGTAGAGGCGGCTCACCGCTCCCCGGGGATCGGAGAGCAGGGGGTAGGCCAGCCCTTCCTCCCCACAGAACGAGCCATGGCTGTCGAGGGTATCGGTGCTGATGCCCACCACTTCGGCCTGGCGCTGGTGGTAGGCCTCGAGATCCCGCTGAAAACCCCGCGCTTCAAGGGTGCAGCCCGAGGTGAAATCCCTGGGATAGAAATACAACACAAGCCAACGGCCGGCAAAATCCTCGAGGGATAGGCTGACGACCTGGCTCTCCCCAAGTGCAACACCGGATGGGGCCACCCCGCCGAGCTGAAAGCCGGGCGCAGGGGCATTCAGGGGAGGCAACTCACCGCCCAGGGCCAGAGCTGGATGCTTGGTGTGCCATCCCTCAGCCACAAGAACGGCGGCTGCCAGAGCGGGGGGCATCCAGCGCAGAACAGAACGGCGGTTCATGCTGTGCAGGACAAACTCCGGTGGTTGGCTCTCAGAGTTTGGCGAGGTTCACGCCCAGGTCTTTGGCATAGGCCCCCAGACCACGTTTTTGAATGGTTTTCAGGGCGCGGGTGGATACCCGCAGGGTCACGTAGCGCTGGCCCTCCGCCCACCACAGACGCCGTTTCTGCAGGTTCACCTGCTGCAGCTTCTTGGTGCGCACATGGGAGTGGCTGACGGCCATGCCGTTGTTGGCGCGTTGACCGGTGAGTGCGCAAACGCGTGACATAACCTTCGCAACTATGACTGGAACGACCTTATCAAATCACGGGTCCAGGAGGGCTCGCAACGCAGAAGACGCACGCCGCTCCACTGATCGAACGCGAGGGAGTCCTCAGCACTCCAGCCCACCTGCAACAGATCTGGAGGTGACTCGGCAGAGGGCCAGAGCATCCGCAGCAGACCGGCACCACTCTCCAGCCAGAGCACCTGCTGGGACCCACTCCATTCCGCCCTCAGCAGCCGTGCCGGAAGGCCACCGCTCTCCATGGCTTTCAGACACTCAGGCCGCACTGCCAGCTGACGACCATCAAGGGGGGGGAAGAGATTGATCGCCGGACGGCCGATGAAGCTTGCCACGAAGCGATTGGCTGGATTGTGGTGGAGTTCCCGCGGCTCCCCCACCTGTTGCAGTCGACCCTGCTCCAACACAGCGATGCGATCCGCCAGACCGACGGCTTCCTGCTGATCGTGGGTGACATACAGCACCGGATGACCGGCACTGGTGAGCAGGCGTCGCAACTCGGGTCGCAGTTCCTCCCGGAGCTGGGCATCCAGATTGCTCATCGGCTCATCCAGCAGCATGATCCGTGGCTCACGCAGCAGGGCCCGACCGAGGGCCACCCGCTGCCGCTGACCCCCGGACAGCTGGGCCGGGCGGCGCAGACGCAAGTCCTCCAGCTGCAGGAGGGCCAGGATCTGGGCCAGCCGCCCCTCCCGCTCGCCCGCGGACACCCCCCGAACCTTCAGGCCCAGGGTGAGGTTCTCCGCCACCGACAGGTGGGGATAGAGGGCATAGCTCTGAAACACCATTCCCACCCGCCTCTGGCCAGGATCCAGCTGGTTGATGTCCACGCCATCCAGCAGGATCGTTCCCGAGGAGAGCGCATCCAGACCGGCCACCAGCCGGAGAGTGGTGGTTTTGCCGCATCCGCTTGGCCCGAGCAGGGCCACACATTCACCGGGGGCCACCGCAAGGGTGAGGTCCTCCAGCAGGGTGCGCCCCCCCACCTGGCGCGTCAGCCCATCGAGAGACAGGCCCTTCATCCCTTCACCGCTCCCTGGGTGAGGCCACTCACGATCCACCGTTGGAAGACCAGCACCAGCAGAACCAGGGGCAGACTGCCAAGCACCGTGGCCGCTGCAAAAGGACCGTAGGGGACGGTGAAGACCGACGAGGAGGCGATTCGTCCCATGGCTGCAGGCAGGGTGAGTCGATCACTGCGGCTCAGCCAGGTGAGGGCGATCGGGTATTCGTTCCAGCTGGCAAGAAACACCAGCAGTCCGGTGCTCGCCACCGCGGGAGCCAGGAGCGGAGCAACGATCAGGCGGAGCCGCTGCAGGCTGTTCAGCCCATCCAGACGGGCAGCATCCTCAAGCTCCCCGGGCAAATCATGGATGGCGGCGCGAAGCAGAAGGATCGCCAGCGGCAGCGCAAGGGCCGTGTAGGGAAGGCTCAGGGCCAGCAGGTGATTGGCCAGTCCCAGCCACCGCGCCAGCTGGAGCAGGGAGAGGAAGAGCAGCACCGTGGGGAACAGGGCCGCCCCGAGAAGTCCGGCGCTGATCACGGGCTTCAGACGGCCCCTGAGATGGTGCAGCCCATAGGCGCAGGGCACGGCCAGGAGGAGGGTGAGCATGGTGGTGACCAGCCCAAGCAGCGCTGAATTGAGCAGCACCTGTGCCAGGGAGGGATCCCCCTGCAGCACCTGGCGGTAGTTCGCCAGGGTCCAGATGGAGCCTGGCGGGGCAAATGGGGCCCCCACCAGCACATCACCCACCAGGAAGGAGGTGCGCAATTGCCAGAGCAAAGGCCCCAGACTCCAGAGCAGAAGGAGAGCACGCATCATCGCTGCACACGTCCACGCTGGGTGACGCCTAGCCAGAGGAGGCTAAGAGCCAGCACCATCCCAAAGGTGGCGAGCATCAGGGTGGCGCTGTAGCCGAAGTCGAGAAAGCGCATGGCATGGAGATAGGCATACAGGGCCAGACTCTCCGTGCTGCCCGCAGGCCCTCCTCCGGTGAGGATTTGGATCAGATCAAACACCCCGAAGGCCTGGGCCAGGCGGAACAGCAGGGCCAGGGTCACGTAGGGGGCCAGAAGGGGCCACTGCAGCTGGCGGAGCAGGGCCCAGTCTCCGGCTCCTTCCAGGCGCAGAGCCTCCTCGAGATCCCGGGGGATGCTCTGCAACCCGGCAAGGAGAATGATGGCCACGAAGGGGGTGGTTTTCCAGACATCGGCCAGGACGGTGAAGCACCAAGTGGTGCCCGGAGTGGAGAGGA
Source organism: Cyanobium sp. (assembly GCA_046075745.1). Taxonomy (GTDB): domain Bacteria; phylum Cyanobacteriota; class Cyanobacteriia; order PCC-6307; family Cyanobiaceae; genus Cyanobium. The sequence goes on along the minus strand of JBJTQT010000112.1, from coordinate 4,739 downwards.
ATGGATAGGTGCGCCCGAGCAAGTGCTGAAGCAAGGCATTGATGGGGCCATGGGGATCGTTGAGGATCCAGCGCCAACCCAGTGCCATCACTGTTCCTGGCAGCGCCCAGGGAATCAGCACCAGGGCACGCAGCAGACCCCGGCCCCTGGAGGGTCTGTTCAGAAGCAGGGCCATCAGGAGGCCCAATCCCAGCTCCAGCAGCACCGATACGCCGGCAAACCGCAGGGTCTGCAAGCTGTCCTGCCAGAAGCGGCCGTCCTGCCACAACCGCTGCCAGTTGGCCCCCCCATTGGGAACGGCCTTCAGGCCCGTGAGCAGGGAGCTGGCATGGAAGCTGAGCCAGCCATAGTGCAGCCAGGGCCAGAGAAAGATCAGGCCCATCAAGGCCAGGGCCGGCGCCATGTACACCAGAGGCAGCCAGCGGGCTCTCATCGGCCTGCCTGGGCACCGGCGGCGCGCACGATCAGCTCACTCTGCCGTTGTGCCCTGCCCAGGGCGAGCTCAGGAGGCTGGGCGGACGTGAGGAGGCCATTGATCTGACGTTGCAGCACATCGCTGATCTGGGCGTACAGGGGGGTGAGAGGACGCACAAGGGCACTGTTGAGGGCCTCCTGCTGAACCTCAAGCAACGGATGGCGGGCCCTGAGGTCGTCGTCGTCATAGAGGGATTGCCAGGTGGGGGCATAGCCCTGGCTGAGCACCAGGCCTTTCTGCACCTCAGGGCTGGTGAGCCAGCGAATCACTTCTGCAGCGGCCTGGGGCCTGGGACTGCCCGCCAGCAGGGACAACCCCCAGGTCCCCAGGGTGCCGCCCCCTGAATGGCCCGGTGCTCCAACCAAGGGCGTGACAGCCACCCGTCCGCTGACAGGACCCGGCTGCTGCTGGATCAGATCCCAGGCATAGGGCCAGTTCCGCAGAAAGGCTGTCTGCCCGGCGCTGAACAGCTGGAGAGCATCGTTCTCTGCGAAGTTGGCCACTCCCGGAGGGCTGAGTCCCTCTCGCACCAGATCAACCAGCCAGCCGGTTGCCTCGAGGGCGGCAGGGCTCTGCAGGTCGGTTCGACCGCTCTTCCCGTCCCACCAGCGGGCACCGAAGCCGTGAAGCACCTCGAGCATCACACAGCTCAGGCCCTCGTACTGCCTACCCTGCCAGACGTATCCCCAGCGCACCTTGCCCTGATCCTGGAGCTCGCGGGCCATGGCCACAAGCTCTCCGGTGTCTTGCGGCGGGCGGGGGAGAAGATCGGTGCGCCAGTAGAGCAGGGCGGTGTCTCCCGAGAGGGGCATGCGCCAAAGGTGGCCGTCGAAGGCATTGCCCAACCTCGCGGCGGGATGGAGTCCCGCCATGGCGTCATGGCCCAGCAGGGATTCGAGCGGCATGAGCCAGCCGGCCGCCACATAGCGGGCGGTCCAGCTGACATCCATCAAGAACAGATCAAAGGGGGAATCCCCCAACAGGAGGCTGCTGCTGGCCAGATCCGAGAGGGCTTCGGTGTCCAGCGGTCCGCGGGTCACAGCGATCTGCACGCTGGGATGGCGCGCGTTGAACAACTCCACCGCGGGGGCGATGGCATCGGCGAAGGGGGCAGGCATCAACACCCGCACCAGATCGACCTGACGGTTCACTGGCGCCCCAGGGGGCGTGGCCCGGGCCAGCTGGGCCATCAGGATCACGGAGCTGGGCCCTGTTGAAAGCAGTAGCTGAAGCACCCGCCGACGGGAAGCAAGGGAAGACATCGACGGGGTTGCGGAGCGGTGGAGGCTGGGTCTAGAGAGCCCGCTGCATGAGGCGCCCCATGAGATCAGTGCTGCGTTGCTGGAAGCCGGCCAGTTGATTGGGTTCTAGCCCACCAACTGCCAGGCGGGCCATTTCATAGATATGGCGGCTCAGATCATCCGCCAGTTGCTGGGTGGGAGAGGCCTCTCCGGATCCGCTGGTGAGGATCGCGCCGCTGGAGAGCCGGAGCAGACCTTCCACAAGGGGGTGGCGGCGATTGATGAGCAGCACATGGTGATCGGGCAAACCCGGGAGACGCTGCTCCATCAGAGCGCCGAGATCATTCATGCGCCGCATCTGCTCAGGAAGAAGAATCAGCGCTGCAGGAGCAGCGTCGCCGCGAAGTGCCTGCACCTGCACAGTCACCTTGTCATCGGCGAGGGCGCTGCGGAACATCTCCCGCAGTTTTTCTCCGGCATCCTTGCCGTCCGCATCGCTGAGGTCCTGGGAGGTCTCGTGCAGGCTGGAGTCCAGTTCCGCATCCACGCGCTGAAAGCGAAGCTCGTTGTGCCTGGCTTCCAACCAGGGGATGAACTGGGCGTCGATGAGGGTGTCCGCCAGGAGCACCTCCGCTCCCTGGCCCTTCCACAGGGCCAGGGCCCCTGCCTGTCCGGCTTCATCCGTGCAGTAGAGGATGCGGTTCGCTGCAGACTCCGGCAGACGGGAGCGATAGCCCGCCAGGGTGGTGTAGGTGCCATCCGGACAGACGATGGGGTCTGGAGACCCTTGGGGCTCCCCATTTGGCTGTTGGGGTTGGGCGGTCGTTCCGAAGAGAATGAAGGGCTCCACCTGATCCGCGAACTTTTCATCCTCCATGGCTCCGATCTTGATGAAAGGCGCCACAGATTCCCAGATTTCGCCATAACGCTGCGGATTCTCCTGCTGCAACTCCTTCAGGCGATCTCCCACCTTGCGCGCCACAAAGGCACCGATGGAGCGCACGCGACGATCGGTTTGCAGAGCGCTGCGGCTCACATTCAAAGGAATATCCGGAGAATCCAACACCCCCCGAAGGGGCAGCAGGTAGCGGGGCACCACCTCCTTGATCGAATCGCTGACAAAGACCTGGTTGCAATAGAGGCGAATCTCACCATTCTCCCAATCGGCCCGGCCGGTGATCTTGGGAAAATAGAGAATTCCCTGCAGGCTGTAGGGATAATCCGTATTTAGATGCACCCATAGCAGGGGGTCGCCCTGGAAGGGATAGAGATAGCGGTAGAACTCGATGTAGTCTTCATCTGTCATTTCGCGCGCTGAGCGACGCCAGGGAGCTTGCTTCTTATTGACAGGTGCCCCCTCCAGCTGCACTTCAACTGGCAGGAAGTCGCAGTAGGTGGTGATGAGATTCCTCAATCGCGAAGGCTCCAGATACTCCAGCTCTTCCTCCATCAGGTGGAGAATCACATCCGTGCCGGGAGCAGACTTCTCTGCAGCGGACAAGCTGAAATTCGGCGAACCATCACAACTCCAGCGCACGGCCTCCGCATCGGGCCTTGCGCTCAGGGTGAGGATTTCCACCTGGGAGGCCACCATGAAGCTGGAATAGAAGCCCAGCCCGAAATGGCCAATGATCGCATCACCTTCGCTCTTGTATTTGGAAAGAAACTCCTCTGCACTTGAGAAGGCAACCTGGTTGATATAACGCTTCACCTCATCAGCAGTCATGCCGATCCCGTTGTCGCTGATGGTGATCGTCTTGGCTTCACGATCAATGCTGATTTTGATGCGCCCCTCATCCCCTTCGCTGCAGTCGCCCGCCATCGATGCCATGCGCCGCTTCTGGATGGCATCCACGCCGTTGCTCACAAGCTCACGAAGGAAAACCTCGTGACCGGAGTAGACCGCCTTCTTGATGATCGGGAAAATATTTTCGGTATGGATCTGAATCTGACCTTCTTCCAGAACCGTCATTGATCAACAGAAACGCCAGCCAATCCTAAATCCGCAGCCTGAAATGGCCCCTCCTCCCCAATGGAGGGGTCACCGCACCCCACCGGCCGTTCAGGGGCGCCTCTGCAGGTCAGGCTTCTCCTCCGGCAGGATCGCCCCGTCAACGGGACACACTTGCAGGCAGATCGCGCAGTCGATGCAGGTGTCGAAATCGATCCAGTAATAAGCGGTTCCCTTCGCATTGGGCTGCACTCCGGGATGGATACAGGCCACCGGACAGGCATCCACGCAATCAGCCACCCCTTCGCAGACATCCGTGAGGATCGTGTGGGGCATGGGTTGCAGCTGGGCAAGGCGGCTTGAATCCTAGAGATTCAAGGCAGCCAGATCACACCCCGGCAATCCCGCTCCGTCGCCCGGCGTTCGGCGTCCTCCTGGCTGCCGCAGGAATGACTGCAGAGCTCGGCCGCCTCTCCCTGGGCATGGAGGGCTCCCATCCGGGCCAGTGCCGCTGGAATCCGGCCCGGATCCATGGTGGCCACCAGCCAGGGGCCTGGAGCCGATTCCCTGGTGGACTCGGAGGTCAACAGCTCCAGAAGGGCGGCGATGGAAAAGCCGAAGCCAGTGCCCGCAGCTCGGGAGGGGTCGTCGCAGAAGCGGGCCACCAGCCCGTCGTAGCGCCCGCCGCTGGCGATGGCCACCGGGGCCTCCTCGCCCTGACAGACCAGCTTGAACACCAACCCGTCATAGAGATCAAAGTGGGGTTGAAAGGTGGGATCGAGCTGAAGGCGAATCCCACCCTCACTGGCGAGGGCCTCAACACTGCTCAGGAGAGCCTCCAGGCTGCTGAGCAGGGGCATCTGACCCAACCACTGCTCCAGCTGATACAGCACCTGCCGAGGATCACCTCGCAGCTCCAGTAGGGCGCGGAGGCGTCCCCGCGCCGCCTCTGAAATGGGCAGAGCATTCAGGCCCAGGGCATCGAAGGCCGTGAGCTTCTCCCGGGCCTGGTGGCGATGCTCCTCCGGCAGCACGGTGAGAAGAGCTCCCAGCAGGGCATGGTGGCCCACCA
>JBJTQT010000111.1:0-4311 GCA_046075745.1 Cyanobium sp. | reverse complement strand
TGTTGCCGGGGGAGATGGTGGATGGGGAGTGTTTGAAGGGAGATTTGCGGGCGCTGGTGGAGCAGCTGCCGGAGCTGCAGGGTCGGGTGTTGAAGATGCGGTATGGGATGGAGGGGGAAGAGCCCATGAGCCTCACCGGCATCGGCCGGGTGTTGGGCATCAGTCGGGATCGGGTGCGCAACCTGGAGCGTGATGCCCTGGCGGGCCTGCGCCGCCGCAGCTCGGCCATCGAGGCCTACATGGCCAGCTGAAGCCGGCCTAGCCTCAGGTTGATCCGCCTTCTCGCCATGGGTGCCGAGCCTGCTCCGCTGCCGGAGATGCTCACCCTCTTCCCCCGCTACGTCCTCCATGGCAGCCTTCCCCCGGGGCTGCTGGAAGCGCTGCTGGATCTCGCCAAGGAGATCGTTTCCTCCCCGGAGCGCAGCCCGGATGCCTCTCGTAAGCTGGCGGGGCAGCTGGCTCAGCAACGGGAACTCAACCCACAGCAACCGGTGGTGCTGGACCTCTGCCAGCGGGTGATCCTGCCGGGTTGTGAGCGCTGGATCCGCCACGTCATTGATCAGCAGCCCCCCCAGGGGCGAGGGCCCTGGACACCCGGGCGTTACACCCTGCGGCTGATCGATCTCTGGCTCAATGTGCAATGTCAGGGCGACTACAACCCCACCCACACCCATGGGGGAAGTTTTTCCGGGGTTCTCTTCCTCCAGGTGCCGCCCCAGATCTGTGGAGAGCGTTTTGATGGGCAGCTCTGCTTTCACGGCCCCGAGGAATGGCAGATCCAGACCTTCCGCACAGGCATGGCGCACTATGTGCTGCCCGTGCCCGGCGACTATTACGTGTTTCCAGCCTGGCAACCCCACTCGGTGGCCCCGTTCCGGGGCGATGGGGAGCGGTGGTCGATTGCCTTCAACGTGGTCGCCCTGCCCCAGGCTGGCCAGACCCAGGCTGGCCAGATCACGACCCCGACCAATGTGTCCCTGTCCAGCTCCCGTGCCCGGCCAGGGGGCTTCGCCTGACCTGTCCTGTCGTCCCCTGATTCAGGCGGCGCAGGGAGCCATGGCTTCCCCCGGCTGAAGGAGGCCCACCCGCTGCTGGAGCGTCTGCAGCAGATCCTGGATGCGCTGGTGCTCGGCGATCTCGCTGAGCACCACGAGTGCAACCGATTGCAGCACACCCAGGTCAAAGTCGAGGGGGTGGAGGGAAGGGTTGCTCATCAACATCAAGGGTGAAGCGTAGGCCAGGGTCTGACCATCCGCCGTGCGGCCCTCCCAATGACGGCTCCGGTAGTGGTTCAGGCGCCGGGGGGCCCGCCAGAGACCCTGTTCCTGGAGCTGGGAGGCGCTTCTGGGATACCAGTTGCCCTCAAGAGCCACGCTCGGAAACAGGACGAGATCCGTTGCTCTCAGCCCCTGTTCCTGCGCCAAGGGGTGCTGGGCGCTGGCCACAAGCTGGAGGGGAGTCCGGAACAGTTCCAGCACCCTGACCTCCTGCACCGATTCCTCGGGCAGATCCAGGGCGCTGGTGCAGATCCAGGCATCGATCACCCGCTGGCGCACGAGGTCGAGGGATCGGGGCTGGTTGATCGCATCCGGGCGACCCAGAACCCAGGAAGGCAGCGGGGGATCCGCCAGTGCCCGGCTCGATACGGCCCCGGCCTCCAGCCGCAGGGGCCCACGGCCCTCCAGTCGCCCCAGCTGCTGCAATTGCCGCTCCAGGGCCAGGGAGCTGCTGTCTCCTGCCATGTGCCATTCGCTGCAGACTTTCTGCAGGCTCAGCCCAAGGGTTCTGGCCACGTGATGGGCCCCGCGGCTGATGGTGGGTTGGCTCAGGGAGCTGATCCTTCCTGCCTGCTGCCCGTTACCCACCCACAGCAGAAGATCAAGGGCTTCCACTTGTGCCGGGTTCAACATGGCGGCTCTCCCTGGATGCGGGGGTCTTTGAGAGGGCATAGCGCCTGTGCAGGCTCCGTACGCTGAAAACAGCCCCGTTTTGGGGCAATCCTTCGATTTCTGAGCCCTCTTGCGCAAACGCAGCGGAAGCCAGTCCCTGTCGGCCATCGCCCAGGCGCCGGATCTGCGGGCCTCGCTTCTCGAGTGGTGGCAGCGCCATGGTCGCCATGCCATCCCCTGGAAATGCCGCCCCGATGGCCGTCTTCCAGTCGATGGGGAAGAGCTGGATCCCTACCCGGTATTCGTGGCCGAGGTGATGCTCCAGCAGACCCAATTGCAGGTTGTTCTGCCCTACTGGCACCGTTGGATGGCAGCGCTGCCCGATCTGGCGGCCCTCGCCGCGGCGGATCGGCAGCTGCTGCTGCAGCTTTGGCAAGGCCTGGGGTACTACAGCCGGGCCCGGCGTCTCCACCAGGGGGCCATGCTGCTCCAGCAGCGCCAGGTGGAACACCGCTTGCCGGATCCCTGGCCACGGGATCTGGAGGGGTGGTTGGCCCTTCCCGGCATCGGCCGCAGCACGGCTGGAAGCATTCTCTCCTCTGCCTTCGACCTGCCGGCTCCCCTGCTGGATGGAAATGTGCGGCGCGTGCTGGCCAGATTGATGGCCCATCCCAGTCCCCCCCGGGCCGATGAGGGCCTCTTCTGGAGCTGGAGCAGCAGCCTTCTCGATCCACTCCATCCCCGGGCCTTCAACCAGGCGCTCATGGATCTGGGGGCAACCATCTGCACGCCGCGCCGTCCTCACTGTGAGCAGTGTCCCTGGGTGGAAGCCTGTGCTGCCTATGCTTCCGGCGTCCCTGTGCGGTTTCCCGTGAAGGAGGCCTCTGCTCCCCTGCCGTTTCAGGTGATCGGTGTTGGTGTCGTGCAGGACAAGGACGGTCGGGTGCTGATCGATCAGCGGTTGGAGGAAGGCCTGCTCGGTGGCCTCTGGGAATTCCCCGGGGGAAAGCAGGAGCCCGATGAGCCCATCGCCGACACCATCCGCCGGGAGTTGCGGGAGGAGCTGGCCATCGAGGCGGAGGTGGGCGAAGAGCTGATCACCCTTGAGCATGCCTACAGCCACAAGCGGCTCCGTTTCGTGGTGCATCTCTGCCGCTGGCGCTCCGGGGTGCCCCAGCCGCTGGCCTCCCAGCAGGTGCGCTGGGTGGATCCCTCAGATCTGGAGGGCTACCCCTTCCCAGCGGCCAATGCCCGCATCATTGCGGCCCTTCTGGAGCGGCTGAGGGCGGCTGCAGGCGGCTGATTCCGACACCCTGAATCCGCGCCACCCGCCCCTCCCCCTCCTCCTCCCCCATGATCTCCAGTTCCACGAGCCAGCAGGGCTCAGGCCGGAGGCTCAGCCGTTCCGGCCACTCCACCGCCAGCACGGCCCCAAGGGATCGGGCTTCCTCTTCTTCCTGGGCGAAGAGTTCATCGGCGGAGGCGGGCTGCTCCAGGCGATAGAGATCCAGGTGCACCAGAGCCGTTTGCCGGTCCCACCCCAACTGGCCGCAATAGTGATGGGCCAGGGCGAAGGTGGGGCTGGTGATCGGCTCGTTGATGCCCAACCCTTCCGCGAGCCCCTGCACCAGGCAGGTCTTGCCGGCCCCGAGATCCCCCTGGAGCAGCAGCGCTGGATGGGACTCAGGCCCACCAGCCGATGCCCCTTCCTGCCGTAGCCGTTCCGCCAGCCGCCGGCCCAGGGCGCGGGTGGCGTCCGCATTCGGGAGTTGGCACACCTCGATCACGGGGTCTGGGTTCATGCCTGTAGATTCCCATCCAAGCGAGCCCGAAGCCTCGGCGTCTCCGCAGATATTTCCATCCCACTCTCCAGGAGTTTTCCATGGTTGCGACGCCCGTGGCGCCCGCAGAGGCCTTTCCCCATCTGCAGGCCACCAGTTCCTACGTGATCGCTGATATCGGACAGGCGGAGTTCGGCCGCAAGGAGCTGAACATCGCTGAAACCGAAATGCCCGGCCTGATGGCCCTGCGCAGCAAGTACGGCGCTGAGAAGCCCCTCAAGGGTGCCCGCATCGCCGGTTCGCTGCACATGACCATCCAGACGGCCGTGCTGATCGAGACCCTCGTGGCCCTCGGTGCAGAGGTGCGTTGGGCCAGCTGCAACATCTTCTCCACCCAGGATCACGCCGCTGCGGCGATCGCCGCCGCCGGCATCCCGGTGTTTGCCTACAAGGGTGAAACCCTCGACGAATACTGGGCGTTCACACACCGCATCCTCGAATGGGGCGATGGGGGCACCCCGAACATGATCCTCGACGATGGCGGCGATGCCACCGGTCTGGTGATCCTCGGCACCAGGGCCGAGAAGGATCTCTCGGTGCTCGACAACCCCGGCAGCGAAGAGGAGATCGCCCTGTTCAAG
>JBJTQT010000110.1:0-2569 GCA_046075745.1 Cyanobium sp. | reverse complement strand
ACCACGTTGGCCACCGAGGCGGCCTTCTGGCCCACCGCCACGTACACGCACACCACGTCCTCACCCTTCTGGTTGATGATCGTGTCGAGGGCGATGGCGGTTTTGCCCGTTTGGCGGTCGCCGATGATCAGCTCCCGCTGGCCCCGACCGATGGGGATCATGGCGTCGATGGCGGTGATGCCCGTTTGCATGGGCTCGTGCACCGACTTCCGCTGGATGATGCCCGGCGCCATCGATTCGATCAGGCGGGTTTCACTGCTGGGGATCTCTCCCTTGCCGTCAATCGCCTGGCCCAGGGAATTCACCACCCGGCCGAGCATGCCATCGCCCACCGGCACGGCAGCGATCTTGCCGGTGGCCTTCACCGTGCTGCCCTCCTGAATGCCCAGGCCTTCGCCCATCAGCACCACACCCACGTTGTCTTCCTCGAGGTTGAGGGCGATGCCCTCGGTGCCGTCTTCGAACTGCACCAGTTCGCCGGCCATCACCTGTTCGAGGCCGTAGGTGCGGGCGATGCCATCACCCACCTGCAGAACGGTGCCCACGTTGCTCACGGACACCGAGCTGTCGTAGTCAGCGATCTGCTTCTTGAGGATCGCGCTGATCTCGTCGGGGCGGATGGAAACCATGGCTGGAAAGTCCCTTTAGGGAGCAGAAGAAAGGAGGAGGGGGCGTTTGGGGGGAGGGTGGGGGCTCAGCCGGCGGAGGCGAGCGCGAGGCCGAGGCGACGCACCTGGCCCTGAAGGCTGGCATCGATCACCTTGGAGCCGACCCGCAGCACGAACCCACCGATCAGGGCGGGATCGACAGCGGTGACGATCTCCACCTTGTCGGAGCCGGCCACGGCCTTCACCTTGTCGGCCAGTTGGTCGCGCTGGGCATCACTCAACGGCGAGGCGGAGGTGATGGTGGCCAAGGCGATGCCGTTCTGATCGCGATGCAGCTCGAGCATCCTCTCCAGCACCGCATCCAGCACCCCGATCCGACGGCGATCGGCGAGGAGCTTGAGCAGGTTGAGGAACGTGGGGCTGAGATCCTGACCGAAAAGAGCCAAAAGGGCCTTTTTCTTGGCCTCCGGATCCAGCACCGGAGACCCCATGGCCTCCCGCAGATCCGGAGACTCCTGCCAGAGGGCCAGAAGCTCCCGGGCCTGGGCGATCACCGTGTCCGTCTCGCCGGACGACTGGGCCAGCTGGAGGAACGCGTCGGCGTAGGGGGTGGTGAGGGCGTTGAGAAGGGGCATCAGCGGTTCCCCAGGGATTGGATGGACTGGTCGATGAGCTTGGCCTGGGCCGTCTCATCGAGTTTCCCCGGCAGAGCGGCCAGAGCTTTCTCGATGGCTTTCAGGGCCGTATCCCGACGGAGCTGGTCGCTCACCCGGGAGGCCTCATTGGCCAGGTCGGAGGAGGCCGCCTGCTTCATGCGGGCAATCTCCTCGATGGTGCGCTGTTCGCTCTCCAGGCGGATGGCATCGGCACGGGCCTTGCCATCGGCACGAATCTGTTCCGCCTTCTTCTGGGCATCGGCCAGACCGCTTTGCACCTCGGCCAGGGCCGTGGTGGCGGATGTCAACCGTTCTTCGGCATCCCGGAGATCGGTGAGGATGGCGGAGCGGCGTCGCTCGAGGATGCCACCCAGAAATCCCCTGAGAAACCACACCAGGCCAGCGATCACGATCGCAAGATTGATGATGTTGGTTTCGAAGAGGTTGAAGTTCAGCCCGAAATTGCCATGGCTGGCCAGGAGCTGGGGCAAGGTGGCGCTCATGAGCTGGGAAGCAAACGGGAGACGATCTGGGTGCTGAGGGCCTGGGCCTGCTTCTCAAGCTCAGCTTTGGCTTTGTCCCTCTCGCCATCAATCTGACGACGGGCCTCTTCACGGGAGGCATTGGCGGCGGCGGTGGCCTCCGCCAGGGCCGCCCGGTAGAGGCGGTCCATCTCCTGCTCAGCTTCCACAATGAAGGTCTGGGCCTCCTGGCGGGCGCCCTTCAGCTGGGCTTTGAGGTCGGCTTCGAGCCGCTCGGCCTGGGCCAGCTTGCTTTTGGCCTCGGCACGGCTGGTGTTGATGAAGCCCTCCCGTTCCTCAACGGCCTTGCCGACCGGGCGGAAAAAGAGCGCATTGAGGATGAAGGTGAGGAGCACCACCTGAAGTGCCATCAAAGGCAGGGTGGCATCGAGGTCGAAGAGACCTCCCTCCTGGGCACCGGCCTCGGCAAGCAATAGCCAGGTGGTCATGGAGCGGGGGCGGGTAAAACGGCAGGAGCTGAACAAAAAGGAGTTGGCGGTGTCGGAAGGACCCTGACGACATCAAGTGTCAGGCCCTTCCGACAGCGGCTCAACCGGCGAAGGGATTGGCGAACAGCAGCACGAGAGCCACCACCAAGCCGTAGATGGTGAGAGCTTCCATGAAGGCCAGGGAGAGCAGCAGAGTGCCGCGAATCTTGCCTTCAGCTTCGGGCTGGCGAGCGATGCCTTCGACAGCGCCGCCTGCTGCGGTGCCCTGGCCAATACCAGGACCGATGGCACCAAGACCGACGGCAAGACCGGCAGCCACAACGGAGGCGGCGGCA
>JBJTQT010000109.1:0-5978 GCA_046075745.1 Cyanobium sp. | reverse complement strand
CGCCATTGCTGCTCCAGGGGGTAGCGGCCCAGGGCGAACAGGGTGCTGTTGGCCTGGATCACGGCCCATTGCGCCTGCTGGAAGGCCCAGCGCAGAAAGCCCCCCAGGGCCAGGGCCAGCAGGGTGAGCAGGCCCACGCTTAGCAGGCCATCGCCTGGGGTGGCGAAGAGTTCGTGGCGCAGCCTGCGGAAGAGGGAGGTCATCTCAGCGCTCCCGGATCTGCACGAGGCGGTTGAGGCCGTTCATCAGGGCGGAGATCAGCAGATCCAGCCCCAGATAGGCCCCAAGGAGGATCAGATACACCTCCACGGCCCGGCCCGTTTGGTTGAGGGTGGTTTCGGCCACGGAATAGAGATCGCTGAAGCCCACGGCCACCGCCAGGGAGGAATTCTTGGCCAGAGAGATGTACTGGGTGTTCAGGCCAGGAACAATCACTCGCAGGGCCTGGGGGAGCACCACCTGGCGCAGGGTGGTGAACCAGCGCAGTCCAAGGGAGGAGGCGGCCTCCCATTGCCCCTTGGGCACCGAAGCGATGCCGCCGCGGACCACTTCCGCGATAAAGGCACCCGAGTAGATGATCAGCCCTGTGAGCAGGGCAGCGAACTCCACGCTCAATCGCACGGGGGCCTGCCAGAACCCATTCACCAGCTCGGGAGCCTGCCAGCGCAGCCCCTCGCCCAGCCCCGTGAGGTAGAGCCCCGATTTGGCCAGCACCACCCCTGGGAGCTGCAGGGCGGCGGCGCCGTTCGGCAGGGCGAGGAACACCACGAAATACCAGAACACCAGTTGCAGCAGCAGGGGGATGTTGCGCACCACCTCCACATACACCCGGGCCAGCCCCCGCAGCAGGCCATTGCTGCTGAAGGCCGCCATGCCCGCCAGGGTGCCCAGCAGTGTGGCCCCCACCAGGCCGCTGAGCACGGCCCGCAGGGTGTTCACCAGCCCCGCCAGCAGACCACGCCAGTAGGGCATGCCGGCATCGAAGGGGATCGCCGTTTCAGCCAGATCGAAGCCGGCGGGCTGGGATAACCAGCGCCAGGTGAGCAGCAGGCCCGCCGCCGTGAGGTTGCGCACCAGGTTGCCCAGCAGAAAGGCGATCAGCAGCAGCACCAGCAGGCCCACAACGGCCTGCACCAGCCAGGGCACCACGCGCCGATCACGCCACCAGGGGGGAGATGCCTCAGGTGGGGAGTGAGGTGAAATCGGGGCCATGGGCCTCAGCGGAAGGGTGGGGAGTAGATCAATCCCCCGTCCTTCCACTGCTTGTTCACGCCCCGATCAAGCTTGAGGGCGGATTTGGGCCCCACGTTCCGGTCGAACACCTCCCCGTAGTTGCCAACGGCGCCGACCACCTTCGGCACGAAATCGGCCGGCAGCCCGAGTTGCTTGCCGAAATCCCCTTCCACCCCAAGGAACCGGCGAAGATCCGCCAGCTTGGGATTGCCCTTGGCTTCCGCCACCTTGGAGGCCACATTCGCCTGTGTGATCCCCAGCTCCTCGGCCTGGAAGAGGGTGTTCACGCTCCAGCGCACGATGTCCGACCAGAGGGGATCGGCGTTCACGGTGGCCGGAGTGAGGGGCTCCTTGCTCATCACATCCGGCAGGAGCACATGATCATCTGGTTTTGGGAAGCTGGTGCGCTTGGCGGCCAGTTGGGATCGGTCGCTGGTGACGGCCACGCAGCGGCCACCCAGATAGGCGGCGTAGGTCTGGTCGCCGGTCTGGAATTTCAGAGGGGTGTAGGGCACGTTCAGTTCCCGCATGCGATCGGCCAGATTCAGCTCGGTGGTGGTGCCGCTCTCCACGCAGATGGGCTTGCCCGCGAGGGCCTTGAGGTTGGTGATGCCACTGGACTTGAGGGTCATTACCCCCTGGCCGTCGTAAAAGGTGGTGGGGGCGAAGCTCAGACCGTTCCCGCCGGCCGCGTCCCGGCTCAGGGTCATGGTGGTGTTGCGGGAGAGCAGGTCCACCTCGCCGCTGGCCAGGGCGGCAAAGCGTTCGCTGGAATTCAGATCGCGGTATTCCACCTTGTTTGGATCGCCGAACACCGCTGCCGCCACGGCCTTGCAGACATCCACATCCAGGCCCGTGTACTTGCCGTCAGACCCCACGAAGCTGAACCCAGGGAGCTTGCCATCCACGCCGCAGATGAGCTTGCCGCGCCCTTGGATTCCAGCGAGCTTGGTGCTCTGCACCCCGCTGCCCCCATCGGAGGCACAGCTGGCCAGCAGGAGGGAAAGCACCAGGGGAGACACCAACTGAACCGGGGTTGGGACCCTCCAGGTGCGAGCGAACCCTGGAACCCCGTTGAACTGTCGGCGCATTCGTGCAAAAACGGCTGGCGAGCGGATTTTCTCATGCCTGGCAAGCGATCGCTGCCCAGTGATCCATGCTTCGTTGTGGACCTCCAGACCTCAGCCCGGCAGGATCACCCGATTGATCACGTGCACCACCCCGTTGTCGCACTCCACATCAGCGCTCACCACGGTGGCATTCTTCACCTCGAAGGGTTCGGCGCGGCGGATGGCCACCGGAGCTCCCTCCAGGCTGGTCCATTCCGGCTGATCCACCAGCTCGGCACGCTTGTGGGCCCCTGCCAGCACGTGATACTTCAGGATGCGGGCCAGCTGGGGTGGATTGTCCACCAGGGTTTGCACCGTGCCCGGTGGCAGGGCGGCAAAGGCATCATCCACCGGGGCGAACACCGTGAAGGGGCCAGGGCTCTCCAGCGCTGAGGTGAGGCCCGCCACCTCCACTGCGGTGAGCAGGGTGGTGAAGCAGCCGGCTGCCTTTGCCGTTTCAATGATGTTGGGCATGGAGGGATCTGGAGTGGTTAGCGATAGTCCTGGGTTTGAATGTCGCCCAGCCGGGCTTCCGGCCGCAGGAAACGGTCCATCTGGGCCTCGAAGAAGCGGCGGTTGGCCATCAGGTGTTCCGGATCGGGATCATCCAGGGGGTAGAGCAGGGCACAGCGCAGGGCCTGGATCACCGCAGAGGTGACGTTGTACATCGAGCGCTGGAAGGTGATGCCCAGCTGGATCAGCTGGTCTTCCTCGCCGCGGCGATGGGTCTTGTAGAGCTCCTCCAGATAGGGCGGCAGGAAATGGAGCATGTCCTGCATCAGCAGGGTGGGCGGAATCCCCGCAGAACCCACCGGAAACACATCGGCATAGAGAATGCCGTAGTGGAAATCGGCCTGATCGGCAGGCACCTGGTTGGCCTGGGCGTTGTAGCTCTTGGTGCCCCGGAAGGGGGCCGTGCGATAGAACACCGCCTCCACATAGGGGAGGGCCGCCTCATAGAGCCAGGTGAAGCCTTCCGATTTGGGGATCACCTCAATGCATTCATCCCCCACGTAAACGTGGTGATAGATCGGGCGGCCAGCCACGGCGAAGATGCCGTTCACCAGGAAGTTCATGGCATCGGGCACCCCCTTGAAGCCCCCCTCGTCGTAGATATCGCTCATCTCGAAGAACACTGGCGCCATCACTTCCCAGAAGAGGCCAAGATTGGCGTAATAGCTCATCTGCTTCACCTGCTCCATGAACATCTCAGGGAACAGTTTGTAGAGAGCCATCATGGCGGGATTACCGCGGAAATAGGCCTTGATCGCCCGATCCGCATTGGCCCGGTAGGCCTCACTCGCCAGATAGTCGTAAAAGCGTCCGCCCATGCCCTGGTGCCAGAGCATGGCCTGCATGCAGGCTTCGGCGAACTCCATGTTGATGCGATCGTGCCAGAGATGATGCAGGAGTTTGGACATGTTGCCCGTTTCCCCCCTGGCCATGAACTCGAGCAGCTCCGGATGGGCCTTCTCTCCACCCCGCCAGATGCGCAGTTTGGCTTGATCCCCGGCGTAGGAATTCGGGAGATCCAGATACTCCTGGCTTGGGAAATACTTGAAGGCTGGCAATGGATTGAGGAACACCCGTTCGGCGATGTAGAGCAGATCACGCCAGTAGAAATCCATCGGCACGGCATAGGCCTTGTAGATGCCGATGATCTGCATCAGGTTTTCCGGGGTGTCGGGCAGCATGGAGCCACCGGCCTCCAGCCGATGGATCACATCGGCCCACTGGTGCTCCGAAGGGGGGATCAGGGGAGCCTGGCGAACGTCCTCGGCCGTGGCGGTGGGTGGGGTCATGAGGGCAGCAGCTGAGGGGTGGAGGCCACGGCGGAGGCCAGGGCTCGGGTGGAGGCCACCTGGGTGGGGAAGGTGGAGGAGCGCAGGGCCAGCTCCGAGGTGACGGCTTCGCTCCAGCCGGTGATCGCCTTCGGCCAGATCCCGCACACCACAATCAGCACCGTGAGCACGAGGGCAGGGGCCCGTTCCGGCCAGCGGGTGGACGACCAGTTCGCCTTGGCGTTGTCGAGGCGGCCGAAGCCGACCCGGTTGAAGAGCCGGACCGCGTACACCGCTGTGAAGCCGGAGGCGATGAGGCAGATGAGAGTGGCCCGGGGGAAGGCCACCCAGCTGCCCTCAAACACGATCAGCTCCGCTGGAAAGCCCGCCAGCCCAGGAATGCCTGCGGCGGCCATCAAGGCCAGCAGCATCATGCCCATGGTGAAGGGCAGACCCCGAAGGGGATTGAGCAGTCCGGAGAGCTCGGGGATGGAGCTGCTGCCGGTTTTGCGCTCGATCAGGCCCACGCAGGCGAACAGCAGGGCGACGATCAGCCCGTGGGCCAGGATCTGGGCCACAGCGCCCTGCAGGCTCAGGGGGGTGGCCGCCGCCACCGCCAGCACCAGCAGGCCCATGTGTCCCAGGGAGCTGTAGGCCATCAGCCGGCGGATATCGCTCTGGGCAATGGCGTTCAGGGCGCCGTAGACCGCACTCACCGCACCGGCTGCGGCAATCCAGGGCGACCAGGCGGCCCAGGTTTCCGGAAGGAACCCCACCCCGAAACGCAGGAGCCCATAGGCCCCCAGCTTCGACACAGCCCCGCCCAGCAGCATCACGGCGGGGATGGGCGCCTGGGCATAGGTGAGGGGTTGCCAGCCATGGAGCGGCACGATCGGTAGCTTCAAGCCGAAGCCCAGCAGGAGCAGGGCGAGCACCCACGCCTGGGCGGAGGGGGTGAGAACCGCGTTTGTGAGGTCGTCGTAGGCGAAGCTCACGCCGTTGCTGTTGAACCAGCCCAGGGCAAGCACGCCCCCCAGCAGGCTCAGACCCGAACCGGAGCCGTAGACCAGATAGCGGATCGCAGCACCTGCCTTTCTCGGGCCTCCCCAGATCGCCACCAGGAGTGTGGCCGGGATGAGCACCAGTTCGAAGGCGAGTACGAACAGAAGGGCATTGCGGGCCAGGAACGCTCCCACCACGCCCACATTGGTGGCCAGCAGGAGGGAGTAGAAGAGCCGAGGCCGGGATTGATCTTCCGGCGCCGCGAGGATCGCCAGGGTGCTCAGCAGGGCGGTGAGCACCACCAGGGGGAGGGAGAGCCCATCAAGCCCCAGATCCAGGGCCAGCTTGAGCTTGGGGAGCCAGGCCAGATGAAGATCAGCCGGGGGCATGCGCCAGCAGAGCAGGGCCAGCACCAGCTGGGCTGCACAGGCCAGGGCCGCCAGGGTGCGCAGCCGGGTGGAGCTCTCCCCGGAGAGCACCGGCAAGATCAGGGTGGCCGCCAGCGGCACGCCCAGCAGCAGAAGCAGGATCGTGGGAGGCATCAGCGGAGCGGGCGAAGCAGGGTGGAGGAGGCTGGATTGGCCAGCAGCCAGACCGCCATCAGGAGGATGCCCAGCAGCAAGGTGAGGGCATAGGCCTGGGAGCGGCCGGAGGTGGTGAGGCTGAGGCGTTTGGCTCCTTGAAGGGCCACCTCGCCGGTGGTGCCGCTAAAGCCATCCACGATCTGCTGATCCGACCAGGCGCTGAGTTTGGCCATGGCCACCACCAGCCCCACGATGGTGCGGTGGTAAAAGCGCTCGGTCACATGTCGTGGGCGAGCCAGTCCTGCAGGCCACCGAGGGTGGAAGGCAGG
>JBJTQT010000108.1:0-3370 GCA_046075745.1 Cyanobium sp. | reverse complement strand
GTTGACCTTGGCATTCGGGCTCACCACGGGCAGCGGCATCTCTGCATGCACAGCCGGATTGAGGCGCGACTGGTTTTTGGAAAGATCTCCCTTGATGGAGGCCGCCGCACCACGGGTGAGTTGCAGCATGTAAGAGAAATGAAGGCCTTGCTGACCAGCTGAATAATCCCAACCATGGAGGTAGGGGACCGTTTCTTCGCCAAAGCGGGTTTGATACTCGGCGCTGTCGATGTAGGAATCGATTTCAGCGTCGTAACCCTGCTCCTGAAGGATGGTGAAGTGGTGCAGCATCTCCGCCTTGTTCTGGGGAGCACGACCGAGCAGATGCTTGAAGTTGAGTTCGATGAAGCAGTAGGGATTGGTGCTGGTGAAGAAACGATCTTTGTAGAGACTGATCTTGGCCACCTGGCGCACAAACTCCCTCACGCTCAGGTAGCCGCGGCGGAAGAGTGATTCCGGACCATCCAGGCGCTCGCTGGTCATCACATACTGGCGTCCCAGCACCTGCTGATAAACGGCTCTGATCAGATTGGCCTTGTCAACATCAGAACCGGTTGCCCAGTTTTCTTTGTTGCGATCATTGGCAAATCTTGTGATGCACAGCGTTGGCAAGGGTCATGGGAAGCGTGCGTGGAGGGCCGAGAGGGATGGGGAACTTGCAGCAATTCCATCAGGCTTGATCCAGGAGATCACCAGAGATCTGGATGCTGGGCCTGAAGCCGCAGGCTGCAGGCGGTTCCTATGGTTGACTGCGCATGTCTCCACACAGCGTTCAGAAACGTTACAAATTCTCCGACCCCTGGCCTCCAAGGGCCATCAGAGGCACGTTGCAGGGGTAGCACCGATGCCACCCCCTGGCAACAATATTTCCTACCGTTACTATGCAACCAACGTTTCCAGTGGCTATGGCTTCCGTTGGTCCCGAGCTGGAATGGGCTGCCCGCTTGAGCGTCCAATTGCAAACCCTCTCTGAATTAGCTGAGAACCTCACCTTCAGAGTGCTGGAACTAGAGGAGCGTCTAAGCGCACAAGACCACCAACTCCTGTCGCTCCAAATGGCTTCCGATGAGCTGACCGATGGCATCACGAGCGCCATGGAAGAGCGCATGGTGGAAACGGAAGATCGGTTGGTTCGGATTGAGGGTCTGCTGCAAGGGGGTGGAAATGGAAGCTTCCCTGCTCGATCGCTCCGGGCCCTTCCCAAGCCTTCCCAAGCAAATTTGAACGATCCCTTCGGGATGGAAGACTCTTTACCCGAGGAGGCTGCCTTTTTGGAGGAACCCCACGGAGACCCCGAAGAGATCGAAGGGCAAGACGAGGAAGGCTTCATGGAGGATCCCCCGTTCCTGGAGGATCTCCATGACGAGTGCCGGGCGAGCTGAGGGCTGCTCTGGCCTTAGCCAGCCCGGCCAGTGCTAAGCATGACGGCAGCCACATACAGCACAAAGGCCGTCAGCCCGAATCCCCCCGCCGTCACCAGGCCCTGCCAAATCGTCCTAGCGAGAGGCGATGGGGCATCAGCCAGCCAAGAGGGGGGAGCCATGATGGTAAGAGCAGAATCAGAAGGCGCCCAAGCTGTGCCTCGGCCCGCGGGGGCCCGGCGAGCGTTCGCGTCACGCCAATAGGCGTTGTAGCGGGGAGCCTGCTGATTGAAGGGAATCACGCCCTGGGCCTGGCCCTCCAAGATCCGGCCCCTTTGGTGGGGCACCTGGTCGGTGCCGAAGGCCTCCCGATACTCATCCGACTCAAGAAGGTAATCCACGAGCCCAGGCAGGCCCTTCTGGGCGATCAGAATCGAGAGGGCAATGCGTTCCCGATCGCCATGAACAGAACGGCCAAGAACACGACCGACGATCTGATCCACCATGCGGTAGTTTCTATTGCAACGATAAAAGTCGTTTCGGAATTTCTCAGACAGGAGTAACCCGCGCACAAAATCCTTTACCGTGATCTGACCACTCCTCAGCTGGGATTCCAGCACGGGATCGCGATCCACCTTGAAGACATGAAAGAAGATTTGGCGATAGGCCTGGGCGATCGTGGGGTCCGTAGCTTCCTTGCTGCGAACCAGGTCGAACGGAGAAAGGCGGGGGCTTTCATCTCCTCCCACCGGGAAAGAATTGACCCGGGCATTTTGCGTGACTGGTGCAATTTTTAGGAGGGGAAGAGCCATGGCAGGGAGGAAGGATCCGCACACTAGGGTTAGTTCCCCCCTGGAACCCAGGGCTGGTAGAAATACTTAGATTCCTTTACAAATTAACTGGACCTAACCTCATTCCTGGAACCAAGCTTGGGGGAGTTCCCCACTGTGGTCATGAATACGGTCGAATTCAAAGGGTCCGGCGAGGGCGCCCCAGAGCTGTTCATGGGTTTCGGGATGGTGTCCCCGATCAATGGTGCACATCCTCCCGGCTGATAGCTGAAGCTGACTCACCAGATAGGCGGGCTGGCCCTTGCGCTCCACAAGGCAGCGGCAGCCAGGTTCCACCTCCCCCACAAACCCCTCGCCCTGTTCCCTCACCCAGTAGTTGCATCCCTGCAGGGGCTGAAGATCCTCCTCCCGGAGGGCGGCCAGCAGGGAAGGATCTGCCGTAGCCCCCCAGAAACGCTTCTCGTCATGCAAAGCCAGGTTATGGATGATCAGCTGGCCATCCACCTCCTGCGGGCGCAACACCCGGATGCGGTATGGGGTGAAAGGGGTGATGGCGTAGGCCTGCTCGAGGAGCAAAGACCCTCTGGCGAGGTGAGGGATCGGGCGTGTGGTGACCAGGATGTGGGCAAAGAGCGGGGGATTCTCAAAGGCCTGGGTTTGGTTGCTGAAGCTGCCGCAGAGTTGGCGCAGCAAACGGGCATAGGCGGAGGTGGCCATGGGGGCTACACACCGTGGAGGCGAAGTCGAAACTCTCCCACCTCACGGGCTCTGGCTGCATCGATCTGGGCAAAAGGGTGGTGGGTGAGCTGGGAGAGAATCAACTCCAAGGTTTCGGCTCGATTTAGGGCCTGGAACGCTCCTTGAGGGGCCTGGAGGTGAAGGGCGTCATCAAAAGCCATTGCGAAGCTGTCGGCATTGCAAAACTGCTGCCCCGATTCAGCAAAGAGGGAAGGAGGTAAGGCCATGGGCCACTGGGTTCGGAACGAAAGGCGGTTGAGGCTGGGCGCGCACCGCCGCAAACAAACTTCCTCAAATGCCAGGACCCAGATTTGAACTGGGGACACGGCGATTTTCAGTCGCCTGCTCTACCAACTGAGCTATCCCGGCCCGCCGCGTTGTGGCGACTTTCCGATCTTAGATCACGGCCCTGCCGTTGTCGGGCTGGGGTGCGGGCCAGGCAGGCCAGCCCCACGACCCGCCAACGCTCCTGCTGCAGTG
>JBJTQT010000107.1:0-16604 GCA_046075745.1 Cyanobium sp. | reverse complement strand
TCAATATCCATCACAAAGGCGCTCGCTCCCCACTGCTTGCAAAACTCGGGATCGGGCACGGCCATGTCCAGTTGCTGGCTACTGGCGATGTTGCCTTGGTTACCCTGGGTGGTGCTGGTGACCGCACTGCCGATTCCGATGCCCACCACCAGCACACCGGCCAGGAGTGCGGCCGTTGCGGTGTTGAATCCGCCTCCGCCGCCACCTCCGCCGCCCCCGGGTGCCCGTCCTCGGCTTCCCCCCCGGTCGGAGAGGCCTGGCCCATCCCGGTAACGGCCATCCCGTTCGGAGCGATCAAAAGCCTGGGCACGGTCGTTCCAGCCACCGTCCTCCCGGGCGGAGCGCGTTCCCCGGCGATCCCCCTGGCTCCAGCCGCGATCGTCTGGTCGGGAGCGGGTCACAGGGATTCAGAGCTGCGCGGCAGCCCCATGGAGTAATTGAGCACCCGGCAGTCTGGGTTGTAGCTCAGGTCGCCGGCCTGCAGAAGCTGCCGGATCACCCCCTCGAGCTCGGAGCCAATGCTGCGCAGGGTGTAATCCGTGAGGTCCTGCCCCGCATGGGCCTGCACCAGATCCCGGAAAGACCCCTGCACCTTTCCAATCACCGTCTCATCCCAGAGAAATTCATTGTCGGGATCCAGGTCGAGGGTGAGCTGGGTGCGATCGGGCACGAGATCACCGTTCTGCACCCGTGCCGTGAAGAGCCGCACGTGGCGTGTGGTGGATTTCAGGAGGGTGTCGGCCATGGCTCTGCAGAAGGCAGGAACAGCTGAGGGGTTGATGGAAACTCTAGGGAGAGGTCAGGCGTCTGCGCTTTGGGGCTGCAGACCGATAAGGTTGCCGGCAGTGTCTCGGTCACGCCATGCGCGTCGCCATTGCAGGAGCCGGTCTGGCAGGGTTGTCCTGTGCCAAGTATCTCTGTGATGCCGGGCACACCCCCGTGGTGTACGAGGCCAGGGATGTGCTCGGCGGCAAGGTGGCCGCTTGGCAGGACAGCGATGGCGATTGGTATGAAACGGGGTTGCATATCTTCTTTGGTGCCTATCGCAACATGCGGCAGCTCTTCGCAGAGCTGGGCATTGAAGACAGGCTGCAATGGAAGAGTCACAGCATGATCTTCAACCAGCGGGAGGTGCCAGGCACCTACAGCCGTTTCGACTTTCCTGATCTGCCGGCACCGATCAATGGCGTTGCGGCGATCCTCTCCAACAACGACATGCTCACTTGGCCGGAGAAGATCGCCTTTGGCTTGGGCTTGGTGCCTGCCATGCTGCGCGGCCAGCAGTATGTGGAAGATTGCGATCAGTATTCCTGGACCGACTGGCTGAGGTTGCACAAGATCCCTGAGCGCGTGAATGATGAGGTGTTCATTGCCATGAGCAAGGCCCTGAATTTCATCGGGCCTGATGAGATCTCCAGCACCGTGGTGCTTACTGCTCTGAATCGCTTTCTCCAGGAGAAGGATGGCTCGCGCATGGCTTTCCTCGATGGCAATCCGCCCCAGCGTCTCTGTCAGCCTCTGGTGGAATCCATTCGAGCCCGCGGAGGCGAGGTTGTGATGGAGCGCGCCCTGCGCGGCATTGACCTCAATGAGGATGGCAGCGTTGCTGCCTTCAGGCTCGGTGGACGGGGCGTGACACCGGAAGCTGTGGTGGCTGATGCGTATGTAAGTGCGCTGCCCGTGGATCCCTTGAAACTGCTTCTGCCGGAACGCTGGAAGGCATTGCCCTATTTCTCCAAGCTCTCCGGTTTGAATGGGGTGCCGGTGATCAACATTCACCTCTGGTTTGATCGGAAGCTCACTGAGATCGACCATCTTCTGTTCAGCCGAAGTGATCTGCTGAGTGTCTACGCAGACATGAGCAACACCTGTCGGGAGTACGCCGACCCTGACCGCTCCATGCTGGAGCTGGTGTTCGCTCCTGCAAAGGACTGGATTGGCCGTTCGGATGCTGACATTGTGGACGCCACGATGGAGGAACTCAAGAGATTATTTCCCCAACACTTTGCTGTCGAGAATCCTGCCAGGCTTCGCAAGTCGGTTGTCGTGAAAACCCCGCTGTCTGTCTATAAAACCGTGCCTGGCTGTCAGGAGCTGCGGCCTGACCAGACATCTCCGATCAGCAATTTCTTCCTGGCTGGTGATTACACCATGCAACGGTATCTGGCTTCCATGGAAGGTGCTGTGCTCAGCGGCAAGCTCTGTGCCAAGGCCATTGACGGTTGGGCCATCGCAGATGCCCCGGCCCCGACCATGGCAGGCGTGGTTGCAGGAGGGTGAGAGTGGCGGGCTCCCTGACCACCAAGACCCACCTGGAAGAGGCCTACGAGCTCTGCCGCCAGGAAACGGCTCAGTGGGCCAAGACCTTCTACCTCGGCACGCTGTTGATGCCTCCCCATAAGCGCAGAGCGATCTGGGCCATTTATGTGTGGTGCCGACGCACGGATGAGCTCATGGACGGCCCCCAGGCCCAGACCATGGCGGCTCCAGCTCTCCTTTCCCGGCTGGATGCCTGGGAAGAACGCACCAGGGGGCTCTTTGAGGGGCGCAGCGAAGATGATCTGGATCGTGTGATGGTGGACACCATCGAGCGGTTCCCCCAGCCCAAGCAGGCCTATCTCGACATGATTGAGGGTCAGCGCATGGACGTGAGCAAACAGCGCTATGCCTCCTTTGCTGAGCTGGAGCTCTACTGCTACAGGGTGGCCGGCACCGTGGGCCTGATGAGCCAGGCGGTGATGGGCCTGGATCCTGCTTACACCTCAGCTCCCTGGAGTGAGCGTCCAGATCCCAGTGAGGCGGCGATTGCCTTGGGCATCGCCAACCAACTCACCAACATTCTTCGGGATGTGGGCGAAGATCGGGCCCGGGGGCGGATCTATCTTCCCGAAGATGAGATGCAGCGCTTTGGCTATGCAGAAGCCGACCTTCTCGCCGGCAGGTTGAATGACAACTGGCGCGCGCTCATGGCCTTTCAGCTGGAGCGTGCCCGGGAGTGGTTTGCCCGTTCGGAAGAGGGCGTTCGTTGGCTTTCCGCTGATGCCCGTTGGCCAGTCTGGGCTTCGCTGAGGCTGTATCGCGGCATCCTGGATGTGATTGAGCGTCAGGAATTCGATGTGTTCAATCGCAGGGCTTTTGTGCCCACGGCTGGCAAGCTGCTCGATCTCCCCCTCTCCTACGTGCTGGCCCAGGTGCATTAAACCGCCTTGAGCCACTCCAGGAGAATGGGATTCACCTGTTCCGGGGACTCATCATGGGGGCAATGGCCCAGGCCATCCAGCACCCTGAGCTCCTGCACGGCCGCATACTCCCGCAGCCAGCGGCGAGCCTCCTCCGGAGACTCCCAGGGATCACTTCCCCCCCAGATCATCCGCACCGGAACATTCAGTTCGGCCAACAGGTCGGGCGCCAGAAGATCGGCAAACAGATTCACGAATCCCCTGAAGCTCTCCGGAGCTCCTGGATCGGTGGAAGGTTGGTGGAGCAGAGCCACCAGCTCATCATCCACATTCGCCCCGGAGGGATAGGCCACGGCCAGCACCCGGCGGATGTAGGCAGGGCGAGCCAGAAACCTGAACAGGGAGGTGGTGAGCCAGCGCTCGCGGACCAATCGTTTGAGGAGAGGCCTGGTGAGCTGCTGGAGCAGGGGCAATTCGCCAATGCGTTTCTCGTCGAGCGTGCGCTGCGCACAATCGATCAGCACCACCTGGGTCGGGGGATTGCCCCGCTCACAGAGCAGGCGGGCGGAGGCCAGGGCTACCACCCCACCGATGGAATTGCCCACCAGGTGGTAAGGCCTGCGGTGGGGATGGGGTGCCACATGGCTGTCAACGAAATCAGCCACCTGCTCGGCCCACAGGCCAAAGCAGTAGCGCACGGCGCCCGGAAGCGGAACTTCCCCCTCCAGCTGGGATGGGGGTTTCGCGCTCGAGCCAAAGCCGAGGAGGTCGATGGCGAACACCTCAGCCTCCTGGGCCAGCACAGGACTGTTGTGCCGCCAGTGGTGCACGTTGGCGCCGAAGCCGTGGATCAGAAGGACCGTCCTGGAGGCATTGGGAGATCCTTCCTGACTCCAACCGATGCGATGGCCCCGCCATTCCCAGGACTTGGGGCTGGAGGGGACCATCGCCGCCAACTCAGACGCCAACCGTCTGGTTGGCCAGCAGGGCCTTCAGCTTGGCCAGTTCCCCAGCCCAGCGGGGATCCGGGGCATCGGTCTGCACGTCATCGGCATGCACCACCTTGTCCGCTGCTTTGCGCGCTGCGGTGGGGCTTCCCCCGGCGGCACGACGCTCGTCCCTCGGCTGGACCGAGCTGCGGGCGTCACGGCGCTCAGACACCTCGATCCGCAGGGGCTGTCCGCCGAAATCCCGACCGTTGAGCTGGCTGATCAGGGCTTCAGCAATGATGTTGTCGTCCACGTTGGCGAAGCCGAAGCCCCGGCAGGCGCCGGTGTCGCGATCGTTGACGGCCTTGAAACGAATTCCCTCTGCCACACCCCCCAGGAGAGCCTCAAGCTCCTTGACATCAAAAACGTTCGGCAGATTGCCGACATAAAGACGAACACTCATGGAAGGGATGGCAAAAGAGAAAGAAAATTGCGGCAGGCCGTGGACGACGCCGTTGCATGGAGAAGTTAATCATGGCAAGGGCCTCCTGTGGCCTCCAGCCAGCGACGGGCTGCCCTCAGGCTCTGTTCCCCCGTGGTGTCCTGCCTGGGGAGCCGCCCGAAGGCCCGTTCCCTGGTGAGGTGCGCCAGGAGGGCTCCCAGGCGCGGGCCTGGGGGCAGGCCCAGATCCTGCTGGAGCCGTAGACCATCAAGGGGAGCCTGGGGATGGAACAGGGGGTCCTCCGGATCCCGCCACCGTTGCAGCGCCGCATGGGCTTCTGCTGGCGGCAGCTCCAGCAGCAGAGCAGGTAGATCTCCATCGACCTGGCGGTGCAGCTCCAGCTGCTCGCTCTCGGGGAGGGACTGGAATCCCGGTGGATGCTGGACAGCGGGATCAAGGAGGCGACGGCGCCAGCGGCGCAGGTGCCGGCAGCGTTGACGTAGCCGGTTGCTGGAGCGCAAGGCCACCAGAGCATCCTCATCCAGCAGCCGTGCCAGTCTGGCGATTGGTAGGGCCGCCTTGGCTTCCTCTTCCGTCAGGCCCCGCATACGCGCTTGACCCTCGCTGAGATGGGCCATCGCCCCGGGGGGGCAGCCGCCCTGGGCCGGCCCGGATGTCCATCCCCCCAGGAGCCCGCTCTGGACTAGCAGCTCAACACCACGAGCCGCATCCGCACTCTCCACCAGACGCTGCAGCTCCGCGAGCACCCGTTCACCGGCCACGGCGGTCAGGCTGGATCGATGGCGCAGGATCCACTCCCAGGTCTGGTCTGTGAGCGTGAAGCCCAGCTCTGCCGCAAGGCGCACGCCTCGCAGCAACCG
Source organism: Cyanobium sp. (assembly GCA_046075745.1). Lineage (GTDB taxonomy): Bacteria > Cyanobacteriota > Cyanobacteriia > PCC-6307 > Cyanobiaceae > Cyanobium. Next base: position 11,173 of record JBJTQT010000107.1, on the reverse strand, counting down.
CAGGGGATCCTCCAGCAGATTGCTTTCCCCGATGGCGCGGAGGATTTTGTGCTTGAGGTCGCGCAGACCATTCAGCGGGTCGATGAGCGCCAGCGTCTGCTCCCCAAGGGGAAGACGAAGCGCCATGGCATTGACGGTGAAGTCGCGCCGATGCAGATCGGCCCCCAATGAATCCCCCTCCTGCCTCGCCAGATCAATCGTCCACCCCTTCAGCACCAGCCGGCCGATGGCCCGTTCCCGGTCCAGCGCAACGGCCGTACCCCCCAGCTGCCTGGCCAGTGCGGTGGCCAGGGCGAGGCCGTCCACTGGAACCACCAGATCCAGATCCGGGCGCTCCCCCAGGCGACCGATCAGCCCATCCCGCACGGCCCCTCCCACCAGAGCACTCCCAGGGGGAAGCAGGTGGAGGGGCAGTGGCCAAAGCGGCACGGAGAGTGCCTCCCACAGATGATGGTGTGCCGTTGTCTGACACGCCAAAATGGGTTGGTCCGAGGGATCAGGCGGCATGTGCATCTGTGTGGATTGCCACTGGATCGATCACTGCCAGGCCTATCACGCAGTGGAGCGCCAGCATGGGGTCCCCCATCTCAATCCCCACCCCACGTTCCGTCCGGAGCAGCCCCATGTGCATGTTCAGATTCATCAGCTGTCGGAAGGGGGAGTAGGGATCGAGTGGGATGTGCGCGCCTGTGGAAGTTTTGAGCCTGATCCTGGGCGTTGGCAACGCCTTCGGCCCGGCGAGGCCATCCCGGCATGAGCGCAGCGGGGGAGTCCAGAGGGGCTGGCTGGCTGTTGGCACTCCATAGCACCAGCGAGGTGTTTGGCGTGGGGTTGCAACCTCTGGGACAGCCTGAAGTGGTGCCGCAACTGGCCTCTTTTCCCCTTGGACGTGCCTTGGCCAATGCCCTGCTGCCCAGTGTGGAGGCCGTGCTTCCCGCCAGTGAGTGGCCCCATCTCGCACGTATTGCCGTGGCCATCGGCCCAGGGGGCTTCACCGGCACCCGTCTCACGGTGTCCATGGCCCGCCTGCTCTGCCAGCAACTGGGGTTGCCCCTCGATGGAATCAGCAGTTTCCACCTCATGGCCAGCCGTCTGCTGCGGATCCAGGCCACAACGCTTCCTCTGATCCTCTGCCAGGCCCTCCCACGCCACGGCCTGGTGGCGGGCCTCTATGGGACCGACCCCTCACATCCGGGTGGCGTGGCCGAGCTGGTTTCCCCCCGCCTCTTCCTAACGGACGAGGCTCTGCTGCAGGCTCTCGGTGACCACCCACAGCACCAGGCACAGTCTCTCCTGCCCGAGGATGTGGGGGAATTGCTGGCGTTCAGTCAGGTGGCGGCTCAAAAGGGTCTGGAGGCTCCCTGGGCCTCCGTGGTGCCGCTGTATCCCACGAGCCCGGTGGGGGCTCTGTGAGGCAGGCCCACCGCAGGCATCGCAGCAGACGACGACCCTCGCGCCTGCCCCTTCTGGCTCTGGGGGTGTCCGGGCTTGTGCTGCTTTGGCTCTCCCGGGGCTGGTGGTGGCCGGCCCCGCCTCCACCCCAGATGATCCTGGTGCTTGGGGGGGATGCGGAGCGGGAACGGGTCGCTGCCCAGCTGGCCAGGGCCGACGGGCTGCCCGTGGTGGTGAGCGGCGGTACCAATCCGGAGTTTGCCACCTGGCTGTTTCGCGAGCAGGAGGGATTGCCGCCGGGTCAGGTGAGGCTGGATTACCGCGCCCATGACACCCTGACCAACTTCACCTCCCTGGTAGATGACCTCCGTCAGGCCCGGGTTCGCCATGCCCTTCTCGTCACCAGCAGCGACCACATGGACCGGGCCCTGATGGTGGGTCGGATCGTGGCCGGCAGCCGCGGTATCCATCTCACGCCGGTGTCGGTCTCCTGCGGTCACGCCTGCATCACGGAAACCCGTGAAAAAATCTGGGGCGATGGCTTGCGGGCGGCGGTCTGGGTGATCAGCGGCCGGGATCTGAGGACGTGGGGGGGATCAGCGCTGGTTCAGCGGTTCCGGCGAGCAGGGGGGTTCTGATCAGGCCCTCATCGAGCATGTCGTTGATCTGCGCCTGGGCCGCTGCGGTCACGGCATCCAGATCCGCGCGTCGGGTGGAAGCCGGTGGGGGAATGGGTGTACCGATGCGCACATGCACAGGGACCAGCCGGAGCCTTCCCCCACCAGGCCCGAGGGCCCGGTGGCTGTTGATGATGGCCACCGGGAGCAGGGGCAGGCCGGTGCGGGCCGCGAGAAGGGCTGCTCCCGGCTGGGGGCTGGAGACCCGGCCATCCCCCTGACGGGTGCCATCCAGAAACACCCCCGTGGCCCAGCCCTCCTCGAGCCGGCGGCACGCCGTGCGCAGCGCCTCCCTGTCCCCGCCACCCCTCGCCACCGGGTAGGCCCCGCAGGCACGGATCAGTGGCCCCAGCAAGGGAACCCGGAAGAGCTCCTCCTTCGCCATGAAGGCCACTGGACGCCGCACCGCACAGCTCAGAAGTGGCGGATCCAGATGGGATCCGTGGTTGGCCACCACCACCAGCCCCCCATGGGGTGGAACGTTCGCTGTTCCGGCGGTGCGTCCCCGAAGGAGCAGCCGAAACACCGGCAAAACAAGCAACCACCGCATCAGGTGGTAGGGGAGGCTGGGCTGAGCTGTGTGCAGCAGGGGGGCCTTCACTGATCCAGATCGGCAGCAGAGGCCACCTGCGCCGTCTGCAGGTCTGGGCAGCTGCGTTTGATCAGGCCACTCAGCACGTTTCCCGGGCCGATCTCGACGGCCGTGCGGATGCCTTTGCCCTGCAGGTGCTCCATGGTTTCTCGCCAACGCACGCCACTGGTCATCTGCCGCTTGAGTCGGCTCTTCAGTGCTTCCGCGTTCCGCTCCGGTGTGGGATCGCTGTTGCTCAGCACCGGAACCGAAGCCTCTGCAAAAGGCACCGTGTCCAGCACGTCGGCGAAGCTGGCCGCGGCCTCTGCCATGAAGGGCGAGTGGAAGGCTCCCGAAACCGCAAGGGGAATCGCGCGCTTGCAGCGGAGTGCTCCACTCACCGCAGCCACCGCCTCCGGCGTTCCCGACAGCACCACCTGGGCGGAGCTGTTGTCATTGGCGATCACCACGCCTTCGGTGCCTGCCACCAGATCCTCCAGCTGCGCCCTGTCGAAACCGATAACGGCGGTCATCGCCCCCCCGCCGGCTGAGGCCATCAGTTCACTGCGGCACCGCATCAGCTCCAGGCCCGTTCCAGCGTCGAACACCCCGGCGGCATAGAGGGCCACCAGTTCTCCAAGGCTGTGGCCCGCCAACAGGTCAGGGCGCCGCCCCTGGGCCAGCAGGGCATCCACCAGCAGGCTCTCGACCACGAAGAGAGCTGGCTGGGTGTTGCGGGTGTCGTTCAGATCATGCAATCCGTCGCCCTCTTCGGCCCTGGAGCAGATGGCCAGAAGATCCCGCCCGAGCCTCTCAGAGGCCTGTGCGAACCTCTCCTGCGCGCCTGGGAGGGAGAGCACAGCCTCTGCCATCCCCAGCTTCTGTGATCCCTGCCCCGGAAACACCCAGGCCAATGCCATGACACCCTTGCGCTGATGGGTTTGGAGACTACGTGGAGGCCGACGGCCCGCTCCAGCGCATCACGGCGGCTCCCCAGCTCAGACCTGCTCCGAAGCCGCTCGTGGCGAGCAGATGCCCCGGCTGAACCTGTCCTTCGCGCACCGCTTCATCGAGCATCAGGGGGATTGTGGCTGCCGAGGTGTTGCCGTAGGACTCAAGATTGCTGAGGACCCGTTCGCTCGGGACCGAAAGGCGTTCAGCCACGGCGTCGAGAATGCGCTGATTGGCCTGATGCAGCAGCAGCCAGTCCATCTGTCCGGCCTCAAGGCCAGCGGCCTGCAGGGCTTCGGCCAGCACCAGCGGCACTTCCCGAACGGCGAATTTGTACACCTCCTGGCCATTCATGAAGAGGGGCTGGAAGCCTCCCACCTGGGTGGAGACCCCATCCAGCAGGGTTTGGAAGACCTCTCCCTGAGCCAGAGTGAGGCAGGCGTTGCGACGGCCGTCGGAGCGCAGGCGAAAGGCGAGCAGGTCGTCCTCTCCAGGTTCCCTGCGTTCCAGGGCGACGGCTCCGGCCCCATCGCCGAAGAGCACGCAGGTGCGCCGATCACTCCAATCCACCCAGCGACTGAGCTGGTCGGCACCGATCACCAGGGCACGCCCCACGTTTCCTGTGCGGATGTACTGGGCTGCGGTCACCAGGGCAAACAGGAAGCCGCTGCAGGCCGCCGTCAGGTCGAAGGCCACGGCCCCATGGGCGCCGAGGGCTGCCTGAACCCGGGGGGCGGTGCCGAAGAGATCGTCGGGGCTGGAGGTGGCCAGCAGGATCAGGTCCAGGTCTTCCGGGGCCCAGCCCGCATGCTGGAGGGCTGCCTGGGCCGCTGCCGTGGCCATGCTGGTGACTGTCTCACCCGGGCCTGCCAGCCGCCTGGCACCGATTCCCGTGCGGCTGCGAATCCACTCATCTGAGGTGTCCACCAAGGCGCGCAGAGCCTCATTGCTGACACTGGCGGCTGGCAGGGAGCGGCCCGAGCCCACCAGGGCCACCCCCTGGAGGCTGGGGGAGCTGCGGTGGCTGGCAGTGTGCTCCGACACCCGTGGCCCTCGGTTCGGATCAGTCAATCACAGGCGGCTGCGGGCTCGGCCTCGGCGCCCAGGGCATGGAGATCGTCCATGACCTGATGGCTGCCGGCGGAGTGGGCCAGCCGCAGGGCGCTGACCACGGAGAGGGCCTTGCTGCTGCCGTGGCCGATCACGCAGACCCCATCCACCCCGAGGAGCAGGGCCCCGCCATGTTCGGCATGGTCGAGCCGCTTCTTGATGCGCACCAGATTGCTTCTCAGGAAGGCGGAACCCACCTTCCCCCTTCGCCCCCGGGGCAGCTCGGCCCGAAGCACATCGAGCAACACGCCCCCCACCGATTCCAGAAATTTCAGCAGCACATTGCCGGTGAAGCCGTCACACACCACAACGTCAAAGCGACCGGACAGCACGTCTCTGCCCTCGCAATTGCCTGTAAAGCGCAGGCGGGGGTCTGCCATCAGCAGGGGGTGCGTCTTGAGGGCCAGGTCATTGCCCTTGCACTCCTCCTCCCCGATGTTGAGCAGGCCCACCCGGGGGTTGGGCACCTGCATTACATCTCGGCTGTAGATGGAGCCCAGCAGGGCGAATTGATGCAGCCAGGCCGGTTTGCAGTCGGTGTTGGCTCCCACATCCAACACAAGCACCTGCTGGGCAGGATCCTTGGTGGGGAAGAGGGCTCCGATGGCGGGCCGGTCGATTCCCCTCAGCCGGCCGAGGCGGAAGATGGCTGAGGCCATCACGGCTCCGGAGTTTCCCGCGGAATAGACGGCCATGGCCTGGCCGGATTTCACCAGATCCATGGCCATGTTGATGCTGGCGTCCCGTTTGCGGCGCACCACGGTAGCCTCCTCGTTCATGCCCACCGACACGCCACTGGGCACGATCTGAAGCAGCCCACGGGCCTGGGCCTCCTCGATCTCCTCCCCAAGCCCGAGAGCGGCCACCGCTTTCCGCAGCGGCTCCTGCTCCGCCACGAAACGGATGCGAAGCGGGAGAACGCGCACGGCCCGCAGGCAGCCTTCAAGGATGGGGCCGGGAGCATGGTCTCCCCCCATCCCATCCACGGCCACCCAGAGACGCTCACGATCGTGGATGACGGGCCATTCTTCAGGATCTCCCGGACCCTGCTGAAGGCGGCGGAGCGGATCCAGAACGAGTGGCTGCAGCACCGTGCCTGCAGCCACTCCGGCGACGGAGCCGGCGGCACTGGCCGTATCCACCAGGCTGGTGACAGCGGCATTGCGCTTGTACCAGATCACCAGCCGCCGGATCGTGCGGTTGGGGCGTTGACGCCGGCCCAGGGCCTGGCGCCCGGCGGAACGGAGTTGGTCAGGGTCCTTCGGAGGCAACGGAGTCAACGATGCGCTGGAAGAGATAGCCAGTGCCCCGGGCCGTGAGAATCAGCTCGGGGTTGGCGGGATCATCCTCCAGTTTGGAACGCAGCCTGGAGATATGGACATCCACCACACGGGTGTCTACATGACGCTCGGGGGTGTAGCCCCACACCTCCTTGAGGATCTCGCCCCGGCCGAAGGGCTCGCCGGAGCGGCTCACCAGGAGCTCCAGAAGGCTGAATTCCATGCCGGTGAGCCGGATTCGCTCGTCCCCCCTGTAGACCTGCCGCTTGTTGGTGTCGATGCGCAGGTCGCCCACCTGGATCACCCCCGAATTGGGGAGCCCTGCCACCTGGTCCTTCTCCACCCGTCGCAAAACGCAGCGGATGCGGGCCTCCAGCTCTTTGGGGCTGAAGGGCTTCACCACATAGTCGTCGGCGCCCAACTCCAGGCCCGTGATGCGATCCGCCACATCCCCAAGGGCCGTGAGCATCACAATCGGCACGTCCGATTCCTTGCGCAGCTCCTGGCAGACCCCGTAGCCATCGAGCTTGGGCATCATCACGTCAAGAACGACCAGATCTGGACTGGCACGATGGAAGGCCTCCAGCGCTTCCTCGCCATCGGAGGCTGTCAGCACCTGGTAGCCGATCATCGAGAGACGCGTCTCCAGGATCCTGCGAATGCTGGCTTCGTCATCCACCACAAGGATGGTTTCTTTGGCCGGGGTCGTCGCCGTCATTGCAAGGGCGCTGCGATTACAACGGATCCGATCCACTGAAAAGGCCTGAGGGCCTTCCTGTTCACCGAAAGCCACCTTTCTTCACAAACGCCTGTGGCCCGTTCCACCTCCATCTACATCTGTCAGAGCTGCGGGGCCCAGAGCCGCCAGTTCTTCGGCCGTTGTGCCGCCTGTGGCAGCTGGAATTCCCTGGTGGAGCAGGCCGCGCCGGCGGGCGGGCCGGGCCGCAGCGATCGCTACCGCCTGGTGGAGGAAGGCAGGGATCAGGCCATGGGCCCCCGACGCTCCACCCCGATCCATCAGCTGGGGGCGCCTCCCCTGGCCCGCCTCGACACGGGGTTCAGCGAGTTGGACCGGGTTCTGGGAGGTGGTCTGGTGCCAGGGGCCCTGGTGCTGCTGGGGGGGGATCCGGGCATCGGCAAATCCACCCTGCTTCTGCAGGTGGCCCAGGCCATGGCGGGTCATTGCAGCGTGCTCTACGTGAGTGCGGAGGAATCGGCCCAGCAGGTGAGGCTCCGCTGGCGCCGGTTGGTGGACCAAATTCCGCTCCCGGAACCTCAGGGGTCGGAAGGTGATGGTGGGGAGTCCTCTGGGGAGGGACTCCAGCTTCTGGCTGAGACAGATCTGGATCGGGTGCTCGAAGAACTGGAGGCCCTGCGGCCGGCGGTGGCCATGATTGACAGCATCCAGGCGCTCCACGACCCCAACCTCAGCAGTGCCCCGGGCACGGTGGCCCAGGTGCGGGAGTGTGCTGCAGCTCTGCAGCGGCTTGCCAAGCACCATGGGGTGACCCTTGTGCTGGTGGGGCACGTCACCAAGGAGGGGTTGCTGGCTGGGCCCAAGGTGCTGGAACACCTGGTGGATGCGGTGCTCACCTTCGAGGGCGATCGCTTTGCCAGCCACCGGCTGCTGCGCGCCGCCAAGAACCGCTTTGGCGCCACCCATGAACTGGGGGTGTTCGAGATGCGCGATGGGGGTCTGGCGCAGGTCACCAACCCGAGTGAACTGTTTCTGGGAGGAGGTGAACCCAGCTCCGGCACGGCCACCATCGTGACCTTTGAGGGCACCCGCCCCCTCGTGGTGGAGTTGCAGGCCCTGGTGAGCGCCACGAGCTATGCGAGTCCCAGGCGAACGGCCACGGGCATCGGCACCAACCGCCTGCACCAGATCCTGGCTGTGATTGAGAAACATCTCGGTCTGCCCCTCTCCCGATTCGATTGCTACCTCGCCGTGGCGGGAGGCCTGCAGGTGGAGGAACCTGCAGGCGATCTGGGGGTGGCTGCAGCGGTGGTGGCGAGCTACCGGGATCTTGCTCTCCCCCCCGGCACGGTGCTGATCGGTGAACTGGGCCTGGGGGGCAGCTGCGGTCGGTGGGGCAGGTGGAGCAACGGCTTCAGGAGGCCAGCCGGCTGGGATTCACCAGGGCTGTGGTGCCCACGGGGACGGCTCAGGGCGGAGGGGGTGGTGCGCTTCTGGGATTGCAGGTGCTGGAGTCTTCATCCTTGGCTGAAGCGCTGGTGGCCGCCCTTGGGGTCCATCCCGCAGAGGCCTGGGAGGACTGAAGGCTCAGAAATAAACATCCACGTTGCCCCGGCCAGTGGTTTTCAACCAATTCTGGGCCTCGATGTAATTGTTGGGTGCCAGTCGGATTGCTTTAGCCCAGCAATCAGCGGCCAGATCAAAGCAGCGGTCAGCTTCATCTGCATCACCCTTTTCCTGGGCGAGTGAGCCAATATGGTGGTGGATCACCGCCATATTGTTCAGTGCCTGCGGCATCTTGCTGTTGAGATCGAGCGCCTGTTCGTAAAAGTTGAGGGCTTTTTCGTGGTCGCCATTGCTGGTGAAAACCAGAGCCATATTGTAGAGAATGAAGGCCCGATCATTGGGATCGTCTTCTAGTTTCAGTGCCTCTTCATAGTTGTCCAGGGCCTCAGCGTATTCCCCATCACCCTGGGCGCTCATCCCGTCGCGGTAGTAGGCGAAGGCTTACTTCGCCCTGCGGTTTGTCGGCAGCACCTTCAGAATCAAGTCAGCCATCACCGTGAAGCTCTTGTCGATGAAGTTGTCGTTGCGCTGGGAGCGGGGCACGGTGGCTGGTACAAGCTGCTTCCATCCTGCCTCTTCTGTCCCCCAGCCGTTGGGGGGCCGCTCACGCTGCCTAGGCTGAGAGTGATTTTCAGCCAGTCTTTGTCCACCGCTCTCCGTGGCACCGCTCAGCCCTCCACTGGCTCCCTCAAGCCGTTGGATGGCGGAAGTTCAGCGAATTCCTCGCTGTCCAGAGGCTGTGGTGTACTGCTGGATCTGGAGGGCATGAAATGCGGTGGCTGTGTGCGGGCGGTGGAGCAACGGCTCCAGCAGCAGCCAGGGGTCCGGGAGGTGAGCGTGAATCTGCTCACACGCACCGCCTGGGTGGAGCTGGAGGGTGGGGAGGAGGCCGTCGCCCCCTTGTTGGAGAGCCTGCGAAGCCTTGGGTTTGATGGGAAGCTTCGGCAGCAGGGAGAACAGGGTGTTCTCAGCCGCCAGGAGAAGCTGCGTCAGCAGAGCTGGTGGCAGCAGTGGCGCCAGCTTCTGGTGGCGCTTCTGCTGGTGCTGCTCTCCAGCCTGGGGCACTGGGCCATGGCTGCGCCGGGCGCTTGGCCAAACGGTCTGGCCCTGTTGCAGGCTCCCTGGTTCCATGGCTTGATTGCTACCGCTGCCCTCCTGGGGCCTGGCCGGCCCATCCTCACCACAGGGCTTCGCTCTGCCCTGGCGGGTCACCCCGGGATGGACACCCTGGTGGGCCTTGGCATGGGCAGTGCCTATCTCGCCAGTGCCGTGGGCTGGCTCTGGCCAGCCAGCCAGCTGCCCTGTTTCTTCAATGAGCCGGTGATGTTGCTCGGGTTTGTGCTGGCCGGTCGCTTTCTGGAGGAACGGGCCCGCTATCGCAGCTGCCGGGCCATCGAAGAGCTGGCCTCCCTTCAGCCTGATGAGGCGCTCCTTTTCATGGAGGACGGCCCTCCCCGCCCCGTGCGTTCCGGCGGTCTCCGCCCGGGGGATCGCCTGCTGGTGCTGCCGGGAGACCGACTCCCGGTGGATGGCGTGGTGCACAGCGGCTCCTCAGCCGTCGATCGCAGTGCTCTCACGGGAGAACCCCTCCCCTTGCAGGCGATGGCAGGCACGGAACTGGAGGCAGGCAGCCTGAATCTCGAGGCCCCGCTGGTGGTAGAGGCCAGCCGTTGCGGCCAGGAAACGGCCATCGCCAGGATCGTGCACCTCGTGGAGCAGGCCCAGGCCCGCAAGGCTCCCATACAGGGGCTGGCCGACCGCGTGGCTGGCAGGTTCACCCAGGTGGTGCTTGCCCTGGCCGCAGCCACTTTCCTCTTCTGGTGGCTCTGGGGCACCCGGCTCTGGCCCTGGGTGCTCCAATCCGCGGCTGCCGGCGCCACCACCCATGCCACCCATCTGGGCCATGGCCAGGGAGCTGGGCACATCAGCCCTCTCGGTCTGGCGATCCAGCTGGCCATCGCGGTTCTGGTGGTGGCCTGTCCCTGTGCGCTGGGGCTCGCGACCCCCACCGCCATCAGCGTGGGCAGTGCGGTGGCGGCCCGGTCCGGCGTGTTGTTCCGTGGCGGAGATGCCATGGAGATCGCCTCCCAGCTTGGCGCCGTGGTGTTTGATAAAACCGGCACCCTCACCCTCGGCCGACCCCTGGTCACCACCCTTGAGCCTTTCCCGATGGAAAGCGGAGAGCGAGTAGGACGCACTGGGGTGGAAACGCTCTGGATGCTGCAACTGGCGGCCAGTCTGGAGCAGCAGAGCCGCCATCCCCTGGCCCATGCCCTGAAGCAGGAGGCCCAGCATCGGAGTCTCCCCCTGATGGCCGTGCTCGAGAGTCGAACCCTGTCAGGCGAGGGGATGGAAGGACGGCTGGAGGGCGTGCTCGATCCGATTGCCGTCGGCCGCCTCTCCTGGCTGCTCGAGAGGGGTCTGGCCTGCCCTAAATCCGCCCCCGCCCTTCTGGCTTCGCCCCATCTCTCGCAGGCCACTCTGATCGGTGTTGCCGAGGGGGAGCGGGTGCTCGGATTGATCGCCGTGGAGGATCAGCCCCGTTCTGATGCCTCCGAGAGTCTGCAGGCCCTTCGGGCCCAGGGTCTGGCCCTGGGCCTGCTCAGTGGCGATCGGGAGGGCAGCGTGCGCCATCTCGCTGCCCAGCTGGGTCTCCAGGAGGAGGAGCTGGCCTGGAGCCTGCGGCCTGAGGAGAAGGTGAGTGCTCTCTCCCAATGGCGTTCCTATGGTCCTGTGGCCATGGTGGGAGATGGCATCAACGATGCCCCGGCGCTGGCCGCCGCTGATCTAGGGATTGCTGTGGGCACAGGCACCCAGATTGCTCAGGATTCCGCCAATGTGGTGGTGATGGGCGACAGATTGAGTGATGTGGTGAAGGCCCTCTCTCTGGCCCGGAGCACGATGGCCAAGGTGCGCCAGAATCTGGCCT
>JBJTQT010000106.1:0-2566 GCA_046075745.1 Cyanobium sp. | reverse complement strand
ATATCCCGGCTGAAGAGCGAGTATTCCGATTGCACCGCCGCAATCGGATGGACCTTCGCCGCACGGCGGATCGTGGCCCCGGAGGCCTCCGACAACCCAATGGCTCCCACCTTCCCCTCCGCCACCAGAGCCGCCATGGCGTTCACCGTTTCCTCGATCGGCGTCGCCGGATCAACGCGATGCAAGTAGTAGAGATCGAGGTGATCGGTGCGCAGGCGTTGCAGCGACCCTTCGATGGATCGGCGGCAGTTTGCCGCTGATCCATCGAGTCCCGTGAATTCACCTGTGGCCAAATCCCGCGTCACACCAAACTTGCTGGCGAGGAAGACGCGCTCACGGCGATCGGCGAATGCCTGGCCAAGCAGGATCTCATTGGCAGCGCCAATGCCATAGATCTCAGCAGTGTCGAAGTGAACAACGCCCAGGTCGAGGGCTTCGTGCAACAGTTTGATCGCGGCATCGGGCTCCATGGCGGGCCCGTAAAACTCCGACAGGCCCATGCAGCCCAGGCCGATGACGGGCAGCTCTCCTTGGCCATGGCCAAGGGTTCGGGATTGCATGGTTGCTTCGTTGCTCATTCCAGGGCAGGCCTTCCCATCAGGCTAAGGATGGTCGTCACGGGTCAGATCAGCCCGGCGCTCACCAGGATGATGGCGTTTGGCATCGATCGGGGCCAATTCACCTGGGAGCGGCTTCGCCAGGGCCGGGTCTCTACGGCTGGGCCTGATGGTGCACATCAGCGACCACCTGGCCGTCACTCCGGGCCTGGCCATCTGTCAGTTCGTATTCCAGGCTCGTGGGGGAGGCGGACTGCCGGGGCCGATTCGCCGGCCAGACGCCGGCGAATGCTCAGGAAAGCTTATGGCGGTTCAGGCTCGGGTTGATGTGTTTTGCTTCGATTGACCCGTGAAAGTTGTTAACCAACCTTTGCGGCATTCGATTTTGTTTCGGGATGGAAACATCTTCTTGAACTGTTTCTGTGCTTATGCTAGATGTTAATTGCTTTTCAAAAACGCATTTTGGCTTACAGTCCTGAATCAGCAATTTCACTCGTTGCTACCGTTGTCGTTCCCTTTCTCTTTAAATTAGCTGGGGCAATTGCCCTCTGGATTGTGGGTGGCTGGCTCATCAATTTTGCCATGCGGATCCTGCGGCGCACCATGAGTCGTGGTAACCTCGATCCCACGCTCATTAACTATTTGTTGAGCATCCTTGGCGCCCTGCTGCGCGTGGTGCTTGTGGTGGCCATCCTTGGATTCTTTGGGATCGAAACGGCCAGCTTTGCGGCCTTGCTGGCTGGTGCTGGCGTTGCGATTGGCGCAGCCTGGAGTGGTCTTTTGGGCAACTTTGCGGCGGGTGTATTTCTCCAGCTTCTGCGGCCAATTAGCGTTGGTGATTATATCAAGGCTGGCGGTGTGGAGGGCACGGTCGACGAAGTGGGTATGTTCGTTACCGCGATCACGGCCATCGATAATGTGCGCCACTTTGTAGGTAATGCCAAGCTTTTCGGCGACAACATTCAAAACTTTTCCGCCCATCCCTACAGGCGTGTCGATCTCGTTGCCCAGCTGGACAACACAGCCGATGTGCCCCGCGCGATCGAGCTCTTGCGCAAAGGGTTGGAATCCGTTCCCAATCAAGCCCCTGGTAAAGCTCCCGATGTGGAGGTTCTGGAGTTCACTGAGCGCGGCCCCAAGCTGGCTGTTCGCCCCTACGCCCACACCGATCACTATTGGGATGTGTATTTCGACACCAATCGCATGATTGTGGATGTGCTCACCCGTGCTGGTTTCCCCGTCCCTCGGATTCCGGTGGTGATGCAGCAGGGTGTGGCCGCCTCAAACTGAGCTTCTTCGCTCACCCTCCCGCTCAACCCCCTGTGGGCCTTCGGGCTGCTGGCTCCTGTCAGCAGCCCAATTTTTTCGGCTGGGAGCACCCTTTGAGACGATGGGACCACCTTCTCTGCCCGCTGTGACCGAGGCCGCCGCCCTCCCCAAGACCTACGACCCCGCTGGCACCGAGGCCCGCTGGCAGGCCGCCTGGGAAGCCGCCTGCGCCTTCCACCCCGATCCGGCCGCCCCGGGCGATCCCTTCTCCGTGGTGATCCCGCCGCCGAATGTCACCGGCAGCCTGCACATGGGCCATGCCTTCAACACCGCCCTGATCGACACGGTGGTGCGCTTCCAACGCCTGCGTGGCAAAAACGTGCTCTGCCTGCCCGGCACCGACCACGCCTCGATCGCGGTGCAGACCATCCTGGAGAAGCAGATCAAGGCGGAGGGTGGCAGCAAGGAGGATCTGGGCCGCGATGCCTTCCTGGAGCGCGCCTGGGCCTGGAAAGCTGAAAGTGGCGGCACGATCGTGGGCCAGCTACGCCGCCTGGGCTACTCGGTGGATTGGCGGCGGGAGCGCTTCACCCTCGATCCGGGCCTCAACCGGGCCGTGGTGGAGGCCTTTGTGCGGCTCCATGAGCAGGGGTTGATCTACCGGGGCGAATATCTGGTGAATTGGTGCCCCGCCTCCGGCTCGGCGGTGAGCGACCTGGAGGTGGAGATGAAGGAGGTGG
>JBJTQT010000105.1:0-7285 GCA_046075745.1 Cyanobium sp. | reverse complement strand
GAAGTAGGCGGGCACGGTGATCACCGCCTGGGTCACCGTTTCACCGAGGTACTTGCCGGCGTCTTCGGCGAGCTTGCGCAGCACTTCAGCGGAGATCTCCTCGGGGGCGAACTGCTTGTTGAGCACGGGCGCCTTCACCTTCACGTTGGAGCCCGCTTTCTCCACCGTGTAGCTCACTTCCTTGGATTCTTCGTTCACCTCATCCACCCGGCGGCCAATGAAGCGCTTCACCGAATAAAAGGTGTTCTCGGGGTTCATCACCGCCTGGCGCTTGGCGATCTGACCCACCAACTTGTCCTGGTTCTTGGTGTAGGCCACCACCGAAGGGGTTGTGCGGAACCCTTCCGCGTTGGCAATCACCGTGGGCTTGCCGCCTTCCATCACGGCGACGCAGCTGTTTGTGGTGCCGAGGTCAATGCCAACGACTTTTCCCATGGATTCCCACCTCATGGAGTGGATGAAATTCGGACTGCATGCATCTTCATCAGGCCGCCCCCGCTCTCACCAGGCGAGGTTCCCGAACCCAGGCCGCACCTTTCCTGTCGGGGCCTGTCAGAGCCTGGGATGCGTCGGGGGTCGGGCCTAGGGTCGGGCCGATCTTTCGCGTGCGGACAACACCATGGCCGCGATCAACGGCGCCACGGCCCTGGTGGGGGTGCTGGGGGATCCGGTGCGCCATTCGCTCTCGCCGGTGATGCACAACGCGGCCCTGCGGGAGCTGGGGCTGAACTGGGTGTATCTGGCCCTGCCCACCCCTGCGGCCCGGCTGGCCACGGTGCTGGAGGGGCTGGAGGCGATGGATTGCCGCGGCCTGAATGTCACCCTGCCGCACAAGCAGGCGGTGGCGGCCCTGGTGGCCGAACGCAGCGCACTGGCGGAGCAGGTGGGGGCGGTGAACACCCTGGTGCGCCGGGCGGCGGGCGGCTGGCATGGCACCAACACCGATGTGGAGGGTTTTCTGGCGCCGCTGCGGGGGCTGGAGCGACCCCGCTGTGCCCTGGTACTGGGCTGCGGCGGCAGTGCCCGGGCGGTGATCGCTGGCCTGGGCGCCCAGGGGGTGGAGCGGATCGGGGTGGCGGCACGCCGGCCGGAGGCCTGGGGAGCCCTGCTGGAGAGCTGCCGCGCCTGGGCGCCGGCCCTCTCGGGGGTGAGCTGGGCGGAGGGCCTCGGGAGCTGGCTGGGGGCGGCGGATCTGGTGGTGAACACCACGCCGGTGGGGATGGCTTCGGCCACGGATCCGGCCGCGACCCGGCACTGCCCCCTCACGGCGGAGGAGCTGGCCGCCCTGCGGCCTGGCGCCATGGTGTACGACCTGATCTACACGCCGCGCCCCACAACCCTGCTGCAGGAGGCGGCGGCCCGGGGATGTCGGGCCCAAGATGGGCTGGAGATGCTCGTGCAGCAGGGGGCCGCGGCCCTGCGGTTGTGGAGCGGGGTGGAGGCCGTGCCGGTGGAGGCGATGCGCCAGGCCGCCCTGGAGGCCCTGGAGGGCCGGGCGGCGCCCTAGCCTGCAGCACACCTGCGGCCGCTGATCATGGAGGGTCCACCGATCTGGCAACGGTTGCTGGCCGTTGTGGCCTACAGCCTGCCCTGGAGCGATGCCCTGGGCTTCGGTCGACCGCTGCTGAGCCAGTTTCCCTGGATGGGCGTGTTCGCCCTGCCGGCCCTGCCGATGCTGCAGTTCGAGCAGCTGTTCTCGATGGGGGGCTTCGGGCTGGGGGGCCTGCTCCTGTTCCTGGTGCTCTACGGCGCGGTGGTGCGCAACCCCCGGGTGCCCTACACCGTGCGCTTCAACGTGCTTCTAGCGCTGATGATCGACATCGTGTTGATCGTGCTCCAGCTGGCGATGCAGATCCTGTTCCGCGACACCTTCGGCAACAGCCTGCTGCTGCGCACCCTCGACAACACGATCTTCCTGGGAGCCCTGCTGCTGATGGTGTTCGCCGTGGTGGAGTGCCTGCGGGGGAGGGAACCGGATGTGCCCACCCTCTCGGAAGCGGTGCGGATGCAGCTCTACTGAGGGAGGGAGCGGGCGGCGAACTCGCCGAGCACCACCAGGTTCCAGGCGCGGGTCCAGCGGAGCTGATCCGCTTCGAAGGCCTGCCACTGGCGATCGACCCAGGAGGGATCCAGCCAGCCGCTGGCCTGGAGCCGCTCCAGTCGGGCCCGGCAGAGCTGCCGCAGGGGGCCGAGCATCCAGGGGCGCATGGGCAGGGTGAAGCCCTGCTTGGGACGGTTGAGGTAGGCGGGGGGGAAGAGATCGAGGCAGGCCTCCCGCAGCAGCTGCTTGGCGGGGCCATGAAAGGCCGGGGGCAGGCGCAGGGCCAGCTCCACCAAGCGGTGGTCGAGAAAGGGAACCCGCAGCTCCAGGCTGGAGGCCATGCTGAACACATCGCTGTCGCGCAGGAGCAGGGGCTCGCAGTAGCCAAAGAGTTCGGCCCAGGCGATCTGCCCATGGCGGGAGGGAAGGGGGAGAGGTGGCGGCTCAGGCCAGGCCAGGGGCAAGGCCCTGGCGTCAGCGAGATCAGCGTCCCCGAAATAGCGGCGCATCACGAGGCCCACGGTCCAGCGATCCCAGCTGGGCAGGCCCTGGAGCTTGGGCTCCAGGGAGGCCACCCGGCGCAGGAGCTGGCGGCGAAGGGGGCTGGGCAGGTGACGCAGCTGGCGGAGGCGCGGCACATGGCGGAAGGAGGGGTATCCGCCGAAGGTTTCATCGGCGCCGAGGCCACTGAGGGCCACCTTGTAGCCCTGCTCCGCCACGGCCCGACTCACCAGATAGGTGTTCAGCCCATCGGCGGTGGGGCCATCCATGGCGGCCAGCCCATCGGCGATCCAGCCGAGGGCCTGCTCGTCGCTGAGGTGAAGCTCATGGTGCTCGCTGCCGCAGTGGCGGGCCATCTCGGCGGCCAGGCCGCTCTCATCCTCCGGAGCGCCGGCGAAGGCCACGGTGAAGCTGGCGATCCGCCCCGGCTGGAAGCGGCAGGCCAGGGCCGTGAGGATGCCGGAATCCAGGCCGGAGGAAAGGAAGCAGGCCACGGGCACATCCGCCAGGAGGTGCTCCTGCACCACCTGCTCCAGCAGGGTGCGCACCTGCCGGCGGGCCTCGGGGGCGGAGCGAACGGGCAGGAACCTCCAGCGGTCGGGGGCCTGGGGGGGCCACCAGCGCTGCAGGTCAAGCGGCTGGGGGGCCGCGGCTGGCTCAGCGGGAGCTGGGAGCCGCAGCGCCACCCCAGGCGGCAGGCTCACCGGGCCGGGGGGGGTGTGGGCGGGATCCGGCAAGGCCATCGGGGTGCTGAGGTGCCCCCAGGTGAGCTGCTGGCTCACCTGCTCGGCCGAGAGGCGGCAGGAGGGATCCAGGGCCCGGCGTTCGGAGGCGAACCGCAGGCTGTCGTCGTCCCAGAGGAGGTAGAGGGGCTTGATGCCCAGCCGATCGCGGGCGAGCAGCAGTTCCTGGCTATCGGCGTCGTAGGCGGCGAAGGCAAACATGCCGGCCAGCCCATCGAGGAGGGCCAGGCCCCGCTCGGCGAGACCCTCCACGAGGGTTTCGCTGTCGCTGTGGCCGCGCCAGGCCTGGAAGCGCAAACCCTCACGCACCTGCAGGTGGTTGTAGATCTCGCCGTTGAACACCAGGGTGAGCCGCCCGCAGTGGCTGCGGATGGGTTGGGCGCCGGCCTCGGTGAGATCGAGGATGGCCAGGCGGGTGTGGCCCAGCCAGCAGTGGCCGTCGTCGCTGAGCCAGGTGCCTTCCGCATCGGGACCCCGGTGGCGCAGGGGCGCGAGGGGCTGGGGATGGGCCGGCTGGCGCCGGCGGAGCTCACCGATCAGCCCGCACATGCACCCGATCCATGGAGGCGTTGGTGCCAGGCCCAGGCATGGCTCAGGATCGCCTGGAGTTCGGGGTAGCGCGGCTGCCAGCCCAGCTCCTGCTGGGCCTTCTCGGCAGACGCCAGGAGCACGGGGGGATCCCCGGCGCGGCGGGGCGCCACCTTGGCGGGCACGGCGCGTCCGGTGACGGCTTCAGCGGCCTGGAGCACCTCCCGCACGGAATAGCCCTTGCCATTGCCGAGGTTGAAGATGGCTGGATTGGTGGACAGCGGAGCAGCCGAGGCAGCTTGCCGGAGCCTCCGGGCCTCACCGAGCACCCAGTCGAGACCGAGCAGGTGGGCATCGGCCAGGTCGTTCACATGGATGTAATCGCGGATGCAGGTGCCATCGGGGGTGGGGTAATCGTCGCCGAAGATCTGCAGGCAGGGGATCCGGCCGGTGCTGGCATCGAGGGCGAGGGGGATGAGGTGGGTTTCGGGGTTGTGGTTCTCGCCGAGGTCGCCGGCGGGATCAGCCCCGGCGGCATTGAAATAGCGGAAGATCACGCTGGGCAGCCCATAGGCGGCGCCGAAATCCGCCAGCAGCTGCTCCACCATGCGCTTGCTGTGGCCGTAGGGGTTGATCGGGTGCTGGGGGGTGGATTCCAGGATCGGCACCTGCTCGGGGATGCCATAGGTGGCGCAGGTGCTGGAAAACACGATCGGCACCGCCGTGCCCCGCCGGCGCCCCGCCGCCACCAGGGCCTCGAGCAGGGTGAGGGTGTCGCCGAGGTTGTTGCGGTAATACTTGGCCGGATCCACCACGCTCTCGCCCACATAGGCATAGGCGGCGAAGTGGAGCACGGCCTCAATCGGCTCGCCGGGCTGGCCAGCGGCCGCGGCACAGGCGGGATGGAGGCCCTGCAGCAGCCGATCCAACAGCTCCCGATCGCCCACCTGCCCTTCCACCAGGGGCACCTGCAGAGCCTGTTCAGCGATCGAGCGGTGGCCGTACACCAGATTGTCGAGCACCACCACGGCCTTCCCGGCCCGCTGCAGGGCCCGCACGGCATGGCTGCCGATGTAACCGGCACCTCCTGTCACCAGGATCGTCATCCCTGAACATTCACCAGCTGGGCTCAGCGAAGCATGGGAAGGGAGCTCGGGTGGGGCCAGCTGTGGCGCAAAACCGGGTGGGAAGCCTGCGGCGCACCACACCAGATGCCCCAGGCCGCCCCCCTCAGACGCCGTAGAACTCCCGGTACCAGGCCACGAAGCGGGCCATGCCCTCCCGCACCGGCGTGTTGGGCCGGAAACCGGTCCAGGCTTCGAGGGCGGAGGTGTCGGCGGCGGTGGCGGGCACATCGCCGGGCTGGATGGGCAGGAAGCGCTTCTCGGCGGTGAGGCCCAGGGCCGCTTCGAGGGCCTCGATGTAGGCCATCAAGGGCGTGGGATCGGAATTGCCGATGTTGAACACCCGGTGGGGCGCCCAGCTGGTGGCCGGATCGGGGGCGGCTGGATCGAAGGCAGGATCAGGGCTGGCGGGTTTGTCGAGCACCCGCACCACGCTTTCGATGATGTCGTCGATATAGGTGAAGTCGCGCACCATCCGCCCCTCGTTGAACACGTTGATCGGCTCCCCGGCGAGCATGGCGCGGGTGAAGAGGAAGAGGGCCATGTCGGGCCGGCCCCAGGGGCCATACACCGTGAAGAAGCGCAGGCCGGTGGCGGGCAAGCCGAAGAGATGGCTGTAGGTGTGGGCCATGAGCTCGTTGGCCTTCTTGCTGGCGGCGTAGAGGCTCACGGGATGGTCCACGCTCTGGTGCTCGCTGAAGGGCAGGGCGGTGTTGCCGCCATACACCGAGCTGCTGCTGGCATACACCAGGTGGGCCACGTTGTGGTGGCGGCAGCCCTCGAGGAGATGGCCGAAGCCCACCAGGTTGGCCTGGATGTAGGCGGAGGGGTTTTCAAGGGAGTAGCGCACACCGGCCTGGGCGGCGAGGTTCACCACCCGCTCGGGGGGCCCTGGTGCCAGGGGTTCGCCGGCCAGGTTCTCCCCCCGGAAAGCGGCCTCCACGGCGGCGGGGCTCTCCAGATCCCCCTCGATCAGGGCGAAGGGCACGGCGCGGGCGGCGGCCAGCTGCTGCAGGCGGGCCAGGCGGGCCCGCTTGAGGGCGGGATCGTAATAGGGGTTGAGATTGTCCAGGCCGAGCACCGGGGTGCCGCGCTCCAGCAGGCGGCAGCTCAGGTGGAAGCCGATGAAGCCTGCAGCCCCGGTGACAAGAACGGACATGGGCGGTGGAAGGCGTGCTGACCAGCGCTAGCGAACGATGACACAGCCCAAGCCAAAACCCAGTCGGGAGGACCAGTGGGGCGCTGTAGCCATAGCAACAAGCATTTAGCCAACAGGATTGTTTCCAAAACCTCTCTTGATTACCCAGTTCGCTCCGCGCGGACTGAGCATGAGCCGTAGTGGTACATGTATACCAGTTAGGTCATGGCCCGCAGCGCGATCCAGTTCCAGAAAGGCCTGTCTCTGTCTGAGTTCCAGCGGCTATACGGCACCGAGGAGCAATGTGAGGCTGCCTTGGAGAACGCCCGCTGGCCCGATGGGTTCCGCTGTCCTCGCTGCGGAGGCCATGAGCATGGCCTTGTCTATGGCCGCCGGCTCAAACGCTATCAGTGCCGATCCTGCGGCCATCAGGCCACACTCACGGCCGGCACGATAATGCAGGCCACCAAGTTGCCTCTCACCACTTGGTTCCAGGCTTTCTATCTGATCGGGCAGGCCAAAACCGGCATCTCCTCCCTGGAACTCAGCCGCCATCTGGGAGTGAAGTACGACACGGCCTGGCTGCTGCACAACAATATTCTGAGAGCCATGACTGAACGGGAGGACGCTTACGTGCTGCGGGGAAAGATCCAGATGGATGATGCCTACCTCGGCGGAGAACGCACTGGTGGCATGGCAGGTCGGGGATCGGAGAACAAGATTCCGATCGTTGCGGCCGTCTCCCTGAACGAGGCAGGGCACCCGATTCACGTCAAATTCACCCCGGTGGCTGGGTTCAGTTCTGAGGCCGTCGTCTCCTGGGCCAGAGCGCACCTGGCTCCCGGCTGCGCAGTGATCACTGATGGCCTGGCCTGCTTCCGCTCCGTCACCATCGCAGGCTGCACCCATGCGGCCATCGTCACCGGTGGTAAGCACCCCAACGACCTGCCGCAATTCCGCTGGATCAACACGCTGCTGGGGAACCTCAAAACGAGCCTCAGCGGCACGTTCCACGCCTTTAACTTTGACAAGTACGCCAGGCGGTACCTCGGTGGCTACTGCTTCCGCTTCCCAAGGATCTCTCCGCGAAACTTATCTGTTTTCTCATCGTACTCAATCTTGGCGTGGTAGCCGTCCACTGTCATCAAATTCATGGTGTCACTCCGTGTTCTTCGAACCATTTGCGGATTCAAGCAACAGCACCCTTGTC
>JBJTQT010000104.1:0-16611 GCA_046075745.1 Cyanobium sp. | reverse complement strand
GCACTTCTTCCTCGCTGCCTGGCCTGTGGTCGGCATCTGGTTCACCGCCCTCGGCGTGAGCACCATGGCCTTCAACCTCAACGGCTTCAACTTCAACCAGTCCATCCTCGATGGCCAAGGCCGTGTGATCAACACCTGGGCCGATGTGCTCAACCGTGCCGGCCTCGGCATGGAAGTGATGCACGAGCGCAATGCTCATAACTTCCCCCTCGATCTGGCCGCCACAGAAGCCACCTCTTTGGCCCTTACCGCGCCAGCAATTGGCTGAGAGGCCGTCAGCCATTCCCCAGTCTCCGCAGGCCCCCTCAAAGAAGGGGGCTTTTTGTTGGTCATAATCAGGCGCGACCTCGCTTCCGAGATCCCCACCCCATGGCGGATCCTCTCTCCTCACGATCCTCGCTTGAGCCCCGGAATCGGGGTTGGCCATGGTGGCCCCTGCTGCCGCTCTATCCGTATGGACATCGCTCCACGCTGATTCGGGAACTGACTCCCTCCCGAATCTGGAGCTTTGAGCAGCTGCACGGGGTTTGGTACGTCGCCGTGCCGATCCGCATGACCGTGGTGAAGGTTGCCGAGGGACTCATGCTCTACGCGCCTGTACCCCCCACCCGGGAAGTGTTGTTGGGCCTGCACCAACTGGAGGAGGACCATGGCCCCGTTCGCACCATCGTGCTGCCTACCACCTCGGGTCTGGAGCACAAAATTCCAATGCCCGCCATGGCCAGGGCTTTCCCTGGGGCCACCGTGTGGCTGAGCGACTGTCAGTGGAGCTTCCCGGTGTCTCTCCCGCCCCGCTGGCTGGGATTTCCGGAGGGGCGCACCCGGGTGCTGGGCCGGGATGGTTATCCCCACCCCGAGCAGTTGGCGTGGATCCCCCTTGGTCCTTTGGATTTGGGATTAGGAACATTTCTGGAGGTGGCCTGCCTGGATCGGGCCACGGGCGCCCTGCTAGTGACGGATGCGCTGGTGGCGATTCAAGCGACGCCACCCGCCTTGTTTGACGTCGACCCCACTCCGCTGCTGTTCCACGCCCGGGAGCAGGGATCCGATCACTTGGTGGATACGTTGGAAAATAGAGTGAAAGGGTGGAAACGCATCCTGCTCTTCGCCAACTTTTTCCAACCCTCCAGTGTCAGCGTGCCTGGTGTGGGGGATCTCCTGAGCCAGATGTTCCATCATGGCTGTCAAAGCGCCCGCGAGCACTTCGGGTTCTACCCATTTCGCTGGTCCGCAGGCTGGGAGTCAGAGGTCAGGCAACTCTTGGAAAGGTTCGAAGCGGATCGCCCCGTAGGTTTGGCGCCCGTCTTGGAACGGTTGGTGTTCCCCGGCGCCCAGTACATGTTTATCGAGTGGCTGCAAACCCTGGGCAATCACACGGAGACACAGTTTCTGGTCTCCGCACATTATGAGGCTCCTCAAAGGATCAGAAGCCATCACTTGCAAGACCTTGCCCATCGCATCAGCGAGGAAGCCTGGGCGCCTTCTGAGGATTCCTGGGGCACGCTGGCTTCAATTGATCGCACCCTCCTCGCCCTGAAGGTCATTCCCCCTCGCTAGGGATCCCACGATGCTGAAGTAAGCCCTTGAGCCAGACCCTTGAGCTTGCATTTGGCACGAAAAATCATGGAGTGGGCCATGGTCTTCCAGCTTGGCTGTGGTTGATCCAGCAATGGGGTGGCAGA
Organism: Cyanobium sp.; assembly: GCA_046075745.1. Lineage (GTDB taxonomy): Bacteria > Cyanobacteriota > Cyanobacteriia > PCC-6307 > Cyanobiaceae > Cyanobium. The sequence continues at coordinate 14,929 of JBJTQT010000104.1, read as the reverse complement.
CCACGGCGTAAGAGCCTTAGCCGCTAGGTAGTGCGATTTAAGCGGGTGGGTGGAGCGGGCATTCCATGGCTTGACAGGTCCGGGGCCAGCGAAATGAACGATCGCAGGACCGCTAATTGCGAGCTGTTCTGATGCTGTCAGATTCTCAGGGTCCAAACTAAACGTGGGCAACAATCCAAAAAGGTGAGGACAGGCATTCCATCGCTCACCAATCGTCTTCCATTGCCCAGCAAAAACAGCATTCAAAACATCCTGATCCCAATGGCGGAGGCGATGCGGATTGGCTTCTGCGAAGGCACGACCGAGGCCAAGAACATCTTTCTTGCGCCAAACCTCGAGATCGATCAACATAATTCCTGCGTTAAAATATTCCCCATGAACATAACCATGATCACGACACGAAATCCAATGATCAGGAACCGCCGCTAGAGCCTTGCCTTCCAAGGGCAATTGCCAAAGCTCCTGCAAATCAGCCATCACAATTGCATCAGAATCAATAAAGATTACCCGGCTGACATTGCTGGGGAGCAGATCGGGGAGCAGCAATCGAAAATAAGTTGCCGCACTGGCATGGCCATCAAAAGGGAAACCGGCAACAAGCTCGGCATCCGCCCGCAACAAATTAAAGGAAGTGAACTGTTCAAACAGAAAACCCACAGCTTTCAGCAAGATATCCAAATCGACGCTGTCAAAAATGAGATTAACCCTTAGTTCTTCTACTGGATGATGTGCCTTCAGAGACTGAAGCATGGCCACACAGTGGGGCAAATAGTTGCCATCGGTCGCGCAGACAATATCCATGATCAACAAAAGATTTTTACTTTATTGTAAGACATCCGCAAGGGGTAGGGCTGCCTAACCCAAAAACATGGCAGAATCCCCAGCAGATGGGCGGAAGTGATGACGCAACAAGCTTGCAAGGTGCCAGTGGCGGACGCATAACACGACAGCAGATGACAGAAAGCAGCCTGCCGCCAACCGCATTAAGTGGTCGACCGCATTGGAAGAACATTCCGATCTGAGTTTAAACTAGAGAACAAATGATCTTTGGTTTAAATCTTCTCCTTGACATCCAGTAATCAACGTGGTCTGAGCAATTAACATTCACCCCTAGGAGAGGTTGATGGGACAGCGTATTTTTCTGACATTTACGGATCGCCGCATGCGGGCGGCAAGAAAGCGCATTTGCAAACAAGCAACTGACCTTCAATTTTATCATCGAGTGATTGGTGGATCTGAGCGCTCTCTTGATCGAGAGTTTCGAAAGAAGTACAAAGCCATTCTCAATGCTGACAACAAATATGGATATTACATCTGGAAACCTCGCATTGTTAAGCAAGTCCTCTCTAGCTTGCGGGAAGGTGATTTGCTCCATTATCTGGATGCTGGCTCCCATCTGAATCCAGCCGGCTTGTGGAGGCTTGAAGAATACTTCAAACTCGCCGAGGATGCTCCGCTTGGGTTTCTAGGTTTTGAAAACAAACCGCCTGCAGGCCCTTTGGTTTACGATGGAAGGCCATTGCCAGACAACTCAGAATACCTACTCACAAAAGGCGATCTGCTTGATTGGTTTCATGTGCGAAACCGTCCAGAAATTTGTCGTTCACAGCAAATTGGTGCCACCACATTCATCGTGCGTAAATGCAAGGAGTCAACAAACTTAATTGATGAATGGAACAATGTCTTTGACCAGAGACAGAATCTGATCGATGACAGCCCTTCCATTTCTCCCAATGAGGATGGATTCATTTGCCACCGCTTCGACCAATCGATTTTGTCCATCCTGGCAAAATTGCATCGAGTCCAAACCGTTTCCGTCTTTGAATGTTGGTACCCAAGCGTTGATAATTGCTGGGTTCCTGATTGGGATTATCTAAAAGATTATCCGATCTGGATGAAGCGAGATCGGGGAATTAAATACACAAATTCCCTTTACATCAAATTCCTGCAAAAGAAGGGAGAGATTAAAAAGTGGCTGCTAGGTAAAGCCCAATAAAAAACAATTATGAATTATGATGTTAATCTCCTCAAAGACGCAAAGGGCCAGGATCAATTTGTGTATCGTCACTCTCCAAACCGCCGCCGAGAAAGGTGGCTTCGAGCTCCATGCGTTGCTCCATCTGACGCAAGAAATAACCCGTCATCATTGCTGATGCAAGGAGACCAGCCAGATTTTCTCTGCTGGTTTGGATCTTCACTTCAAATTGTTCACCCGGTAGCATACCCAGCAACCCTTGCACGTTGTGGCGGATGATGTCCTGGATATCGCCGCTGGCAGATCTGGCAACACGCTGAAGCACATCTGGAGATTGCTCCTGCAGATATTGGATCAGAGCGTTGCCGGAAATGGCCTCACTGTCGCTGGTGAGAAACTCGGGATTGAACATCAACCTCCTGTTGGGGGCTTCCTGCGAGCGGGCTCCTTAAATCGATTGATCGGGTGATCGATTGATCGGGTTCCTTGGTTGAGGAATGCTTGGAGCGGGCCTTTACAGGCTTGGCGATACCTTAACCCACATGGGAGTGTTTCCAATCCCCCGGCTCAGGGGCGGAGAACCGAAGTGGGCCAAAGCGATTGAGGGGCCAATAGCGCCAGATCGCGGTGCCGATCACCTCCTCTGCAGGCAGAGGGCCCCAGAGGTGGGAATCCAGGCTCGCATTGCGGTTGTCCCCCAGCACCATGAGATGGCCAGGGGGCACCAGCAGAGGCGCAAGGTTGTATCCCATGGGCCCATTCGCCCAATCAGGATCCATCGGCATTCCATTGCGCCACAGCTGGCCATTGCGCACCTCCACTTCGTCACCGCCAACGGCAACCACCCGCTTGATCAGGGCGGCGTGGCTGTCATACCCGGCCTCCAGCAAAGCCTGCGGGGGATGAAACACCACAATCTGTCCCACCCCGGGGCTCACCCCAAGGCGTGGCAGGAGTTTCTGCACCAATACCCGATCCTCCAGCTGAAGGGTGGGCAGCATCGAGCCGGAGGGAATCCAGCGGGGCTCAAGCACCAGCCAACGCAGCAGCAGAGCCACCAGCAGCCAAAGCAGAAACCCACGCAGGGTGGAAAGGATGTCCTGCGCCCAGGAGGGTTGTTGACTGGTCTCAGCCAAAGGAGAACGGCGATCTGTGGGAGCTCCGACCCTGGCACAGGGAGGATGACCTCAGCCATCCTCCCAAACCGAACTGGTCCCCATGACTGCTGACATGGAGGCCGTTCCGGCCACTGCAGCAGGGGCTCTGGCGTGTCTCCATCTGCTGCATGGACTGCAGCGGCATGGATTGCGCCGAATCGTGCTCTGCCCAGGGAGCCGCTCTGGCCCGCTGGCCGTGGCGACTTCCCTGCTGGAGCCCCGGGGACTGAGCCTCTACACCGCCATCGATGAACGATCCGCGGCCTTCTTCGCTCTTGGGCTCGCCAGGGGCGATGGATTTGCTGTGGCCGTTGTCACCACCTCAGGATCGGCGGTGGCTAATCTCCTGCCAGCCCTGGTGGAGGCCGACCAGGGCACCATTCCCTTGCTGCTGCTAACAGCTGATCGGCCTGCCCGGCTGAAGGGTTGCGGCGCGAATCAGACCGTGAATCAGGAAGCGTTCCTCAGGCCTTGCTGCCGCTGGTTTGGCGAGGGAGCAGCACAGGGGCTGGCCGCCATGGAGCCCATCGCCCTGCAGGCCCTGGCCCATCAGGCCATGGCCGCTGCTTCAGGCCAAGCCACCGGTCTTGCAGGCCCGGTGCATCTCAATCTCCCCTTGGAGGAACCCCTGCATCCCGATGGGGACGGGTTGGCCTGGCTGAGGGCCTGGTGCCCGCCAGCGACGTCTGTAGAAGCAGCGGAACCGCCTGCCACCCGGATACACCCTCCCCTGGGGAGGGGCGATGTGATGCTGGATCCTGACCAGCCTGGGGTGGTGGTGGCTGGCCCCTGGAGGGGAGGAGCGGCCAGCTGGACAGGCCACCTGCAGGCACTCCGCCTCTGGCAGGAACGGAGCGGCTGGCCACTGCTGGCGGATGCCCTCTCGGGCCTGCGGGGCCGGAGCCACCTGGGGCCGCTGGTGTTGGGGTATGACCTGCTTCTGGCGGGCAGGGCCGAGGACCTGAAGGCCGGGCAAGTGCTCCGGCTCGGCCCCCTGCCCGCGAGCCGGACGCTACAAGCCTGGCTGCAGCAGCAGCCAGGCCCCCAGGTGCTGGTGAGCGAGGGGGACCACCGCCCTCTGGATCCCCTCAGGTGCATCCAGGGGCAGTGGAGCAATGGGCTGGCCAGCTGGCCTGCACTGGACCTGGCCCGTCAGGGAGCGCCGCCCCCTCAGCCTGAACCAGGATGGCAGAGGGGGTTGGAGCAGGAGAGAACGGTTCAGGAGATGCTGCGCTCCTGCCTGGAAAACCCAGCAGGCCCATCGGGCGGAGAAGCCCCGATCAGTGAACCCTGGCTGGCTCGCCGGCTGGGGCAGCTCCTCCCGGCAAAGCTGGCGGTGATGCTGGCCAACAGCAGCCCTGTGCGCGACTGGGAAACCTTCTCAGACCCCCTGGCTCCAGCCAGGCCGGTTGTTTCGTTCCGTGGGGCCTCCGGCATTGATGGCACCCTCTCAATCGCCTGCGGTCTGGCAGAGGCGATGGATCACCTGGTGCTGGTGAGCGGCGATCTGGCCCTGCAGCACGACAGCAACGGCTGGCTCTGGAGACAGCAGCTGCGGGGAAGATTGCTGGTGGTGTTGATCGACAACGGCGGGGGGGGGATCTTCGAGCAATTGTCAATTCGGCCGTTAGATCCCACCGTTTTCGACTTCGATCGGCTGTTCGCCATGCCGCAGCAGGTGGATCCCTGTGCCCTGGCGGCTGCCTACGGCGTGCCCAGCAAGCAGGTGCGATTCCGCCATGAGCTGGAGGAGGCTGTGGCCTGGGGACTGGCCCAACCCCTGGCCCTGCTCCGGGTGGTGAGTGATCGCCGCGCTGATGCGCTCCTGCGAGGGCAGCTGCGCACAATGGCGGCAGAGCTGATCGCCCCCCCATGACACAGCCCCTCCGGCCCGATGTGGCTCCGGTGGACTGGGAGCCCTTCGGGGCCTACACCGACATCCTCTGCGAGTGCAGCGCCGAAGGCATCAGCCGCATCACGATCGCGCGACCGGAGAAGCGCAATGCCTTCCGGCCACGCACCATCCGCGAGCTCTGCGAGGCCTTCACCCAGCTGCGGGAGGACCCACGAATCGGGGTGGTGCTTCTCACCGGGGCCGGCCCGGCGGCCGATGGTGGCTGGGCGTTCTGCGCCGGGGGGGATCAGAGTGTGCGCGGGGAGGGGGGATATCTGGATGACGATGGGCTGCCCCGACTCAACGTGCTCGATCTGCAGCGATTGATCCGCACACTCCCCAAGGTGGTGATCGCTCTGGTGGCCGGCTACGCCATCGGTGGCGGCCAGGTGCTCCATCTCCTCTGCGATCTCAGCCTGGCTGCGGAGAATGCGGTCTTCGGTCAGACCGGGCCGCGGGTGGGGAGCTTCGATGGCGGCTTCGGTGCCGGCTATCTCGCCCGGGTGGTGGGGCAAAGGAAAGCCAGGGAGATCTGGTTCCTCTGCCGTCGCTATGGGGCGGAGGAGGCCCTGCGCATGGGTCTAGTGAACGCGGTGGTGCCCTTGGAGGAACTCCAATCGGAGGGGGTGCGCTGGGCCAGAGAAGTGCTCATCCACAGCCCCACCGCCATTCGCTGCCTAAAGGCGGCGTTCAATGCGGAGATGGATGGGCTGGCCGGGATTCAGGAGCTGGCGGGACAAGCCACCCATCTCTTCTACCGAACCGCAGAAGGCCAGGAAGGCCGCGATGCCTTCCTGGAAAAGCGGGATCCGGACTTCTCCAGCTCCCCCTGGTTGCCCTAAGGATCAGCCGTGGAGCAGGCACCCTGCCGGGGGGTGGGCCTCCTTTGTGGGTAAGACTTCTTATCGTTCCTGCACATTTGAACATCTCACCCCGCAAGGTCGTGACCAGGGTCAACCAAGGCTGGCGCCGGCCCCGAAGACGCCAACGGCGCAGGCTGCCGTTGCTTCTTCTTTTCAGCATCGGGTTCGCTGGCTGGGGTTCTGATGCCCTGGCCGGGGAGCCGGCAAAGGCTCCGTTGGGCCAGGCGGCCGTTCAGCCATTGCCGGAACCCGGGGCTGAGGCCCTGCTGGATGGGGCTCCACTGCAGGTCGGGCTGAAGAACCTCACCAGCCCGATTCCAAAGACGTCCGCTCCCACCAGTCAACCACCAGCGGCGACCCCCAGTGCCGTTCCGACGCCAAGCTCCCCTGACAACAAACGCCTGGTGATCCTGGATCGGCGACAGAGGCTCCTGCGGGTGCTCGAGAACGGCAAAGAGCTGCGTCGCTATCCGGTAGCCGTTGGCATGCCCGGGTGGGAAACACCGGTGGGGTCGTTCACCGTGATTGAAAAGACCGCCAATCCCACCTGGGAACATCCGGCCAGCGGCCAGCTGCTCCCTCCCGGTCCAGAGAACCCCCTGGGAAGCCGCTGGATCGGCTTCTACCGCGACTGCCAGGGACGCAGCGGCTTCAATGGCCAGGAGCATCTGGTGGTGAAGGGATGCGTGACGGCTGGCTTCCATGGCACCCCAAACCGCTCCAGCGTGGGCAGAGCGGTCTCCCACGGCTGCGTGCGGCTGTTTGATGAGCATGCCAAGGATCTTTTCGATCTCGTCAGCCTGGGAACTCCGGTGACCGTTTTGCCCTGAGGGCAGGCCCGAAGCGTCCCCGTAGAGTTGCGCCGTCCTGCCAGTCTCAGATGCGCATCCTCTTTGCGGCGGCCGAGTGTGCGCCGATGATCAAGGTCGGCGGGATGGGCGATGTGGTGGGCTCCCTGCCCCCCTCCCTGGCCACCCTCGGCCATGACGTGCGAGTGATCCTGCCGGGCTACGGCAAATTGTGGAGCCGGCTGCAGATCCCCGAGGAGCCCATCTGGCGGGGGCACACGATGGGCAACGACTTTGCGATCTTTCAGACCAAACATCCCAGCCATGGATTGCCGATCTATCTGGTGGGGCACCCGGTGTTCGACCCTGAGAGAATCTATGGAGGGGAAGATGAGGATTGGCGCTTCACCTTCTTCGCCAGTGCCGCCGCTGAATTCGCCTGGAACGGCCCCTGGAAGCCCCAGGTGATGCACTGCCACGACTGGCACACGGGAATGATCCCGGTATGGATGCACCAGGACCCGGACATCAGCACCGTTTTCACCATCCACAACCTCAAATATCAGGGCCCCTGGCGCTGGAAGCTGGAACGAATGACCTGGTGCCCCTGGTACATGCAGGGGGACCACACCATGGCGGCAGCCCTCCTCTATGCCGACAGGGTGAGCGCGGTCTCGCCCACCTACGCCATGGAGATCCGCACGCCTGAGTACGGCGAACGCCTCGATGGCCTGCTGAATTTCATCAGCGGCAAGCTGAGGGGCATCGTCAACGGGATTGATACCGAAGCTTGGAATCCCAGCACTGACCAGACCCTGCCTGAGCGCTTTAGCGCAAAGGATCTCTCCGGTAAGGCGGCGTGCAAACAGATGCTGCAGGAGCGCTTTGGTCTCACCCAGAGTCCCCGCACCTACCTGATGGGCGTGGTGAGCCGTCTGGTGGATCAGAAGGGGATTGACCTGCTGCTGCAGGTGGCCGATCGGGTGCTGGCCTACACCGACAGCCAGTTCGTGGTGCTTGGTACGGGCGATCGGGGACTCGAGTCTGGCCTGTGGCAGATGGCCGCCCGCCATCCGGGCCGCTTCGCGGTGTTCCTCACCTATGACGATACCCTCTCCCGGTTGATCTACGCCGGCAGCGATGCCTTCCTCATGCCCAGCCGGTTCGAGCCCTGCGGCATTAGCCAGATGCTGGCCATGCGCTACGGCTCCGTGCCGGTGGTTCGGCGGGTGGGGGGGCTGGTGGACACCGTGCCACCCCACGACCCTGCCGCCCACAGCGGCACCGGCTATGGCTTCGATCGCTTTGAACCCGTGGACTTCTACACCGCGATCGTGCGCTCCTGGGAGGCCTATCGGCACCAGAGCAGCTGGGAGGAGCTGCAGCGGCGGGGGATGCAACAGGACTTCAGCTGGGACCGATCCGCCAAGGAATACGACCTGATGTATCGCGATGTCTGCGGTGTCAAGGAACCAACGCCCGATGCGGAGCAGGTGGAGCGCTTCTCCCAGGGTCAGGGGGCCGATCCCAGCCTGCGGGATGGAACCCAACCGGAAGCCGTCCCCCCCCAGGCCCCCGGCCCTGCTGCGCCAAAGGTGTCCGTGGCACCCACCCGCCAGCGCAATCCTCTGAGCCAGTTGCTGCGACGCAACGACGGCTGAGCCGATGCCGCGCCCGTCCAGGCCAGAGGAGTCGGACGGCTCGCCCTCCCAGCTGCCCGCCCCCTACGCGCCTCCCTGGACGCGCCTGGGGGAAGACGCCGTGGCCATGGCCTCCTGGGCAGGGCTCAAGCTTCGGGAGCTCTGGCGGCGGAACAGGGAAGGGGGCCTGCCATTGCCATCATTCTGGCCGCGGCGATCAGCCCGGCTGTTCTGGCCGATCGCCATCGCGGCCGTGCTGCTTGCCGCAGGGCTGCTCTTCACTGTGGGGCTGGTCGGGGGGGGGCGCAGCGGGAGTCGGCCCGAGCAGAGCCCTGCCCCTGCGGAAACCATCCTGGACCTCGAGCCAGCCGAGGAACAGGAGGAACGCAAGGAAGCGAAAGCGCCCGAACCGGCTGAACCATCCATGGACGCAGAGAGCCTTGCAGATGCTCCGGGGGATCCGGACAGGCCTGAAGCGATTCCCCCGGAGTGGACGGCAGAGGATCCAGAGCGCCTGATCGTCGCCATCAGCAGCGAACCCGCCAGCGGAACCCTGAGCCTGCAGCTCAACCCCCGATTCCTTGCCCTTCCAGCCACCGCCCGTGAGCAGTGGGCTCAACGCTGGCAGGAGCACGCCAGCGAGCTGGGATACAACCATCTGCTGCTGAGCGATGGGGATCTGCGCCTGGTGGGCCGTGATGCCCGCGTTGGGGGGGGCATGATCCTCTTTGCCCCAAGCGAAAGGGAACTGCTGGGGGAAGGCGGATCCGCTGATGCGGGAGGATCCCCAGCACGCACAGGTGAGGGTGATCGAAACGATGGGCTTCTCGGGAATCAGGCTGGAGGAGCTGGTGGGTCTCTGGGGGGAGCCCCTGATGCCCTCTCCCGCAGGCTCGATCGCCTTCTCCCCTGGCGCCACAGGGGCGTTGCAGCAGGAGCTGAAGGGGGTGAGCACCGACAGCCGCCGGTTGCAGAGCGGTGAGCTGTTCATCCCCCTGGTGGGAGAGCACTTTGATGGCCATGGCTTTCTCGAGCAGGTGCTGGCATCCCCCGATGGCCAACCGGCCGCGGCGGCGGCCCTCGCCCAGGCCGACCGGCTTGCTCGCCGTGCTGCAGCAGACCTTGTGCAACGCTCCGGACGGCCGCTCTGGCTGGTGGACGACACCCTCATCGCCTACCAGGAGCTGGCCCGCTTCTGGCGGCAGCGGCTGGCCTTGCCTGTGGTGGCCGTGACGGGCTCAGCAGGGAAAACCACAACCCGGGAACTGATCCGTGCAGCCCTGGCCCCGCAGGGACCAGTGGTGGCCAGCAGCGGAAATGAGAACAATGATGTGGGCGCGCCGCTCACCCTGTTGAAGGCCTCGAGAGAGACCGCCGCCGTGGTGGTGGAGATGGGGATGCGTGGTCCGGGGGAGATCGAGCGACTGAGCCGCTGCGCCGAGCCTGATGTGGCTGTGATCACCAACATCGGCACGGCCCACATCGGGCGTCTCGGCAGTCGAGAGGCCATCGCTGCCGCCAAATGCGAGATCACGGCGGCCCTCTCCGCTGAGGGGGTGCTCGTGATCCCTGCCGCCGATCCCCTGCTGGAGGCAGCCCTGGCACCGGGCTGGACGGGCAGGGTGGTGCGGGTGGCCCTGGCGGATGAGGCCCAGGGCCTGAGCGACGGCCCGGCGGCGAACTGGGTGGGGAAGCTCACGGTGGACGGGGGCATCCTGCTGGTGAGCCAACCCGAAGCGGAGGGGAGGGATCCAGCGGAAGAACACGCCGTGCCGATGCCTCTGGCTGGCCGTCACAACGCCCGCAATCTGCTGCTGGCCCTGGCTGTGGCCTCTGAACTGGGCGTACGGCTGCAGGACAACGCCGCCATGGCCGTGGAGGTGCCCGGCGGACGCAACCGTCGACTGGAGATCAGCGGAGTGAACGTGCTGGATGAGACCTACAACGCGTCTCCAGAGGCGGTGTTGGCGGCCCTGCAACTGCTGGCGGACAGCCCCGGGGGCCACCGCTTCGCCGTGCTCGGCACCATGCTGGAGCTGGGAGATCAGAGCCTGGCCCTGCATGAACAGGTGGCGAAGAGAGCCCTGGAGCTGGGCCTGGATGGGCTGGTGGTGGTGGCTGGGGGCGCAGAGGGGGAGGTGATGGTGCAGGCCGCCCAGGGACTTCCCGCTCTGGTGCGGGTGAACAACCCCGAGGAAGCGGTCGAACCCCTGGCCTCCTGGTTGCAGCCGGGAGATGTGCTGTTGCTGAAGGGCAGCCGTGGTGTCGCCCTGGAACGCCTGATGCCCCTGCTGAGCGCCGCCCTGCAGGGCAGCGGTGAGGTCAGTGATGAGGTCAGTTCCGGGTTTCGTTCCTAAGACAGAGGGGGTTCAGGCAGAGCAGAGGACGCCCATTGGAAGCCAGTGCCCTTCCCCTTCGCCGCCACTGGCGGAGGCCAGTGGTGACGGCCTTGCTGCTGGCCATCGGCGAAAGCCTCTGCCGTACCAGGGGGAGGGCACAGGGCCTCCCCAGGGAGGGGGTGCGGAAGTGGCACGAAAGGATCGCCCTGCCCAAACCGCTGGGCCAGCGAAACCGGATGCGCATGGCCTTTGCCTCCGATCTGCACGCCGGCAAGATGACCCCCACGGGCACGATCACGGCCGCCTGCGAGGCCCTGATGGAGGCCTCGCCGGATCTGATCCTGCTGGGGGGCGACTTCGTCTGTTCCCTGGCGGAGGAGATGGAGTTGATCGTTCCCAGCCTGAGGCGCCTGCGGGCACCCTATGGGGTGTACGCCGTGATGGGCAACCATGATCATGGCGCCGATGCAGTGGGCATCACCAGCCAGCTGGAGGCTGTCGGCATCCACGTCTTGTGCAACCGCAGCGTGCATCTGGCTGACCCGTTCAGCAATGTGCTTCTGGTGGGGCTGGATGACCACCTTGGAGGACAACCCTGCGCCGCCCAGGCGGAGTGGGATGCCAGCTGCGCCACCATTCTTCTGATCCACCAGCCTTCAGGACTCCTGGATGCGGGCGATCGGCCCTTCGATGTGGCCCTGGCGGGCCACACCCACGGAGGCCAGATCACCCTCCCAGGGGGCCTTGCACCAGTGGCAGCCTCTGGGCCTCTCTCGCGGATGTACCAGGCGGGTCGTTATGCCCTTGCCAAGGGGCAGGTGCTCTGCGTGAGCGTGGGGGTGGGGCAGAGCCTTCTCCCTTTCCGCCTGGGCCCCCGCACCGAGGTGCTGATCGTGGATCTGGAAGGCCAGGAGGCCTAGGGCTCCAGCAGCGAACGCCGCTCTCAGTTCGGCGGCTGCCAGTCCGACTTCACCACCTGCCGGGCCCGGCCCAGGGCCAGCGAACCCGCAGGCACGTCTTCAGTGAGGGTGGAGCCCGCCGCCACCGTGACCCCTTCCCCCAGGGTGATGGGCGCCACCAGCACACTGTTGGCCCCGGTCTTGCTGCCGGCGCCGATGGAGGTGCGGTGCTTGCGCACACCGTCGTAGTTGGCGGTGATCGTGCCGGCACCAATGTTCACCTTGGCGCCCACATCCGCATCCCCGAGGTAGGTGAGGTGGTTGGCCTTCACGCCCTCCTGCAGGTGGCTGTTCTTCACCTCCACAAAATTGCCGATGCGGCACTCGGCCGCCAGCACGGCCCCAGCGCGGATCTGGGCGAAGGGGCCCACGGTGCAGCCGTTGGCTACCCGCGACTCCCGCACCACCGAATAGAGCAGTTCCACCCCATCGCCGATGGCGCTGTCTTCGATCAGGCAGCCCGGGCCGATGCGGCAGCCCTCGCCGATCACGGTGTCGCCGCGAAAGTGACACTGGGGCTCCACCACCACATCCCGGCCGAAGCGGGTGCCATCGCTGAGGGTGCAACTGGCCGGATCGGTGAAGGTCACGCCTTCGGCCATCCAGTGGCGCCGCAGCCGGTCTTGGAGCACAGCCTCGCACTGGGCCAGCTGGAGGCGGTCGTTGATGCCGTTGGTTTCCTGCCAGTCGGCCACCTCCAGCTGGAGGGCGGGTTGGAGCATGGCCACCGTGTCGGTGAGGTAGAGCTCCCCCTGGTCGTTGTCGGTGGTGAGACGAGGCAGCACCTCAGCCAAGCGGGGCCAGTGAAAGCAATAGATGCCGGCATTGGTGAGGTCGTTGGCCCGCTGGCTGGCGTCGCAGTCGCGGTGCTCCACGATGCCGCTCACCCGGCCCTGGTCGTCGGTGAACACCCGGCCGTAGCCGGTGGGATCAGCCAGCCGGGCGGTGAGCAGGGTGACGCCCGCGCCGCTGCTGCGGTGACGCCCCAGGAGAGCCTGAAGGGATTCGGGGCGCAGGAGGGGCACATCGCCATTGAGCACCAGCAGATCACCGCTGAAGCCCGCCAAGGGCTCCAGAAGCTGCTGCACGGCGTGGCCCGTGCCGTTCTGGGGCTCCTGCAGCACGAATTCCAGGCCGGAATGGTGGGCGAGGGCCTGGCGCACCCGATCGGCCTGGTGCCCCACGATCAGGATGCGGCGCTCGGGCTGAAGGGTTTCGGCGCTGTTGAGCACCCGCTCCACCAGGGTGGCGCCCGCCAGGGGCTGGAGCACCTTGGGGAGCGCGCTCTTCATGCGCGTGCCCTTTCCGGCGGCCAGGATGGCGATGGCGAGCATCGGGTGGATCGCAAAGCTGGCGGGAATCTACCGGTGGGGCAGGTGGCTCTCGAGCAGGGTGTGGCGATCGCAGGGGCCCAGAAAGCGAAGCAACTGGGCGATCAACCCATAGCCCGGCGGGCAGCTTCCGCTTCGAGCTCCCCGAGAATGGGGCTTTCCTGATCGTGAAGGCACGCGGGGCCGATCCAGCAGCTCCGCGTCGTCGGGATCCTCTCGCTGGCTGCGCCTTGCATCACTGGAGGCCCGTCTGACGGGCCTATCCCCCAACGCCGCCGCCAGGCACTGCTCGCCGCCCGCTGGCCGTTGCTGAGCGCCTCGGCCTGGGCTCCACGGCGGCTCATTAAAATGGCAGCTGCTTCTTCTCTTCCGCTGAGATCGCGATAGGGCTCGCCAGCGGCGCTGGCCAGGTGATCCAACTCCATGGCAGAGAGCTCCCGCCAGAGTGGAGAGGGCGCCGGCGGGGTGAAGCTGGCCATGGTGCCGCCGCTCCAGCTGTTGGCTGCCGGGAGCTGGCCCGCCGGGAGGTGGAGGGCCACGACGTGCAACCCAAGCAGTGCCAGGGCCTGGCGCACCGCCGCAGCGGAGCTGTAGCTGATCCAGCGGCCTTCGCGAGCCAGCAGGCCGGCCGTTGCCCCCAAAAGCTCCAGGGTCCAGAGCTGGGGGCAGCGCTGGGGGGAAAAGGCGTCGTGCCACACCAGATCGATCTGGCCCCGCTGCTCCTCCAACAGCGCGGGCAGGGTCTGGCGGGCATCGCCCCAGAGAAGATGGCAGCTGGCGCCCGCCCCCTGGCAAGTGCCTCGCTCCAGCAGCTGCTCCAGGGTTTGAAGCGTGGAGGGCCGCCAGGGCAGGCGAAAGCCCCGAGCGGCTAGGGCCAGCTGGAGGGGCCGGGGATCCAGCTCCAGCCCCCACCACTCCAGGGCGATACCTCTCGCTGCACAGGCCTCCAGCAGCAGCGCCAGGTTTGTGCCTGTGCCGACGGCCACCTCCACCACCCTCAGCTGGGAACCGGGAGCGAACCGCTCCAGCTGGGAGGGGGCCAGAAACGTCTCCCAGGCTTCCCGCAGGGCGCCGCGGCCGCTATGGAAGCCCTCGCCAAAGGTGTGACTCCAAAGGCTGAAGCTGCCATCGGCGCCCTGGTGCTCCCTGAACGCCTCCGGCTCCTGCTCAGCAACGAGGTTCTCAGGCTCGGAGGCGGGCCAGGTCATCCCAAAAGCCGGGGTAGGACACGGCGGCGGCGGCGCTGTCATGGAGGTGGGTGTCGCCGGTGGCCACCAGGGAGGCCACCGCCAGGCTCATGGCCACCCGGTGGTCGGTTTCGCTGTCCACTTCGGCCCCATGGAGCAGGGTGCTGCCCTGGATCGTGAGGCCATCGGGGTGTTCCTCCAGGCGGGCGCCCATGGCACCCAGGTGGCGGGCCATCACGGCCAGGCGATCGGTTTCCTTCACCCGCAGCTCCTCGGCCCCGGAGATGCGGCTCACCCCTTCGGCGCAGCAGGCCGCCACCGCCAGCACCGGGATCTCATCCACCAAGCGAGGAATCAGATCGCCGCTGATGGTGAAGGCCCGCAGGGGCCCGTGAACCACCCGCAGATCCCCCACCGGTTCGCCCGCCACATCGCGGCGATTCAGTACTTCAATGGCGGCGCCCATCTGCTGCAGCACCTCCAGGATGCCCGTTCGACTGGGGTTGAGGCCCACGTTTTCGATCGTGAGCTCGGCGCCGGGGGTGATCGCGCCGGCCACCAGCCAGAAGGCCGCCGAGCTGATGTCGCCCGGCACCACCACCTCTTGACCCCGCAGGAAGGGGCCGGGGCAGACGGTGACCTGGGTGCCGCCGGGGCCCGCCACCACCAGATCAGCGCCAAAGGCCCGCAGCATCCGCTCGCTGTGATCACGCGAAAGGGCGGGCTCGATCACGGTGGTGGGGCCGCTGGCGCTGAGGGCGGCCAGCAGGATCGCGCTCTTCACCTGGGCGGAGGC
>JBJTQT010000103.1:0-11884 GCA_046075745.1 Cyanobium sp. | reverse complement strand
CTGCCCCACAGACACCGAGGCGCTGCTGGCTTCCGCCTTTGATTCCGCCTTTCAGTTGCATGAGGGCCAGTTCCGGGCCACCGGGGAGCCCTACATCGTGCATCCCATCGCCGTGGTCGATCTGCTGCGGGACATCGGAGCCAGTGCGGCCGTGATTGCCGCCGGTTTTCTCTACGATGTGGTGGAAGACACCCAGGTGACGCCGGAGGAGCTGGAAGCCCATTTCGGTAGCGAAGTGCGAGCCCTCGTGGAAGGAGTCACCAAGCTCGGGGGCATCCATTTCACCAACCACACCGAAGCTCAGGCCGAAAACTTGCGGCGCATGTTTCTGGCCATGGCCAGCGACATCCGGGTGGTGCTGGTGAAGCTGGCCGATCGGCTGCACAACATGCGCACCCTCGGCGCCCTCAAACCCGAGAAGCAGCAGCGCATCGCCAGGGAAACCCGGGAGATCTACGCCCCTCTAGCCAACCGGCTTGGCATCGGCCGGTTCAAGTGGGAACTGGAGGATCTGGCCTTCAAGATCCTTGAGCCGGAGGCCTTCCGGGAAATCCAGCAGGCGGTGGCCAGCAAGCGCAGCGAGCGGGAGGAACGGCTGGGCGTGACCGCAGGGCTGCTGCGGGAGCGGCTCCAGGCCGTGGGCCTCGGGGAATGCCAGGTGCATGGCAGACCCAAGCATCTCTATGGCATCTGGAGCAAGATGCAGCGGCAGCAAAAGGCCTTCCACGAGCTCTACGACATCGCTGCCGTGCGCATCCTCTGCCCCTCCGTGGAGAGCTGCTACCGCGCCCTGGCCGTGGTGCACGACACCTTCCGGCCCATTCCGGGCCGCTTCAAGGACTACATCGGCCTACCCAAGCCCAACGGCTACCAGTCGCTGCACACCGCCGTGATCGGCCGGCACCGGCCCATCGAAGTGCAGATCCGCACCAGCGAGATGCACCAGGTGGCGGAATTCGGCATCGCCGCCCACTGGAAATACAAGGAGGGCGGATCCCCTGCCGATGGCGACGCGGAGCGCTTCAACTGGTTGCGGCAGCTGGTGGACTGGCAGAGGGACGGGGGCGCGGAAGACAGCAGCGATTACCTGGCCTCGATCAAGGAAGACCTGTTCGATGAAGAGGTCTTCGTGTTCACGCCGAAGGGCGATGTGGTGGGCCTGCGCAAGGGCTCCACAGCGGTGGATTTCGCCTATCGGATCCATTCCGAAGTGGGCAACCACTGCCAGGGCGTGCGGATCAACGATCGCCTCTGCCCCCTGGCCACCCAGCTGCAGAACGGGGATTTCGTGCAGGTGATCACGGGCAAGGGTGCCCATCCCAGCCTCGACTGGTTGAATTTCGTGGCCACCCCCACGGCCCGCAATCGCATCCGCGCTTGGTATAAGCGCAGCCACCGGGAGGACAACATCCTGCGCGGCACCGAGATGCTGGAGCGAGAACTGGGGCGCGAGGGCTTTGATGCCCTGCTGAAAGGCGAAGCCATCGCCCGAGTAGCGCGCCGCTGCAACCTCGTGGGCACTGAAGATCTGCTGGCCTCCCTTGGTTTCGGCGGGGTCACCCTGCAGCAGGTGGTGAACCGGCTCCGGGAGGAGATCCGGCTGGCGGCGACCACAGCCACCCCGCCCCCGAGCAATGAGGCCGTCGCCGCAAGCGTGGCCGCTGCCGCCCAGGCGGCCAGCCCAGCTCCTCCAGCCTCGGGCAGCCCGATCCTCGGCCTTGAGGGTCTGGAATATCGCCTCGGAGGCTGTTGCAGCCCGCTGCCTGGTGCGGCCATCGTGGGGTCGGTGGCCCTGGGCAACCACGGGATCACGATCCACCGGCAGGATTGCAGCAACCTGAGCCAGGTGCCGGGTGAGCGCCGCCTGCCGGTGCGCTGGAATCCGATGGGGGGCCTGGATCCGCGCCGCCGCTACCCCATACAGCTGCGCATCGAGGTGCTCGACCGCGTGGGCGTGCTGAAGGACATCCTCACCCGCCTCTCCGATCACCGCATCAACGTGAGCGATGCCCGGGTGCGAACCACACCCGGCAAGCCGGCCCGCATCGACCTGCGGGTGGAGCTCAGCAGCGACGACCAGCTTCAGGACACGATCGATCAAATCCGCTCCATGGCGGATGTGCTCGACATCGCCCGCACGGGCACCGGCTGATCCCGGCCAGCGTTGCACCCCAATGCAGAGCAACCTCTTCACCACCCTGTTGCTCCCCCTGGCCCTGGCCGCCGTGATGCTGGGGATGGGGCTGGGCCTGGTGCCGGAAGACTTCCGGCGCATCGCCCGGGATCCCCAGGCCGTGGCCGCGGGAACCCTGGCGCAGGTGGTGCTGCTGCCGTTGCTCGGCGCCCTGATCGTGTGGCTGGTGCCCATGCCGCCGCCCATCGCCGTGGGGCTGATGGTGGTGGCGATCTGCCCCGGTGGCCCCTCATCGAATCTGATCACCTATCTGGCCAGGGGAGATGTGGCCCTCTCGGTGACCCTGACGGCCATCAGCAGCCTGATCACCGTGTTCACCATTCCGGTGCTGGCGAATCAGGCCCTGCGGCTGCTGATGGGCACCGAGGCCCAGTTCAGCCTGCCGGTCGGCCCCACCATGCTCCAGATTCTGCTGATCACCCTGGTGCCGACGGTCATCGGTATGGCCCTGCGCGAGCGCTTCCCCGCAGCGGCGATCCGGCTGGAAGGGCAGGTGAGTCGTCTGGCAGCGGCCCTGCTGGGGCTGATCATCGTGCTGGTGCTGCTCAAGGAGTGGGCCCGGTTGCCGGAATTCATCGCCAAGGTGGGCCTGGCCGCAATCCTGCTCAATGGCCTCGGTGCCCTGGCGGGCTACGGGACGGCCAGGCTGCTGGGGCTGCCGGGGGCCCAGCGGATCAGCCTGGCCATTGAAGTGGGGATCCAGAACTGCACCCTGGCGATCGCCATCACCGCCGGGCTGCTGGGAAATCCGGAGATGGCCGTGCCTGCGGCGGTGTATGGCCTGTGGATGTACATCACGGGGCTCGGGATCGTGCGCCTGGGGCGGGGCGCCGCCAGGACAGGCTGAAGCCATGGGGTTCCGTTTCCGCCACTCCAGCCGGCTTGGCCCCCTGCGCTTCAACTTCAGCAAGGCAGGGCTGAGCTCGATCTCCCTGGGGGGCCCCGGGGCGAGCCTCAACATCCCCGTGGCCCGCTCCGGCGGCACCCGGGCCACGGTGGGGCTGCCTGGCACCGGCCTGAGCTGGAGTGTGGAGCAGACCCCAGCGGGCGGCCTGCCCAACAGCCGCCGGCTGCGAATCGAACAGCTCACGGCCCTCAAGCAAGAGCTGATCCGCAGCCTGGAGGCCCAGGTATTCGGACCAGGAGGGCCCGGCGAGGTGCTCTGGAGTGAAGGCCTGGTGAGCCGGCTACTGGAGGATCCAGGCCTCGGCAGCCGCCAGGTCTCGCTGTTGGCGCCCATCGCGTCGCCCGAGGCCCTGAGGGCCTATCTGATGGGCGCCCGCAGCCAGGATGAGGCCAGGCGGCGGGCCAAGCGCTGCATCGATGCAGTGGCGGAAGCCCTGCGGCTGGTCCAGAGAGCTGCACCCCCACCTGGATGACGGCCCACCTCACGGCATAGGTTGAAGGCTCTGCACCATCCACACCCGCCGATGCCTGTCTTCACCTCCCCGGCATCAGCCCATCGGCCCCGCCACCGCTGGGGCCTTCCCCTGGCGGGTCTGATCAGCGTCCTGTTGCCCCTGGCCCCACTCATGCCGGCCCGGGCCCTGGAGGAGGTGGTGGTGCGCATCCCCGCGCTGGACACCGGCTTCACCTTGAAGGTGAGCGAATTGCGCAGCCGGGAGGCGCTGCGCAACGGCAACAGCGATCTGGCGGAACTGGATCGGGCCACCAATGGCGCCATCGGCCAGCAGCTCGCGGAGGTGCTCCAGCAGCCTGTACCCCTCACCCTCACCCACATCGTGGACGGATCGGTGGGGTCGCCCTTGGTGGAGCAGGCCATGCTCGTGCTCACCTCCTTCGGCCAGGTGGAGGGGCAACAACCGGATCTCACAGGAGAAACCCTCCGCAAAGCCCTGGATCAGGCCTCGGCCAAGGGCCAGCCCACCCTGCTGGATCTGGTCGAAGCCCTGCCAGGTCAGCGGCTGACCCTGGATCTGGCGGAGGCCAAGTCGCTGGCCAACCGCATGGTGGCCCAGCGGGATGAGGCGGATCGGCTGCTGGCCACCCTGCCGCCGGTGCCCCCTCCGGCGCTGCCCATCCACCCGGGAGGTGCGGTGACCACCCGCACGGTGGAGATCCCGGTGGCCCATCGCAAGCAGCCGCTCGCCCTGGTGGTGCTGGAACCACAGGCGCCTGGGAACGGCAAACTCGTGCTGATCTCCCATGGGCTCTGGGATGATCCGAAAAGCTTCAAGGGCTGGGGGCTTCTGCTCGCCAGCAGGGGTTATACCGTGATCCTGCCCCGCCATCCAGGAAGCGACAGCAGCCAGCAGCAGGCCGTGCTGGAAGGGAAAGCCCCGCCCCCCTCACCGAAGGAGCTGGCCCTGCGACCGATGGACGTCAAGGCAGCCATTGATCAGGTGGGCACGCTGGGGTTGCGCTCCCCGGTGAACAATCAGCAGGTGGTGGTGCTGGGCCATTCCTGTGGGGGCACCACCGTGTTGCAGCTGGCGGGAGTGCGGCCGATGGAAAGCAACCTGCTCCAGCGCTGCAAAGAGGTGGATGACCCCAACCGCAACCTCAGCTGGACCCTCCAGTGCAGCTGGCTGAAGGGGGTGGATCAGGCGGCCATCAGCGACCCGCGGGTGATCGCCGTGGGGGCCGTGAGCCCGCCGTCATCGCTGCTCTTCCCCCGTGGAGCGGGAACAAATCTGAGCGCTCGGGTGCTGCTGGTGAGCGGAAGCCGCGACTGGGTGGTGCCACCGGATCCGGAGGCCATCGATCCCACACGCTGGGCAAAGAACCGCGGCAACCAGCTGGTGCTCGTCAATGGCGGCGATCACTTCAACCTGCGACCGGAAGATCAGGCCAATGGGGGCGTGCTGGGCCCCCTGCTCCTCGCCTGGACCGACGCGGCGTTCAGCGCCGGGGAAGCCGCCCGGCCCCGACCTGACGCTCCGCCCCTGCTGGTGGGCGGCACCTGGGGGAATACAGGGATGCCGATGGTGGAGGCCACCCGGGCCGTTCGAGGCGAGTAGGCCAGCTCAGCGGCGGGCGTGCACATAGGGGCGGAACCGAAACCAGGGTTCCAGCCCCCAGCGCAGGGCCGCCGCACCGGCCCCTCCCATCAGGGCAGCCAGCACCAGGGGCAGGCCGAGCACCAGTCGCGAGGCCTCCGGCAGCAGGGCCGCCACCGCCAGGCCCAGGACACCGACCACAAGGCCTGCCACCTGCAACCTTCGGGTGAGGGTCAGGGCCCTGCGGCAGCTGGCGCAGTGCACGGTGTGCTGCTGATACCGATCCAGAAGCACAGCCGCAGGCGGGGGGATCTCCGCCGGGGTCTTGACGGCGGATGGGGCGACGGTGTCGGACGGGAACAGCGTCTCCCAGGGCGGCGCGCCATAGCGCTCCAGCCAGTGGTGAAAGGCGATCACCATGCGATCGGCGGCCGTGGGCAGGCGATAGGCGTGGCGCCAGTCGGCGGGCTCCCCCGCGGCGCGGCGGCGGGCCAGTTCCCGCTCGATGCGATCGAGCATCAACAGGTCGCCATCGAGCACCTCGTTGCGGTTCGTGAGGTGATCCCACCAGCGGGGGCGCCACTGCCACCAGGGAACGTGCCAGTCGTGGCTGAACAGGGCCACCACCCGGCTGCGGCCCGGCGCCCCCGGCAGGCAGTACGTGATCAGCCCCATCCGCCGGTGGCCCGGCAAGGTGAAGCGATACTCCAGCAGGCAGGGCGGCTGAAAGATCAGACGGGTGCCGATGGCGAGCGCCCGGGTCGCGATCTCCGCCTCCAACAGCTCTCTGCCCTCGCACACCATCCGCATCGGCAGCGGCATCGCCCGCTCCCGCCGACCCTGCACCCCATGGTGGGCAAAGGGCACATGGGCCGGATCCGCCACGTTTTCCACCAGGGTGGTCCAGTCGTAGGGCAGATCCCGCACGATCGAGCCCCAGCGAAACCCCTCCTCCTCCCGGGCGAAGGCCGACAAGGGCAGGGGGTGCTGGCCGCCAGCTCGGCACGCTCGCCGGCCGGCCAGAGCCACAGGAGCCCCACCGCCTCCCGCACCGGCAGCACCGTGGCGGCCAGATGGCGGGCCTGCCGCTCACCAGGGGTTGGCGGGCTGGCCTGGGGGAGGCGGCGGCAACGCCCCTCGCCATCAAAACACCAGCCGTGGTAGCTGCACATCAGCTGGCCACTGGCCGGATCCATCCGCCCTTCGCTGAGGGGCGCAAGCCGGTGCGGGCAGAGATCCAGAAACACCCGGAAGCTCTCGCCCCGCGGCTTCCAGACCACATAGCGGCGACCCAGCAACTCCACGGCCGTGGGCCGGGTGGGGTCCAGATCCTGCAGAGGGCTCAGGGGATACCAGGCGGCCCGGCAGTCGAAGCCGGCCGCTTCAGACCGGGCATCCAGGGGGAACACCGCCGTCGACACCTTGCCCCAGGAAGCACATGGTTCAGGCTAGAAACACTCCAAAGGATTCATCGGCTTCCTTTCACGAAACCGCACAGGAGCACCATGCAAGCCAACTGGAATGGGGCAGTGATTGCCAGCAGCGACGACATCGTGACCGTGGAGGGCAACGCCTACTTCCCGCCCGAAGCCCTGAAAAAGGAGTGCTTCCGCCCCTCCAGCCATCGCACGGTCTGCAGCTGGAAGGGTGAAGCGCACTACTACGACGTGATCGTCGATGGTCAGGTGAATGCCAATGCGGCCTGGTACTATCCGGAGCCCAAGGCAGCCGCCGAGCAGATCCGGGGGCGGGTGGCCTTCTGGAAAGGGGTGAAGGTGGCTGCGGGATGACCGCGAAACATTCAGGAACGCGTTCTGTGGAATCCTGTGCTGATCGCCAGCCGCTTCCGCCATGCCCCTCACCCCTGGAGCTCTGCCGACCCTGGCCTCCTGGCTGCTGATCTGCTCCGTTCTGCAGGGACCCCTGAAGGCTGAGGGCGTGGGATCCTGCCGGGCCCTCTCCCCTGGATTCGACTGCTCCCCGGTGAAGCTCCAGGACGCTCTGGCACAGCAGGTTCAGACCCCCCCGGATCCCAACTCCGAGGCGGTGCTCGAGGAGGAAGCCAGGGAGGGCAACAGCGATGCCCTGGCCAAACAGGCCCAGAACCCCGTCGCTTCCCTGATCAGTGTGCCGATCCAGTGGAACAGCGTGCCAGGCACCCAGTGGGCGCCCCGCACCCTCGACCCCACCGCCCGGGCCAACCGCACCTTCAACGTCTGGAACGTGCAGCCGGTGGTGCCCTTCCCCCTGAACGAGAACCTCACCCTGGTGAGCCGCACGATCGTGCCCGTCACCCATCGCCCGCTGGCTGGTGAAACCGATGTGATCGGCATCGGCGACATCAACCCCACCCTGTTTCTGGTGCCCCGCAGCAAGGGCAATCTGATGGTGGGCTTCGGGCCAACAATGGTGCTCCCTTCCGCCACGGATGTGCAGCTCAGCAGCCAACGCTGGAGCGCCGGGCCCGCCGGCGTGGCGGTCTACACCCAGGGGCCCTGGGTGGGAGGGGTGCTGGTGAACAACATCTGGTCATTCGCCGGTGAAGGGGGAGACGATGTCAACGTGATGCTGATCCAGCCCTTCGTGAACTACAACCTGCCCGGAGGTTGGTATCTCACCAGTTCGCCGATCCTCACCGCCGACTGGACCGCCGAGAACGGCAGGGGCTGGACCATTCCCATCGGCGGCGGCTTCGGCCGCATCTTCCGGATCGGCACCCAGCCCTTCAATGCCTCGTTTCAGGCCTTCTGGAATGTGGCGAAACCCGCCGTGCTCGGCGAAGAGCTGCTGGGGGATGTGACGATCCGCTTCCAGATTCAGGCCCTCTTCCCCACCGGCTCAGCTGATCAGCCCGCTAGCTAGGGCGCTGGGGTGGAAGGGCAGGGGCTTCTGCCCGCCCCCCCGGAGGAATCACCACTGGCCGGATTAGGGTTGGGCATCAGCGCAAGGCGCCATGAACAGAACCCTTCGTGGTGTGGCCTACGTGAGCGTGTGGGTGCTGCTCTGGGGAACGGCGGCATCTCTGGCCGATACGGTGTTGCTGCAACGGGGCGCCTACGACGCGGGCACAGCAGGGCAGGCGGTCACCTTCACCTCCTACGGCATCGCTTCGGTGGTTCTGGCGGTGCGGCTCGCGGGCCGTTTTCTCAAGACGGATGAGGCCTGAGCCAGGGCTCACACCACGTTGAGATCCCTGCGCACCTCCACCAGGGGGCGATCGATCCAGGGCCAGAAATCCCAGTGCAAATCACGGATGGGGCCAATCGCTGCCGCTCCCCGCTGCAACCCCTCGGCGAAGGCAGGAGCATCCAGCTGATCCTTGAGCTTCGGCGCCACGCTTCCTGCCAGGGGATCGGCGATGCCCATCTGGAACTGCAGCAGGGGCGGCAGACCGATCAGCAGGGCATGGTCAGGGAAGAGCCCAAGGCTGAAAGCCAGCACCTGCAGCTCCCCCTTCGGATCGGTGGCATAGCCACCGATCACATGGTGCACATCATGGACAGCCACGTAGTCGTAGGGGAGCCCTTTGCGACTTCCAGGAAACGGGAAGCCGTTGTGCTGGTAGTAGGCATGCAGGCCCGCCCCCAGGCTTTCAGGGGGGGCATCGGCCAGGCCTACATAGAGGGGCAGATGGCGGGTGTCGATGCCTAGGCCCAGCATCGGCAGGAGGAAGTGGGCGAAGCCATGCACCAGCCCCTCATCGCTGATGGCCCGGAAGGTGCGGCGGTAGAGGTCAACAAAGGCCTGCATCACATGGCCCCGGGCCACCTCCTCGAGATCGGCCACCTCGGCGGCTTCCACCCCCAGCTCATCGGCGATGCGGTGGAGCAGGGCCACCTTGGGTGCATCCAACCTGGGCTCCAGAAAGGTGAGCAACGTGAGCAGCTGCATCATCTCCTGGCGTGTGCGCTGCCCGGGAAGGGCGGCCGCCAGGTCGGCCGGCAGCCGGGGCATGGCCGTGGGGGGCCAGGGCACCCCCACCAGGGCAGGAAACAGCTCCTCCAGAAGCTCGCGTTCCCTTGGGGTAGCGGCCTCGCTGCCCTCCGCCGTGATCAATGCTTCACAGGTGTCGGCCAGCGCCGCGCGGGCCCCAGGGGACAGGGTGGCGAGCTGATGGAAGGACATGGCTGGCAGGGGCCGGGGACGGGATCCGTGAGGATGGCCCTATGACGACCGTATCCCCAATCGCAGAGCAGGCGCCAGCCCCGGAGCCCGCTTCACGCCTCATGGATGGGCCCGCCAGTGCGCCGGCCACCCTCGTGCTGGCCCACGGCGCGGGGGCGCCGATGGACAGTCCATTCATGGGGACCATCGCCGGGGGGCTGGCCGAGCGGGGCTGGCGGGTGCTGCGCTTCCCGTTCCCCTACATGGCCCGCCAGCAGCTCACGGGCCGCAAAAGCGCGCCGGATGCACTGCCGAAACTGCTGGAGAGCTTCCGGGAGGTGGTGGCCGAGGCGGGGGGGCATGGCCCGCTGATCATCGGCGGGAAGTCGCTGGGGGGGCGGGTGGCGAGCCTTCTGGCAGATGAGCTTGCGCCGCAGGGCATAAGGGGATGCCTGTGCCTCGGCTATCCCTTTCACCCTCCTGGCCGGCCCACCCAGCTGCGCACCGACCACCTGACCCGCCAGGCCACCCCCACCCTGATCCTGCAGGGGGAGCGCGATCCCTTCGGACGGCGCGAGGAAGTGGAAGGCTATGCGCTCTCGGCCCGGGTGCAGGTGGAGTGGATCCCCGCTGGAGACCACAGCTTCAAACCCACCCGCAGCTCAGGCCGCAGCGAAGCGGAGAACTGGCAGGAGGCCGTGCAGCGGGCGGATCGCTTCCTCCGGCAGACGCTGGCCTGAGGCCAGAAACACTTCGGACAGATCGTGCCGATGCGCATCTGCCAACAGGCTTGAAATCCCGTGTTCAGTGCTACAACCCGAGCTAGCGACAGCCCTTAAAACATCCCTGTCAACGTTCAACATCTGGCTTCAGATCACCTTCTCACACCTTCTGCTGGTACCGCCCCTCCGCACCCTGCATCATGACCTCCGAACAGGCCGCACAACTGATCGACAACACCCTTGATCTTGTGCACCATCGGTTGCAAGATCTTGAGGCTCGGGCTCTCATCCAGGAGCAGCAGGCCTTGGCAGAAGAGTTCAGGGAATGGCGTCACCCGACAGGTGGTCACATCGATCTGATGGTTTTCCCCGGACTGGCTGAATCCTGAACCTGACGCCTTAATGCAAGGCATTCTGTGATGACCGTTCGCCATCTACAAGCGCTGAATCACTTCTTCATTTGGTGCTCCTCTCTGCAGCAGCGCAAATCCATTGCGCGGACCCTGCATCAGCTTTCCCAGCGCGATCCTGCTGATCTGCGCTGAGGAGACTGACACCGTCTGACTGGTTCGCCAAAGCTGGGCCAGTGAGCGTGTTGTTCTGTGAGTGCACCTGGACTGTCCGACCAGCTGCTGGCTCTGGCCAGCGGCGCTTGGGTGACGCAGATGATCCATGTGGCTGCGGAGCTGGGTCTGGCTGATGCCCTGACTTCCGGAGAACGGGATGCGCACACGCTGGCGGAGGACTGCGGTGCTGATCCCGATGCTTTCTTTCGCTTGCTGCGGGGCCTGGCCAACCTGGGGATCTTCAGCGAAACCAGACCAGGGCACTTCAGCCTCACCCCCCTGGCGGAGCTGTTGCGGAGCGATCATCCGGAATCCCTGCGCCACTTCGCGCGGATGCTGGGGGAGGAGCACTACCTGAGCTGGGATGACCTGCTGCACAGCGTGCGCACCGGAGAGAATGCCTTCCGCCATCGCTACGGCCAGTCGATCTTTCAGTGGTATCAGGCCAACCCTGAGCGTGGGGAGGTGTTCGACCGGGCCATGGGAGACTTTTCCCGTGGGGAAACGGCTGCTCTCCTGCAGGAGTACCCCTTTGCCGAGGTGCAACACCTGGTGGATGTGGGAGGCGGCCGGGGGGAGTTGCTCATGGCCGTGCTGCGGGCCCACGGGCACCTCAGGGGAACGCTCTATGACCAACCCTGGGTGGTGCAGCCGGTGGCCGTCCCCTCCGAGCTGGCGGGGCGAATGGCAGTGAGCGGCGGGGATTTCTTTGCAGCGGTGCCAGAGGGCGCCGATGCCTACCTGCGCAAGCACATCCTCCACGACTGGGATGACACGGCCTGTCTGGGCATCCTGGGGGCGATTCGCCGGGCCATGGCGCCGGGTGGGCGGGTGCTGATCGTGGAGCAGGTGATTCCCCCTGGCAACGACCCCTTCCCCGGCAAGCTCCTGGATCTCAACATGCTGGTGATGACCGAGGGGGGCCGGGAACGTACCACTGCGGACTATGGGGCCCTGCTGGAGTAGGCCGATCTGAAGCTCAGCCGCATCCTTCCCACCCCCTCGGCCGTGAGTGTGGTGGAGGCCATGGCTGACAGCGAAACGAGCCCTGGCTAGAGAGGAAACGGTCTCTCTGCACGCGGGATGTTCCTGCCCTTCAGACGCCCCCATTTGGCTGCTGCAGCCAGCCTGCTGGTGGGCCCAGCCCTGGCCTTTCCAGGGGGCCTGCGGGCGGAAACGCTCTACACCCTGGAGAGCTTCTGCAGCATCAACGGCACCGATGCGGTGCCCTGCCGCATCGAGGCGATCAACAGCGGGGATGTCACCGAATACCGCCACAGCCTCAACGGCAAGGAGGTGAGCTTCCGCGTCAGCGACAAGCCCTACACCCGCATTGAA
>JBJTQT010000102.1:0-3582 GCA_046075745.1 Cyanobium sp. | reverse complement strand
CACCCCCATCGGCACGATGCCGATGCTCACAACCCCCAAGGGGGCAATGCCGATGGCGAAGCGCTTGGGTGGCCCCCCACATCCCCGGTCGGAAGCTGGTGCCACGGAGGATTCAGTGGGAATGGGCATCACCATGGCGATCGCAGGGCATCCACCGATCACCCATCTGGTGGGCCCCGGTGCAGTGGAATTGCTTGGCGGCCTTCTCCGCCTCAGCCTTGGTGGCGAAGGTGGCAGGAACGGCTCTCCCGCTGGAGGCCTTCTGGGCCAACGCCTCCGTTGGCATCCATGAGCAAAGTAAAAGAAGGCTCGCCAGGGTAAAGGAGGGCCTCATCAAAAAAACATGCATCCCGGCAACACTAGGGGGCACAACAGCCAAACGCCTGTGAAGCCCCCCTACGTCGTGTAATCGGCATTGATGCGCACATATTGATCCGATAGATCACACCCCCAGGCCCTCCCCTCCCCTGGACCGGGGCCCACCACCAGCCGAATGAGAACGGTGTCATCCACCAGGTAGTTGCCGGCGGCGCGCTCCCGCATGTAGGCCGAAGCGGCAGGCCGGTCAAAGGCCAGGGGTTGGCCTGAAGCCATCAGCTGGTGGTCTCCCAGCCAGAGGGCCACCGCCTGGGGATCAAAGGACACCCCAGCCCGACCCGCCGCCGCGACGATGCGGCCCCAGTTGGGATCGCGCCCATGGATGGCGCACTTCACCAGCGACGACCCGCAGACGGTGCGGGCGATGCGGCGCGCAGCCTCCCCATCGGAAGCCCCCTCCACCTGCACTTCGATCAGGCAGGTGGCCCCTTCCCCATCCCGGGCGATCGCCTTGGCCAGGTGTTGCGACACCGCCGTCAGGCCGGCCTCCAGCGCATCGAAGTGTGCTGGGCTCAGGGGCTCTCCGGCGGCAAAGGCCAGGACCGTGTCGTTGGTGCTGGTGTCGCCGTCCACCGTGATCGCATTGAACGATCGCTCCACCGCCCGCTTCACCATGGCCTGCCACACATCAGAGGGCACGCCCGCATCGCAGGTGAGCGCCCCCAGCATGGTGGCCATGTCGGGGTGAATCATCCCCGACCCCTTGGCCATCCCACCGATCCGCACCGAGCGACCATCCAGAACGGCTTCAAAGGCGATCTGCTTCTCCACCAGATCCGTGGTGAGGATGGCCCGCGCTGCCGCTGTGCCCCCTTCCCTGCTGAGGGCAGCCACCAGCGGATCCAACCCTGCCAGGAGGATGTCCATGGGGATCGGCACTCCGATCACCCCGGTGGAGCAGATCAGGATCTCCTCCGGCGCCACACCCAGCCGCTCGGCGAGGGCGGCCGTCGCCGCCAGGCTGTCCACCCGTCCCCGCTCACCGGTGCAGGCATTGGCCTGGCCCGAATTGATCAGCACGGCGCGGGCCCTGCCGCCTGAGGCCTTCAGACGCTCCGCACAGAGATCCACACAGGCAGCGCGCACCACGGTGGCGGTGAACGTGCCCGCGCACGCCGCCCCTGCGGGGGCCAGCAGGAGCGCAAGATCGGGCCGGCCGGAAGCCTTCAGGCCAGCAGTGATGCCCGCCGCCTTGAAACCATGGGGCGCGGTGACGCCACCGGAACAGGGGAACCAGGGGTGCGACACGGCGTCGAACCAACTGGCCCCATCTTCGTCCCAGGACCCCTCACGGCAGGCCAGCCAACGGGCGCAACGGCGGAAGCCAGGGCAAGATGGGCCCAACTTGTCAGGGATCTGCCGCATGGCCACGGCTCCCCCACCCTCCACCCGCCCGCGGCAGGTTCGCCGGACGGCACCGCCTCCCGCACCACGCTGGCGTCGCTGGCTGCTGCTGGGGCTTTTCTTCGGCCTGGGCTATGGACTCACCCAGCGGCTGCTGGAGGTGCGCTGGGGCGAGGGCACCACCCGGGCGCCCTCCTTCCAGCCGAAGGCGACGCCTGCTGGCACGCCCCTCGAGGAGTTGCGCCGGCAGACAGGGGAGAACGCCAAACCCCTGCCCACCGATCTGGAGGAGCTGGCTCGAAAGCAGCGGGAGGAGAAGGAGAAGGCGGAGGCAGCCAAGCAGGAGGCCAGCGAACGGGAGGCTACCGCCAACGAAGCGGAAAAGAACCGCCTTGAAGGCGAGCGGCGGCGCCTGGAGGAGTCGACCCTGGAACCTGCGAATCCGTCAGCCTCCACCCCAATGGCGCCGGATCTGCCCCCGCCAACCCCAGTGCCGCTGATGCCGCCGCCACCACCACCGTCCCAGCCCTCCACTGAGGCCCCCGCCCCCCTGCCCTGATCTGCCACAGTGCGCCAATGGCGTCGGATCCGCGATGAGCACTCCGCAATCCCTGCTTCAGGCCGCGATCAACCGGCTCAGCGCCCGTCTGGGGAGCCAGCTGGCCGATCGGGCCGCCGAGCTGGCTGTTCTGGCACAGGATGCTCCCCAGCGTCTGCAGCAGGAGTGGACCCAGTTCTGGGAGGAGGTGGAACTGGAGGCACGCCGGCTGGAAAACGGGACGGCATCAGGGCCTGTCGATGCCGGCAAAGGGACTCCCGCTGACCCTCAGGATCAGATTGATGACCTCAGGGCCCAGGTGGCCTCACTGGCCCGCAAGCTCGACCAGAGAAACCGCGGGGGCGGCCAGGCGGGGTCCCTTTGATGGCGGCCTCCGGAGTAGGGGCTGCCCTGCATCGCCGCTGGACTGCCTGGACCCGTCCACTGCGGATCTGGTGGCTGGCGCTGCAGCTCTTGGGAAAGCTCTGGTGGAATGCTCGCTCCTGGAGCTACCCCGGTGGCATCACCCCTGAGCGCCAGGCCCTGCGGCAGCGGAGCCTCGCCCGGTGGCTCACCGGCCAGTTCCTGGAGCTGGGATCAGCCTTCATCAAGGTGGGGCAACTGCTCTCGGCCAGGCCCGATGTGCTTCCCGCCGAAGTGGTGGAGGAACTCGCCAGCCTCCAGGATCGGGTGCCCGCGTTCCCCTTCGCGGTGGTTCAATCGATCCTGGAGCAGGAACTGGGCCCCCGCCGGCTGGAGATCATCGATCTGGAGGTGGATCCGTTGGGATCAGCCAGCCTGGCCCAGGTGCACCGGGCCAGCCTGCGCAGTGGGCGCCAGGTCGTGTTCAAGGTGCAGAGGCCTGGCCTGGAGCGATTGTTCCGGCTCGATCTGGAGGTGTTGCAGCAGGTTGCCGGCGCGGTGCAGCGCCATCCGCGCTGGGGCCTGGGGAGAGATTGGATCGGCATTGCCAAGGAATGCAGGCGGGTGCTCCTGCGGGAACTGGATTTCCGTCTGGAGGCCCAGCATGCGGCCCGTTTCCGCCAACAATTCCTTGATGATCCCAGCATTCGCATCCCCGCGGTGATCTGGGAGTTGAGTTCCCGTCGGGTGCTCTGCCTGGATTTCGTTCCGGGCATCAAGATCAACGATCGGCAGGCCCTCATCGAGGCGGGCGTGGAGCCGGCCAGCGTGGCGGAAAAGGGAGCGGCCAGCTATCTGCAGCAACTGGTGCGCTTTGGCTTCTTCCATGCCGATCCCCATCCGGGAAACCTGGCCGTCGCCGCCGATGGCGCGCTGATCTACTACGACTTCGGAATGAT
>JBJTQT010000101.1:0-7000 GCA_046075745.1 Cyanobium sp. | reverse complement strand
CCCCCCAGGTTCACCCCTTGCCGGTGAGGGCCAGCAGCTTAGCCGCCGCCGTGGGATCCACCGGCAGGCCGGAGGGATCCAGCAGCCCCAGCTGAGCCAGCAGGCCGGCCTGGTCCCAGTAGATGTGCTCGTAGGCCACCTTGCCGTCCCGCACCCCCACGATCACGACAAGGGCTATCTCCACGCGCTTGCCCGTGGGGGCAACACCGGGCAACAGGTGGTTCATCCTCTCGGTGTGGGTGAAGCGGATCACCAGCTCATCCACCAGCCGCTCCCCATTCTCCGTGCGGGAGATGGTGATGAACTCCACATCCGGTGGAAAGAACTGGCCGATCAGCTTCGTGGCATAGAACTCCCGCACCCCGTCATAGCCCTGCCCACCGGTGCCGGAGCCCAGATTGATCAGATGGGGGTTCTCCACCATGGAGGCCAGGGTGCCCTCCAGGTCGGCGTGAAATTCACATTGCAAATGGGTGTCGAACAAGGCCGCCGGACCTGTCATGGCGCAAGGGAAAGGCTGCCCGGACCGTAGCCATGGCTTCCGGGCCAGACCGGGCCGCGGCGCTTTCGTAAAGTTCCCCCTTGCCCAGCCCGAACCAACGCCCAGA
Source organism: Cyanobium sp. (assembly GCA_046075745.1). Taxonomy (GTDB): domain Bacteria; phylum Cyanobacteriota; class Cyanobacteriia; order PCC-6307; family Cyanobiaceae; genus Cyanobium. The sequence continues at coordinate 6,392 of JBJTQT010000101.1, read as the reverse complement.
TGGCCCAGCTCTTTTACGACACCGATGCCGACCTCAGCCTGCTGAACGGCAAGACGGTGGCCATCATTGGCTACGGCTCCCAGGGCCATGCCCATGCTCTCAACCTCAAGGACAGTGGCATCCATGTGGTGGTGGGTCTCTACGAGGGCAGCCGCTCCGCCGACAAGGCCCGAGCCGATGGTCTGGAGGTGCTGCCGGTGGGTGAGGCCTGCGCTAAGGCCGACTGGATCATGATCCTGCTGCCCGATGAGGCGCAGAGGGAGGTCTATGCCCAGGAGATCGCCCCCCACCTCACGGCCGGCAAGGTGCTCAGCTTTGCCCATGGCTTCAACATCCGCTGTGGCCTGATCCAGCCCCCCGCCGATGTGGACGTGGTAATGATTGCCCCCAAGGGTCCAGGCCACACCGTGCGTTGGGAATATCAGAACGGCATGGGCGTGCCCGCCCTTGTTGCCGTGCATCAGGATGCCAGCGGCAACGCCAGGGCCCTGGCCATGGCCTACGCCAAGGCGATCGGTGGCACCAGGGCGGGAATTCTGGAAACCAACTTCAAGGAGGAGGCCGAAACCGATCTGTTCGGCGAGCAGGCTGTGCTCTGTGGTGGGCTCAGTGAGCTTGTGAAGGCTGGCTTTGAAACCCTTGTGGAGGCCGGCTATCAGCCCGAACTCGCCTATTTCGAGTGCCTGCACGAAGTGAAGCTGATCGTGGATCTGATGGTGCGCGGTGGGCTTACGGCCATGCGGGATTCCATCTCCAACACGGCGGAATATGGGGATTACGTGAGCGGCCCGCGTTTGATCACCGCCGAAACAAAGGCCGAGATGAGGCGCATCCTTAGCGACATCCAGGATGGAACTTTCGCCCGCAATTTCGTGGCGGAATGTGAGGCCGGCAAGCCTGAGATGACCCGCATTCGCGAGCGGGACAGCCAGCATCCCATCGAGGAGGTGGGCAAGGGCCTGCGTTCGATGTTCAGCTGGCTCAAGGCCAGCTGAACATCGAACGGGCGGGAGCTGGGTTCGTGCACCTTCCCGCCCTGCTGGTGGTTCTGGCCTGCGTTCTGGATCGGTTGGTGGGCGATCCCCGCTGGATGCTCCACCCAGTGCAGGCGATGGGATGGACCATCCAGTGGCTGCGCCAGCGCAGCGAGGAGTGGGCTGGTGATGCCCCCTGGAGGCTGAGGCTGGCTGGAGTCGGGATCACCCTGCTGCTCACCCTGGGATCCGGGCTCCTGGGATGGCTGCTGGAGCAGCTGGCTCGCCAGCACCCCCTGGAGGGTTCGCTCGTTGTGCTGGTGGGCCTGGCCAGTGCCCTGGCGGGGCGCTCTCTGGAGAAAGCCGTGCGGGATGTTCTGAGGGGCCTCCCAGATCTGGAGGCGGCCCGGGCCCAGCTCGCTTGGATTGTGGGCCGGGAGGTGATGCACTTGCCGGAGCCTGAGATTCTGCGAGCTGCGGCGGAAACCACAGCAGAAAATGCCGTAGATGGTCTGTTCGCTCCCCTGTTCTGGATGATGGTGGGAGCTGTGCTTGCCGGCCAATGGAGCCTGGCCCCCGGGCCCCTGGCCCTGGCCTGGATCTTCAAGGCCTCAAGCACCCTCGATTCCATGCTCGGCTACCGCCATGGAAAGCTGCGCTGGCTCGGCACGGCAGGTGCCCGGTTGGATGATGTCCTCACTTGGGCTCCCACGCGTCTGGTGGCGCTCACCCTGCCCCTGATCACAGGGGCGCCCAGGTGCTGGCTTGCAAGGTTCAACGTGGCACTCCGGGAGGGTGCCTCCGATCCTTCGCCGAATGCGGGGGTGTCGCAAGCGGCCTATGCCCAGGCGGTGCAGGTGCAGCTGGGGGGGCGGAACCGGTATCCCGATGGCTGGAGGGAGAAACCCATCCTCGGCCCGGGCTTCAAGCTCCCGGATCAGAGGGCGGTGGAGAACATGTTGCGGCTCACACTCCGGCTCGAACTGCTCTGGCTTTCAGGGTTTGTTCTGGGAGTTTGGGCCTTGGGAACAGGTGTCTGGATTCAGTAGGCGCCGCGGTCGCGGGGGTTAAGCACCACCATCACGGTCTTCAGGACGATCTTCAAATCCATCGCAAAATTCCTGGTGCGTGAGTAGCGCAGATCCAGACGCACTCGCTGGCGGTAACTGAGGTTGTTACGCCCAGAAACCTGCCAGAGACCTGTCATGCCAGGGCGAACAGCCAGGACTTCATTCATGTTGTAGCCATAGCGGCTCAATTCAGCCTTCACGATCGGTCGAGGTCCAACCACGCTCATCTGACCACGGAGCACATTGATGAACTGGGGCAGTTCATCCAGGCTTGAGCGACGAAGAAATTTGCCAAGCCTGGTGATGCGAGGATCATTCTTTAACTTGTGATCTTTAGCGAATTCCTTTTTCAGCTCGGGGGAACTGGCAAGCAAGGATTTCAAAATTTTGTCGGAATCCTTCCGCATGGTGCGGAACTTAATACAGCCAAATGTTTTGTAATCCCGGCCAATGCGGGGTTGTGTATAAAAAATCGGCCCCCGTGAGGATGCCTTCACCATGAAGGCGAGCGCAAGAAAAATCGGCGCCCAAAGAGTGAGCACAGAGAGAGAAAAAACAATATCGCCAGTCCGCTTAATGAATCTCGATCGCTTCGACTGAAGATCAATCAGTTCTGCCGGAGCGAGAATGCTCGGCTGAAGAGCAATAACATTGCTGGGCTGAACTTGAGATGCGGAACCGGCACTCAGCACCATATTCAAGCCGCATTACAACAAGTAACTTAAGGAGGTTGGACCCAGGAATCCCACTCCAGGAGGCCACTCATTCCAGAGGCACAGGCAAGGAAAGAGGGGCTCTGTTGCTTTTGAGTCGCTGTTGATGCTGTTGCCAGAGCCCATGGAGATGGGTGCTGATCCGCTCTTGGAAGCGGGCCGGAGAGAAGGTCTCCGCCCAGGCCCGTTGCCCCTCTGCGGGCAATCGCAACCAGAGCCGCTGGTCGTGGAAGTGCTCCAGGGCCGCCGCCAGAGAGGCCACGCTCTGCTCCGGCACCAGCAGGCCTGTGGGATGCGTTGTCTGGTCATCCAGAGGGCGCACGCTGTCGCAGAAGCCACCAGCTCCCAGGGCAATCACCGGTGCACCCGCGGCCATCGCCTCCACCGGCGCAATGCCGAAATCCTCCAGGCCCACGTTCACGTAGGCCCGGCAGCGCTCCAGCCAGTCGCCCACGGCACTGTCGCTGCAGCGCCCGAGAAAGCGAACCGTGGGGCCCGCCAGGGCCTCCAGCCGCTTCCGCTCAGGCCCATCGCCAATCACCACCAGGGGCAGGCGGGTGCGGTTGCAGGCCTGCACCACCAGATCCACCCGTTTGTTCGGTACCAGTCGACAGACGCTGAGATAGAAGTCCTCCCGCTGACGCCGCCAGTTGAACCGCTCAACCTCCACCGGGGGGTGCACCACGGTCGCCTGGCGCCCCCAGTAGCGGCGGATGCGGTTGGCCGTGAAGCGGGAATTGGCGATGAAGGCCGTCGGCCGTTGGGCGCTCACCACATCCCATTGCCGCAGCCAGTGCAGCTGCAGTCGCACCAGGGGGGCCAGGGGCCCCTGCGCCAGCTGGGAGCTGGCCAGATAGGGGTGCATCTGATCCCAGGCGTAGCGCACCGGCGTGTGCACATAGCTCACGTGCAGCTGATCCGGTCCAGTGAGCACCCCCTTGGCCACCAGATGGCTGCTGCTCACCACCAGGGGGTAGGAGCTGAGATCCAGCTGCTCGATCGCCACGGGCAGCAGGGGCAGATATTGCTGCACGTGGCTCACGCCCCAGGGCAGCCGTTGGATGAAGGAGGTGTGCAGCCGCCGACCAGCCAGCCAGCTCTCAGGCCGCCGGCTTTCCCCATCCACGAGAGCGAAGAGATCCGGTGGGGTTCCTGCCGCCGTGAGCAGCCCATCCAGTTCCCTGGCCACCAGCTCCGATCCGCCCACCGAGCGGGGGGTGAACCATTCATGCACCAGGGCAATCGGTTGGGGCAGCCCGTCGAGGGCCCCGCCGGGAGGGCGTGTCACGAAAACTCTCAGGCGATTGCCCTTCAGGGGGGAGATGCCGAAGCTAGGCGAGTTGCTGGTTGAGCCCAACCCCACTGATGGCGATCCGCGAGCTGTTGGAAGATGCCCTCAAGGAGCCCACAATCGGGATCACGCCTTGCTTCCGCTGGCATGCCACCCCGGTGGGCATCGCGGCACTATGGAGCGAGGGGCAGCCCCCCTCCTCCCCACCCTTTGATGTGGCCTTGAAGGAGGGATTGGAGGTGGGGCTGGATCTGAGCCGGGAGGAGCGGGAGTTTCACCAGGTGAAATCCGGACTGGTGCTGCTGTTCCATTCCTGAGCCGGTAGTGGCCTTGCCTAGGGTGCGTGGCCATGGACCCTGTGCACGTCGTTCTGTTTAAGCGGGATCTGCGGGTGCACGACCATCGGCCCCTGCGGGATGCTGGCCGGCTGGGCAGGGTGCTCCCTCTCTATGTGGTGGAGCCCGAGCTCTGGGCTCAGCCCGATGCCTCAGCCCGCCAGTGGGCCTTCTGCGTTGAGTCGCTGCGGGATCTGCAGCGTGCACTGGCGGGCCTTGGCCTGCCCCTGGTGGTGCAGGTGGGGGAAGTGATCGGAGTGCTCTCCCGCCTGCAGAGCCAGGGCCCCATTGCCGCTCTCTGGAGCCATGAGGAAACGGGCAACGGCTGGACCTATGCCCGCGACCGGGCCGTGGCCAGCTGGTGCCGTAGCCAGGGGATTCCCTGGCATCAGTTCCCCCAGAGCGGAGTGGTGCGCGCCCTGGCTAGCCGCAATGGCTGGGCCCGGCGCTGGGAGGAGCGGATGGGCCAGCAGCCTCTGGCTGCTCCGGATCACCTGATGGGCCCCGGGGATCTCCCTCTTCCCCTGGAGCCGGTGCACCCCCAAGCCCTGCCCTCCCCTGAGGATCTGGGGCTGGTGCCCGATCCCTGCCCTGGCCGTCAGCGGGGCGGCCGCCAGGAAGGTCTGGCCGTGCTGGCGAGTTTTCTGGCGGAACGGGGCCGGGGCTATGTCAAGGGGTTATCCAGCCCCCTCACCGCAGGGGAGTGCTGTTCCAGGTTGTCGCCCCATCTGGCCTTCGGTACCCTCTCGATGCGGGAGGTGGTGCACGCCAGCCGCCGCGAGCGCGGCCCCCGGGCCTTTGAGGAGCGCCTGCACTGGCATTGCCACTTCATGCAGAAGCTCGAAAGCGAGCCGGAACTCGAATGTCGCGACGCCCATCCCGCTTACGCCGGGCTGCGGCAAACCGATCCGGAACGTCTGGCGGCCTGGAGCGAGGGGCGCACGGGCCTGCCCTTCGTGGATGCCTGCCAGCGGGCCCTGCTGGCCGAGGGCTGGATCAATTTCCGCATGCGGGCCCTGCTGATGGCGGTGGCCAGCCATCACCTCTGGATCCACTGGCGCGACAGCGGCCTGGTGCTGGCCCGCCGCTTCGTGGATTACGAACCCGGAATTCACTGGCCCCAGTGCCAGATGCAGGCGGGCACCACGGGGATCAACACGGTGCGCATCTACAACCCCGTGAAGCAGGGCCTGGATCACGATCCCGCAGGCGCCTATGTGAGGCGCTGGGTGCCGGAGCTGGCGGGAGTGCCCCTGGCTCACCTGCACACCCCCTGGACGATGACGGCCGCCGAGCAGGAGGCGGCCGGCTGTGTGCTCGGGGTGCACTACCCGCAGCCGATCGTGGATCATCTGCAGGCGGCCAGGGAGGCCCGGGAGCGGGTGTGGGGGGTGAGGCGGGGGGCAGGCTTTCGTGAGGGGGCCGATGCCATTCAGGAGCGCCATGGCTCCCGCCGCTCAGGACTGGCCACTCCCCGGTCGGGGGTGAGCCGTCGGCGGCGGCAGCAGAGCCCGGGCCAGCTCGCCCTTTTCGAGAGCCCATAAAGTTTCCACTGCTCTTTCTGTGCCATGCGACGGATTGCCCTGGCCAACGGTGATTCCCTGCCTGCCTTGGGGCTGGGCACCTGGCGGGCGGAACCCAGCAGGGTGGGCCAGGCCGTGCGCCAGGCCCTGGAGCTGGGTTATCGCCACATTGATGCAGCAGCCATCTATGGCAATGAAGCCGAGATCGGCGAGGCCCTGGAACGGGCCTTTGCCGATGGTGTGGTGGCGCGCGAGGAGCTCTGGATCACCTCCAAGCTCTGGAACGACTGCCATGCCCCGGAGGATGTGCGGCCGGCCCTGGAGCGCACCCTTGCGGATCTGCGGCTCACCCACCTCGATCTCTATCTGATCCACTGGCCCGTGGTGCTGCGCCGGGGGGTGGCGTTCCCGGAGAGGGGGGAGGATCTGGTGGCGCTGGAGCAGGTGCCCCTGGCCCGCACCTGGGCCGCCATGGAGGAGCTGCAG
>JBJTQT010000100.1:0-3308 GCA_046075745.1 Cyanobium sp. | reverse complement strand
GGAATCGGAGAAACGGCTAGATCGCTGCCTAGAACTTTGTTATCACCAGAAGATACAATGTCAATTCCCTGGGCATATGCCGCGCGGAAAGGATTGCGTGGATTTGGTCCGCAGCCCAGATCAAGCGATCGCGTATTGGGGAGATCGAGGGAGGCCGGGGCACGCCTCCCCAGGAATTCCTCCGTGGTTGGAAACCTCTCAGAAGGTTGAAAGCTGTCTGGCGTCCAGCCCTCCCAGCCCGGCACTCCAGCTGATCTGAGCAATTGGTTCAGGAGCGTTTTAATGGGCATTGAGTTTGTAATTTTGCCGAAATGTAAGGATAGTCGATATGTGTCAAGTCGGATCCCTGGGAGGCGGTTGGCACTGAGGAACCGCTGCCGTCTCAACTGCGCCGGCGGTGCCGCAGGGAATCTCCCAGCGACAGGGCCAGGAACACCAGGCCGATCAGGCCGGTCACCCATTCCGGCAGGTGGCTGTGGTGCTCCCTCAGCCAGATGCTCACCAGCATGAGTCCGCCGAGGGCGCCGATGGCGTAGTGGGCACCATGCTCCAGAAAGATCAGCTGATCGAGGGCCTTCTCCCGGCTGATCAGCAGGGTGAGGGAGCGGATGAAGAGGGCCCCCAGGCCCAAGCCCGTCATAATCAGGGCCAGATTGGAGGTGATGGCGAAGGCACCGATGGTGCCGTCGAGGCTGAAGGAGGCATCCAGCAGTTCCAGGTAGAGCAGGCTGGCCAGCCCTCCCCCTGCCGCCAGGCGGGCGCCGGCTTGCTCCTCATCCCCGAAGGCCTCTGCCAGGGAGGTGCTCAGCAGCTGCAGCACCAGGCCCAGCACCCCCGCCACCATCACCTCCCCATGGCGCTCCCCGGGCAGCAGAGCCACCAGGCCCAGCAGCAGGATCAGGGCCAGGGCGATCTCCAGGGCCTCCACCCGGCCCGCATCACTCAGGCGCCGTTCCAGGGGACGGAACCAGTGAAGCGTTTTGGCCTCATCGAAGAAATAACGCAGAAACACCATCAGCAGAAACATGCCCCCGAAGGCCAGGATGCGAGGCTCGGCCAACTCCAGCAGGTGCCTGTATTCCTGGGGCTTGTGGAGCGCCGCATCCAGCGCCTGTTTCAGACTCACCCCGCCGGCCAGGGCCACCATCAGCAGGGGGCCCGCGAAGCGCACGCCGAATACGGGGATCACCAGGCCCCAGGTGAGAAAGAAGCGTTGCTGGCCCGGGGTGAGCTTCTCGAGCACCCGGGCATTCACCACGGCGTTATCGAAGGAGAGCGACACCTCCAGCACCAGCAGCACCAGGGTGATCCAGGCGGCGGTGAGGCCCTGCCACCCCAACACGATCGCCAGGCCGGCGGCGCAGCATCCCAGGGGGAAGAGGAGATAGCGGAGATACCGCCAGGGCATGGGGAGAGCACGAATCCCCCCATGATCGCTGCTCACCCGCCAGGTCCCTGGCAGGAGGCCATGGCTCTCAGGAGGGCGGAGGCTCAGGGCCCGTGGGTTTGCTCAGCTGACGCCGCTCCAGCCGGGAGAGAACCTTCGGCACCACCACCAGAACCAGAACCAGCAACAGGGCACCGAGGCCGAAATCGATCATGCCCACCATCCGCTCGAAGGGAACCCAGCGGCCACCCAGCCAGGCCAGGCTCACCATGGTGCTGGCCCAGAGCAGGGCGCCGATGCTGTTGCAGAGCAAGAAGCGGGGGTAGGGCATGCCGACGGCACCGGCCATGGGGCCCGCCACCACCCGCAGCACGGCCACAAAGCGTCCGAGCAGCACGGAGGCATTGGCATGGCGCAGGAACTGCTGGCGCAACTGCTCCAGCTGCTCTGGTGATTGGCGAAGCAGGCGACCCACCCGCAAGATCAGGTCCCACCCGGCCCGTCGCCCCACCCAATAACCCAGGTTGTCGCCAAGGATGGCGCCTCCGGCCGCGGCGGCCATCACGCCAAACACATTGAGCTGGCCGCTACCGGCGGCGTAGCCCCCCAGGAGGGTGACCGTTTCCCCCGGCAGGGGAACGCCCGCATTTTCCAGCAGCATGGCCCCAAAGATCACGCCATAGCCCCACTGCCGCAGCAGCTCCTGCAGCATGGCCTGATCCAAGCCCCCCTCCAGGCTCAGCAGGGCAAGGGTGTGGGAAAGCATCGGGAGGGAAGAGGCCTGGAAAAAGCTACTGCCCGCCCTCGGGCCTAGTGGCCGGGAACGCCGTACCCACTGGCGCGGCGATGCCAATTCCGATCAATCGACTGGGAAACGACACGACGAGGCTCGGTTCGCCCCCACCGAGAACCGCGAGAACGGTGGCCGCCGAGACCCCTGCGGTCATGCCCTCAAGGCCTATCCGCAACCAGACACCAGGCCTCCCAGCCGATCTCGCGGTCAAGTGGGTCTTGGTTCGTGCGAAAGCGACCGAGCGGGCTCATACTCCCATTCTTTCATGCGAGCCAGTTCGGCCTCGAGTTGAAATGATCTGAGGATCCAGTCAGATTCCCGGGCTCAACGGGCGGCATGGTGGTGATCCGTCCCCGCAGCGTCGACGGCTTGGTGTCGTCGGCGGCGGTGTACAGGCCCCTGTCTTCGGTGTGCAGGCGTTTCACCCAGGCATCGAGCGTTTCCGCACCGATCCATTCGGCGAGCGTTTCGGGCCGATGGATGTGGGGAAGGTTGGCGGAAATTGCGCGGGTGCGGGGATCGGGATCGAGGCCGTTGATGAAGCGAGTCTCCACGCCTGTGCTCAGGTACACGAACGGCAGCGGCGTGACGGGAGGATTCAGGCCCGCCGGCAGCCCCGCGGCGTACTTGCCGGATTGGAGCTCTACGCCGCTGGCACGGCCACACCGGGCCCGGCGGCGAGGTTGATCGCGTCGCGGTTCTGCAGGATCCAGCCCGCGGCCACAAGAGCCGCGTCGATGTCGAGGCGTGCCTTCTGTTCCGGGGTCAGGTTCATGGGGGGCCACCCTCGGCCAGGAAATATTTTCGCTGCGGATCCTTGGCGCTGGTGCCGATCTCGCGCACCAGCCCGCGATCGATCAGACGGGCCAGTCGCGTGCGCGTGGCCCGGGCCGACAGGCCGATGATGGCGGCGATCTCACGGGTGGCCAACCCCTTGCCTCCCTTCAGGCTGGCGAGGATCGCCTGCTCGGTGGCGTCGACCACCGCTGGGCCCACGGGGACGGTGGCAATGGTGACCCGAAAGCGCATGGCGATCTCCTCGAAGATCGGCGGCGGCAGCCCGCCGTCCCGGCAGACGGCCGCCATACGCTGGATGCCGCTGCCCCACTGCTCGATCAGCCCCAGCGC
>JBJTQT010000099.1:0-2810 GCA_046075745.1 Cyanobium sp. | reverse complement strand
GTGTGGGCCCTGGAGGCCTACGGCGCCGCTTACACCCTTCAGGAACTGCTCACCGTCAAATCCGACGACATGCAGGGCCGCAACGAGGCCCTCAACGCCATCGTCAAGGGCAAGCCGATCCCAAGGCCGGGAACTCCGGAGTCGTTCAAGGTGCTGATGCGCGAATTGCAGTCTCTTGGCCTGGATATCGCTGTCTACACCGATGCCGGCGAAGAGGTGGATCTGATGCAGGACGTGAATCCGCGCCGCAGCACGCCGAGCCGTCCGACCTACGAATCTCTGGGAGTTGCTGATTACGACGAAGACTGACCCCCCTACTTCCTTGTTCCTTGCTTACATTTCCTCTCCATGACCAACAGCAACTCCCGCAGCGAAAACTACTTCGACTACGTCAAGATCACGCTCGCTTCCCCCGAGCGGATCATGCAGTGGGGTCAGCGCACCCTGCCCAATGGTCAGGTGGTGGGGGAGGTGACCAAGCCGGAAACCATCAACTACCGCACCCTCAAGCCGGAGATGGATGGCCTCTTCTGCGAGAAGATCTTCGGTCCATCTAAGGATTGGGAATGCCATTGTGGCAAATACAAGCGGGTGCGCCACCGCGGCATCGTCTGCGAGCGCTGCGGGGTGGAGGTCACCGAGAGCCGGGTGCGGCGCCATCGGATGGGTTTCATCAAGCTGGCGGCACCGGTATCCCATGTGTGGTACCTGAAGGGAATTCCCAGCTATGTGGCGATCCTTCTCGACATGCCTCTGCGGGATGTGGAGCAGATCGTCTACTTCAACTGCTACGTGGTTCTCGATCCAGGCGACCACAAGGATCTGGTTTACAAGCAGCTGCTCACCGAAGATGAGTGGCTGGAAATCGAAGACCAGATCTTCGCTGAGGACTCGGAGATTGAAAACGAACCGATTGTTGGGATCGGTGCAGAGGCCCTCAAGCAGCTTCTCTCCGATCTGGAGTTGAACGAAATCGCCGAACAGCTGCGGGAGGAAATCAGCGCCAGCAAGGGGCAGAAGCGGGCCAAACTGATCAAGCGCCTCCGGGTGATTGACAACTTCATCGCCACCAATGCCCGTCCGGAGTGGATGGTGCTGGATGTGATCCCGGTGATCCCGCCCGACCTGCGACCCATGGTGCAGCTGGACGGGGGCCGCTTCGCCACCAGCGATCTGAACGATCTCTACCGCCGGGTGATCAACCGCAACAACCGACTCGCCAGGCTCCAGGAGATCCTCGCTCCGGAGATCATCGTCCGCAATGAAAAGCGGATGTTGCAGGAAGCCGTCGATGCCCTGATCGATAATGGTCGCCGGGGCCGCACGGTGGTGGGTGCCAACAATCGTGCCCTGAAATCTCTCAGTGACATCATCGAGGGCAAACAGGGCCGCTTCCGCCAGAACCTGCTCGGCAAGCGGGTCGACTACTCCGGCCGCTCGGTGATCGTCGTCGGTCCCAAGCTGAAGATGCATCAATGCGGCCTGCCAAAGGAGATGGCCATTGAGCTGTTCCAGCCCTTTGTGATCCACCGCCTGATCCGTCAGAACATCGTCAACAACATCAAGGCTGCCAAGAAGCTGATTCAGAAGGCGGACGACGAGGTGATGCAGGTGCTTCAGGCAGTGATCGAGGGCCATCCCATCCTGCTCAACCGGGCTCCCACCCTCCACAGGCTCGGCATCCAGGCCTTTGAACCCAAGCTGGTGGATGGGCGCGCCATCCAGTTGCATCCTCTGGTCTGCCCGGCCTTCAACGCCGACTTCGACGGTGACCAGATGGCCGTGCACGTGCCCCTGGCGATTGAAGCCCAGACCGAGGCCCGCATGTTGATGCTGGCCAGCAACAACATCCTCTCTCCAGCCACCGGCGAACCGATCATCACCCCCTCCCAGGACATGGTGCTCGGCGCTTACTACCTCACCGCCGTCAACCGTGCCAAAGCGAAACCGGCCTTCGGAGACCGGTCCCTCACCTTTGCCGGACTGGAAGATGTGATCGCCGCCTTTGATGAGAAGCACCTCCACCTCCATGACTGGGTCTGGGTGCGTTTCAACGGCGAGGTGGACACCGATGAGGAGGCCGATGCGCCTGTCTCCTCCGAGACGCTCTCCGATGGAACCCGGGTGGAACAGTGGCGCTTCCGCCGGGATCGCTTTGATGAAGATGGCGCGTTGATCAGCCGCTATCTCCTCACCACCGTCGGTCGGGTGGTGATCAACCAGACCATCATCGATGCCGTCGCCGCCAGCTGAGCCCGACCCTCCTTCGATCTGCTTCCTTCTCCTTCTCACTGATCCACGCCGGTTATGAGCACCTCCTCCGCAAAGAAGAAATCAGCCAAGGCGGCAGCTGCAGCTGAAGCGGCCCCTGTGGAATCCGCCCTGGGGACCGTTGCGCCTCCCTTCCGCAATCGGGTGATCGATAAGAAGGTGCTGCGCAACCTCGTGGCCTGGGCCTACAAGCATCACGGCACGGCAGCCACCTCATCCATGGCGGATGAACTGAAGAATCTGGGCTTTCACTACGCCACCCAGGCCGCAGTTTCCATTTCCGTGGATGATCTGCGGATCCCCAGCGAAAAGGCCCGGCTGCTGCAGGAAGCGGAGGAAGAGATCACCTATACGGAAGAGCGCTACCGGTTGGGAGAGATCACGGAAGTGGAGCGGCATACCAAGGTGATCGACACCTGGACGGAAACCAACGAGCGACTCGTGGAGGAGGTGAAGCGGAATTTCAATGAGAACGATCCGCTCAATTCCGTGTGGATGATGGCCAATTCAGGTGCCCGCGGCAACATGTCGCAGGTTCG
>JBJTQT010000098.1:0-6848 GCA_046075745.1 Cyanobium sp. | reverse complement strand
GCAGACGCTGCGCTTGATCTGCTCCATGGATTTCTCTTCACGGATCAGGATTCGCATGGCCTTGCAATACAGGGGATAGCCAGCCTGCAGCTCTCCAATGGTGAGGGTGGAGGAGGTGAACTGACCCATGGCAGCGCATCGGCGTTCCATCAGCATGGCCCCGCTCCATGCACGGGGTCTGCCCCCGTTTGGGGGCAATCCGGCTCAGAGTTTCACCATGCCGCAACGCATTCCCTTCAGCACGGCCTGGAGCCGGTTGTTCACCCCCAGGGTCTGCAGCAGCCGCTTGCTGTAGGTGTGGGCCGTTTCTTCACTCACCATCAGTTGTTTGGCGATGTCGCGATCGCTCATGCCACTGGCCAGCAGATCCAACACCTGATATTCCCTCGGGGTGAGCCTGGGGCAACTCAGATAGGGCAACAGCCCAGTGCGTAAGGAAGGGCTGCGATAGGAATGGCCGCTCATCACAGCAAGCACAGCCGCTTTCAGGGGTTGTTGATCTTCCACGAAATCAGCTTCTGCCACAACAGCTTCCAGCCAGTTGGCATCCGCAAATTCAGCCGGAATCACATCGCCGAGGGCCAGCACCACACAATGGAGTTGGGGCTGGCGACTTTTCGCCTGATGCACCAGATCAAAGCCATTGCCCTTTTCCAGATAATCCGTACAGATCAACAATTCATAGGGAGGATCCGGCTCTGCGGCCAGGTAGGCCAGGCAGCTCTCCTGATCAGTCACCGCACAGCTGATGGTGTTGTGTTCGCCAAAACTTTTGCATACCGCTCTCAGAAGGAATCGACCCTTCATCGCTACGGCAATCTTTCCAGGAATTTCAACAGAAAGCAGTCCCTCCTCTGATGATTCTGCATCGGGGGTCAGGAGGTAGGGTGTGAAGTCCATTGCGATCGTCAGTCGTCGTAGACCAAACAATTGATTTCAGAAGGGTTGAGATCGCAGAACACTTCCAGGGGGGAAGGTGCCTCTGTGGCGTCGGGGTGCCGGAGTTGGAATTCCTCCAGATCTTTGATGTTTTGTTCGAGCTTTCGGCTGGTGGCCCCATCCCCCTTTGTCTGTGCTGCCTTCAGAGCAGCGCGGTAGGTCTGAAGCTGATCAGCGATCTTTGCCATGGGCAAACGGTCCTCTTGGGGCACCAAAGATTGAATGTAGCGATGACACGGGCGGCATCGCGCCGGGAATGTACCCCATGATTCAGGTAAAAGTGCTCATTTTTTCGCGATCAGCGAGTTGTTCCGATGGCGGTCCGTGGGAGGGCCAGAGGCCAGCTTTCGGAAGGATGAGGATCCACCGGACGCATGCAACATCTGTGTTCGCGGACTGGGATCACCTTCCAGGCCCCTTCTCTGGCCAGGAGCAGCAGTGATGCGGCTTCAGGAGGGGATCACCCATCAGGGTGCGCTGACAGAGTGGCTCCGGGCCTGCCGAGTTCGGAGAGAATTAAGAAGATTTTACAAAGGTGCCATGGCGACACCCGGATTCTCAAGGGAAGCACTTGCGCAGATGCGTCTCTCTCAATTGAGGGAGCTGGCGAGGCTTCTTGGGGTTGGGCGCTACAGCGGTCTCCTCAGGGACCAACTCATCGCAGCCATTCACCTGCGCTCCCCTGCCGCACCTGCCGCAGAGTCTGTTCTCCCGAGCCTCGCCTCGATCCCGGCGGCAATTCCACTCCCGCATACTCCCCTCCCCGAACGCAAGGCCGATTCGCCCCTACCCCCAGAACCCGCTCCCAACTCCGGCACCTGGGTGTCTCTGTTGCCACACGATCCGCAATGGGCCTCCGTGAGCTGGTTCATCAATCCTGCCGACCGTGATCGCGCCCTTGCGGCAGGGGGATTGCAGCTTGCCCTTCGCCTCACCGATGTGACCGACCAGCCGGCAGGAGAAGCCAGACCACACACGCTTCAAGAGGTGCTGGTGGATGGATCTGCCAATCAATGGCTTCTCCCCGTGCCCCTCGGCGATCGGGAGTACCGGGTGGACCTTGGTTACCGCACCTCCGGGGGCGGGTGGATCTCGTTGAGGGTGTCTCCAGCCGTTCGAATGCCGGCTGATGCCGAACGGCCTTCACAACCTTTCCTTCCCTTCCATCTGACCCCGGGCTCTGAACTGCTGGATGGGCAGCCTCCAGCTGCGGCGCCTGCCCTGCATGAACAGCTGTATCAGCAGGCCAGTGCGGCTCGTCGGTTTCTGGGCCTGGGTTCAGAGGGATTTCACGAGCTGGGGGGCCTTGCCAAAGAGTCCACTGGTGGCCACCTCTCCGGTGCGGGGCTCTGGGCCAGTGGGCGGGAAGCATCGGGTGCGGGCATGGCCCCCCGCCAGCGCAAGTTCTGGTTGGTGGCGGATGCCGAGCTGATCGTCTATGGAGCGACGGATCCTGCTGCCACCCTCACCGTTGATGATCAGACTGTGCCTCTCTCCAGCGACGGCACCTTCCATTTCCATACGGCCTTTCCTGATGGGGAGCAGACCTATCCGATTCGTGCCCTGGCTGCTGATGGAGCGCAGAAGCGCTCCATCACGCTCGACTTCCTGAGAAACACTCCCCACGCCAAGGTGAATAGCAAGGAGACGGCTCAACCGGAGTGGTTCTGAGACCGGACTTCAGCTTTTCTCCCGGAGAATGGTGGTGCACACGGTGACGCATTCCCCGTCATCCAATGAGCACTGGCTGATGCACTCGAAGTAGGCCTCAACAGGATCGCCATTGGCATCAAAAGTCTGAAGAAAATCCAAAGAAGGATTCATCTCTGCGCCGAATTGATTGGCGGATCCCTCGGCGTTCTGGAGGCTCGTCATTTGTGTGGGGGGAGTCGAATGCGTCCAACGTATAGGTGTGGAACTTCTGACACAAGCGAATTGAGCAGAGCTACCTAGATCCCCATTGAGAAGTGTGAACCACGCCCGAGTGCCTCTACCGCCACCTGGAGTGATGGGGCCAAAGGGCGAAAGGCCTGAACCGCTGGACTCCAGACCCTGCCAGACTTCAGCTCCTCCAGATGAGCCAGCAGGACATCCTGTCCCTCCAGAAGTTGAAGGGTGTCCAAGGGTTCAGAAAGGTGGCTGAGAAAAAAATGGGCGATGCGCTTGGTGTTGCGATGCGCAAACCAGTAACGCATCTCTTTTGCCTGCCAGCGAATTTCCTCCAGCAATTCCCGCTGCAAGGCCTCTTCGGGTGTTTCACCGGGCTCCAGATGGCCTCCAAACAGTCCCCAGCACCCCGGGGCCACAATCCAATCCAGGTCATCACGGAGCTGCAGCAACCACTTGCCGTCCTGCTCCACCATGGCCAGTGCAACTTCAAGCATCAGAACGAGCCTGGCCCCTCAGGTTGGCCTTGTGGAGGCCGACCTGAAGGCCCACGCTGCATCTCGCCCAGGATTCACTCTTCGTCGGCGGCCCCGGCTGGGACGAGGCGGATCTGCTTGCGGCCCAATTTGATCTCAAATTCATCGCCAGGGCTGAGGTCAAGCAGAGCTGTATAAGCTTTGCCCACCAGCAGGTTGCCGTTGCCCTGTACGGTGGCCACATAACTCAGTTTTCTGCCGGCCTTGCCCTTGCCAGCACCGTGTTCCGCAAGGTTGACCCCCTTGGCCTCCAACAGCGCTTCATAGAAGGCCGTGAAGTTGAGACGCTCGCTTCCATCCTTTTTCGTGCTGACATAACCACAGCTGCGGACGAGCTCTGACTTGGACACATCACCGAGTTCCTTCACTTTGCTGAGAAGTTCAGCCCCAGTCAACATGATTAGTTCCCCAAAGAACATTTTCAGTGTAACAACTCAACGGCTCGTTTGGCTACAGCACATGCCTGCATTTCTCGGATTGATCTGGCGAAGCTGCCCAGCCATCCGAAGTGCAAACCCTCCTCAGTCGCCAGGATCAGCAAAAACAGCCTCGGTCGATTTCTTCCTCCCTCACCCTGTCAAATGTGGCAGTCTCCTTAGGAGCCGGTGCAAAACCTTCAGTCAATATCACCGGATGCCTTCCACTCAGACTGGTCTTGGAGCTGGAAGCACCTGTCGGTATCCCCCTCCTGTCACCACCCTCAAGGGCGTATTGAACAGTGTGGAGAGCGGTTGATCGCGCAACAGCTCATCCGTAGGGCCATCGGCCATCACCGTGCCCTCCTTCAGGAAGACGACACGACTGATCTCAGGCTGAATTTCCTCTAGGCGATGCGTCACCAGAAGCAGGGTTGTGCCCTGTCTTGCCCGTTGGCCGAGCTGCTCCAACAGCTGATATCTGGCCTGGAGATCGAGGCCGTTGGTTGGTTCATCCAGGACGAGCACCTCCGGCTGATGCACCAGGGAACGGGCCAGCAGCAGTCGTCGCCGCTGACCCTCTGAAAGGTGTTGAAACGATTCCTGTGCAAGCGCTTCCAGCCCCATCTCGGCCATCAGCTGTGCAACTCTGCTGCGCTGCCGCTCATCAGGTTGCTGACTGCGCCCCAATCCCACGGAACCGAAAAAGCCTGAAAGCACCACATCAAACCCCCGGACATCGCCCCGGTAGATGTTGTGCTGTTCCTGGGTGAGCACCCCCATGCGAGAGCGAAGCTGCCAGAGATTGATGCTCTCTTCCCCGAATAGCCGCAGCCACGATCCCTGCTTCACCACTGGATAAAGCTCTCGACACAGCAGCTTGATCAAAGAGCTCTTGCCTGAGCCGTTGGGCCCAAGCACCGCCGTGTTTTCCCCCTTGAACAGAGAGAGGCAGAGGTGATGAAACACCCGGCGGGGGCCCAGCCACGCCTCCACGGCCTTGCTCTCCAGGTAGGGAGCAACCGACCCCTGTGTTTGATCGGCTACCCAATGCGGTGTGGATATGGTCATTTCCAGGCCGTGGTTCCTTTTTTGGCTGCCATCCGGCTTGTTGCCGGGCTACAGAGAATGAGTCCATTCATTGGAGTGACCGGCATGAACGGCCATCTTCTCCTCACGCTTGTTGATCATGCCAAACCCTTCAAGGGAACCTGGCAGATCTACAAACAGCCTGAAAGCGGCTACACCGCCTGTCACTCTCCTGCGCCCACCCCAGACCACCTGGATGAGCACCCGTCCTGCCAGGGATTCTCCACGGATCGGCAGGTGTGCCAATTCACTGAAGTGCTCCAGTTCTATGGTTGGTCAATCGATGCGGAAACCCCTGAAAGCCTGCAGTTCCGCCAGGCTTGTTCGCTTTGAAGCTTGAGCGGGCCGATTCTCCTGCCTCCCCTCAGGGCTGAATACTGGCCAGGGCGTTCCTTCCCCGTTCCATCACTTTTACTGGCAGCCTGATGTAGCCCATCTTTCCTGCCATGGCTTGGGCAGGTTCGCTGAGGGCATAGGCGAACACCTTCTTCAAGGTGGCGTTGTTGGTGCCGTTTCCGATTTTGTACAGGAGGATCCAGCTGAAGGTGACGATTGGATAGCCCGATGCTGGATTGGCATTTCTCCCGATCAGATCGGGACCCAGATCAATCGACGCCAGTGCCTCCTCCCCGCTCTCGGGAGTGGGCTTCATCAGCTGGCCTGCGGCATTGGTGAGGGCAGCCGCCTGGAGTGGGGGCTTCACGAAGGCGGCTTCCACATAGCCGAGGGCTCCATCCACCTGGTTGAGCTGGGCGGCCAACCCTTCGTTCCCCTTGGCGCCTGTTCCCACTGGCCATTTGACGCTTTTGCCGGATCCCACCTCCTGCTTCCAGGCCGGATCGATTGCTGCCAGATGGGCCGTGAAGTTTGCGGTGGTGCCCGATCCGTCCGAGCGCACCACCACCTTGATGGGCTTGGCAGCGCAGCCCAGCTGGCTGTAATTGTTAATTTTTCCCTGGAAGATCCCCACCAACTGGGCCCGGCTCAGCTTCAGTTCACAGCCCTTGTTCTGGTAGGCCACGGCGATGGCGCCCGCCGTCATGGGGATCTGCACCACACCCTGGGGCACCTTGGCGATCTCTTCGGCCTTCATGGGCACATCGCTGGCAGCGAAGTCCACGGTGCGTGACAGCAACTGCCGCACTCCCGCCCCTGAGCCCACGGACTGGTAGTTCACCCGCACCCCCTGGTTGGCTAGCTCCTGGAACCAGCGCTGGTAGATGGGCGCCGGAAAGGAGGCACCTGCACCGCTGAGGGTGCTGGTGGTACCCCCGCAGCCCGTCAGGGAGAGCGCCAGCCCTGCCGCCACGCCTTGGCTCAGGAGCTGCTGAACCTTGCTGTGGCGGCTGGAGAACATCGATGGCATGGGAGAAAGGCATGCCCCCTGAACTTAGACAGACAGAGATCGCCCGAGCAGTGATACGCACGTACTATCCTGATGTCGATGCGCTGCGGCGTCTGTCGCTGTCCTTGTCGTGCCCCCGGCCGCTATCCCCGCCACCGCTATCCCTGCCACCGCTATCCCCGCCACCGTTCTGATCGACGGCAACAATTTCTATGCCTCCTGTGAGGCGGTGCTCGATCCGGCCGTTGTGGGCAGGCCGCTGGTGGTGCTCTCCAACAACGATGGTTGCGTCGTGTCCCGCAGTGCGGAAGCCAGGGCCCTTGGCATCCCCATGGGTGCTCCCTTCTTTCGGGTGCAGCCTCAGCTGGAGCGGCATGGCGTGATCGTGCGCAGTTCCAACTACAGCCTTTATGCCGATATGAGCCAGCGACTGATGGCCACCTTGGAAGGCTGGGTGGAAGAACTGGAGATCTACTCCATCGATGAGGCCTTTGGTCTGTTGCACCGGCCCCGTGCCACGGATGCAGCCGCCGCTGATCTCACCACCTGGGGTCTGGCCCTGCGTCAGGCGGTGCGCCAACAGCTGGGCCTGCCGGTGGCTGTGGGCATCGCCCCCACCAAAGTGCTTGCCAAGGT
>JBJTQT010000097.1:0-15706 GCA_046075745.1 Cyanobium sp. | reverse complement strand
CGCAGGTTGAGGGCCAGGCCGATGATGCCGATGCTGCTGGTCCACAGACCCATCACCGGCACGAACAGCATGAAGAAGTGCAGCCAACGCTTGTTGGAGAAGGCGATCCCGAAGATCTGGCTCCAGAAGCGGTTGGCGGTGACCATTGAATAGGTCTCTTCTTCCTGGGTGGGCTCAAAGGCGCGGAAGGTGTTGGCTTGCTCCCCATCCTCAAAGAGGGTGTTCTCCACGGTGGCGCCATGGATGGCACAGAGGAGAGCACCGCCGAGGATGCCGGCCACGCCCATCATGTGGAAGGGGTTGAGGGTCCAGTTGTGGAAACCCTGCAAAAAGAGGAGGAAGCGGAAGATCGCTGCCACCCCGAAGGAGGGAGCAAAAAACCAGCTGCTCTGACCGAGGGGGTACATCAGGAAGACACTGACGAACACCGCAATCGGACCGGAGAAGGCGATGGCGTTGTAGGGACGGATGCCGACCAGGCGAGCAATTTCGAACTGGCGGAGCATGAAGCCGATCAGGGCGAAGGCGCCGTGCAGGGCCACGAAGGGCCAGAGGCCACCGAGTTGGCACCAGCGCACGAAATCTCCTTGGGCTTCTGGGCCCCAGAGGAGAAGAAGGCTGTGGCCCATGGCATCAGCAGGGGTGCTGACGGCGGCGGTGATGAAGTTGCACCCTTCCAGGTAGGAGCTGGCAATGCCGTGGGTGTACCAGGAGGTGACGAAGGTGGTGCCGGTGAGCCAACCGCCAAGCGCCAGGTAGGCACAGGGGAAGAGCAACAGACCGGACCACCCCACGAAAACGAAGCGGTCGCGCTTGAGCCAGTCATCGAGGATGTCGAACCATCCCCGGGCTGCTGGCGCGCGTCCTACAGCGATCGTCATGGGAAGAACGTGGATTGAGCGGTGTCGGGAAACCGCTGGTGAGGGTTACCGGGCGATGGTAACAACGTTTCTGTGCCATCCGGGATCGTTGACATGCCCTGACATCAGGGTTCCAATGGACACCTGCCGCATGGACAGCCTCGCTGAAGCCCTTGGACCGTCAGGATGGTGCCCAGGTGACCTGCGGGCTTCATGTCGATCAGTTCTGAGAACCCTGCCACTCTTCCTCCAAGGGACGCGGATGTGCTTGAACAAAGCGTTCTCGGTTCCAGGCGGCTCTCCAATTTCCTCGTTGCAGCTGCTGTGACCCTGGGAGGGGTGGGGTTCCTGCTGGCAAGCCTCTCTAGTTACTTCGGCAGAAACCTCCTGCCAGGGCTACACCCTTCCGATCTTCCTTGGGTCCCCCAAGGGTTGGTGATGGGGCTCTACGGGGTTGCAGCTCTTCTCCTTGCCACCTATCTCTGGACTGTGATCAGCGTGGATCTCGGGGGGGGCAGCAATTCCTTTGACAAGCGATCGGGCTTGGCAGTGATTTCCCGTCAGGGGCTCCGCCAACGCATCAAGGTTGAAGTTCCCCTTCGGGATATCCAAGCCGTCAAGGTTGAAATTCGCGATGGATTGAGTCCTATGAGACGTTTGGCTCTGCGTATTCAGGGACGCCGAGACCTTCCCCTCAGTCGAATTGGTGAGCCGATCCCCCTGGCTGATCTCGAGTTTGCTGGAGCAACATTGGCTCGTTTTCTAGGCGTGCCTCTCGAAGGGCTTTGACGGTATCACTCCTGTCACATTAATGATGAGAAATCTGCTGCCCTGCGTTCTTGCACTTTCATGCCTCGTTACGCCTACTCTTACAGGCTGTACGAAATCTTCCATTGTCCATGAGATCAGCTGTCGGGATTCTCCTCTCCCCTGTCTTCAGGGCACGGCCGATGTCTTGCTGGACACCAGCCGTGGCAGTGTTCTGATCAGGCTGGACGGCGACAATGCCCCAATCACGGCAGGGAATTTTGTTGATCTTGTGAAAAGAGGTGTATACAATCAAACCGTATTCCATCGTGTGATCAAAACACCTGTCCCCTTTGTTGTTCAGGGTGGTGATCCCTCAAGCACTGATCCCACGGTTCCAAAGAGTGACTATGGATCGGGTCATTTCATTGACAAAAAAACTGGAGAAGCGCGTTTTATTCCCCTTGAATTCCGCGACAAGATATCTAAAAAATACATCTATGGTAAGGAAGCGGCGCAGGCTTCGTCCACCATGGCTCCTGTTTTGTCCCATACCCGTGGATCCATCGCCATGGCTCGCTCATCTGATCCAAATTCAGCGAGTGCCCAGTTTTACATCGCTCTTGAGGCTCTCCCTGAGCTGGATGGTCGTTATGCGGTGTTTGGGCGCGTGATTCGTGGAATGGAGGTTGTGGACCAGCTACAGCAAGGTGACAAGTTGATTCGTGCTTCGATCGTTAAAAATTAGGCTGGAACTCTATTTTCAGAGCGTGTGGCTTTCAGCCATTCCGTGTTCACTCCTGATGCTCGCTCCAAGGCTACTTTCCCAGTGCGTGCGATTTCCAGGATTCCATAGTGTTCCATTAGGCGTTCCAAGGCGACGAGCTTGCCTGGATCTCCTACGACTTCAAGGGTCATCGCATCATCAGCAACATCGACAACTTTGGCTCGGAAGACCTCAACAAGGTCGAAGATTGCTGCTCTGTTTTCTTTTGTTGATGCAACTTTCAGGAGCATCAATTCCCTTTCCACTGCGGGAATCGTGCTGAGATCAATCACGCCAAGCACGTTCACGAGCTTGTTGAGCTGTTTGCTCATCTGCTCAAGAGTGCGGTCATCACCCTCCACAACCATTGTCAGTCTGGAGATGCCTCGCTGTTCCGCTGGACCAACAGCGAGGCTCTCGATGTTGAAGCCACGACGGGCAAACAGCCCGGAAATGCGGCTTAGAGCACCTGATTCGTCTTCCACCAGCACCGAGAGGGTGTGCTTCATCTGTTTGCGGTTCACCGAGCACGACCTCACGGTACGCGTTGGCTGCATGCCTGGGCTAGGGACGATGCTCAAAAGAAGGGATCGAAAGGTTGCGTAACCAGTCGATGATCACCCCATTGAACAGCTCCGCCCTCTCATCATGAGGGCAGTGTCCACATCCTGGAATCACCGTGACGGCAAGATCGCGGCGGAATCTCTGACATTGCCAGCCCACTTGCAACGGGACCAGCAGGTCCTGTTCTCCCCAGACCAGCAGCATTGGGTGGCCGAGCCTGCTCAGCAGGGATGGAGCTGTGGCCCTTTGCGGGCGCAGAGCCATGGCAGTGCTCATGGCACGCAGTGCTCCCACGGCACCTGCCCGTCTGGCTGGCCGGGCGATGAGCCGATGCAGGTTGCGATCTGAGAGGACAGGACTGAAATAAGCTGACTGAATTGCCAGTGTTAAGAGTGGGGAGCGGGTCAGTAGGGGGATCACGATCTCTAAGGGCAGTGCCCTGCAGAGAAGCTCCACGGCAAAACGCTTGATCTGCCGTTTCCAGGGCTTGCGTCTCCTGATCTGACCGGTTTCTTCTGGGCTGACCATTAGGAGGGTTGGGTCTGGCAGGGGGGTTGCAATCACGGCTGCGACCACTTCAGGAAAAAACACGCTGCAGGTGAGGGCCACCAAGCCCCCCAAGGAGTGTCCCACCAGAACCGCCGGCCGTCCGACCACATCCCTCAGGAAATCTTGGATCTGGCGAGCCCAGAGCCGGTTGTCGAGGGGGAGTGAGCCAGGCTGGCTGGAGGCACCAAATCCGATCAGATCCAACCCGTAGACATTCCAGCCGGCAGCGGCGAGGGCGTGGACATTCCGCCGCCAGTGACCGCAACCGGTTGCGAATCCGTGGATCAGCAGAAGCGGGGGGTGCTCTGGATCTCCCATGGAACGCCAGTGGCATCTCTGGCCTCTCCAGGTCCATTCATGGTGGTTTCCCCACTCAACAGCCTCTGGAATTGACGCTGTCATTGAACGGTTGTCCGGGAGGTGGTCACTGAGGTGGGATGAGAATCAGGACGGTCCGCAGCAGGCCGGGTGTTTGATGGATTGCGGGGCAGATCAGAATTTGGCACGGGGTGCCGGCAGGAACGCAGAGTCTGGAGCGTTACTCCAGGAGGGAGCTGCCTCCTTCCGTCCAGGACCTGGTTTTTTTCAGCCAGCCTCAAGACCCGCGAGGGATCTTGGGGTGCTCCTGGCACGCTTCCTGGCGCGGAGCAGACCCCTTCGGGTGTTGGACCTGATGGCGGGTTGCGGGCTCCGCTCCGTGCGTTATGGACTTGAGGCAAGGGCTCTCTCCCTGCTGGTGAATGACGCTGACCCTTCTCGACTTTCATTGCTCCATGAGAACCTGGCAGTGTTGGAGGGGGCCTGCCTGCTCAAGCCCACAGCGCAGGGCGCTCTCCGACTCCTAGCAGACGCTCTGCTGAAGGGAGAGCGCTACGACCTGGTGGATTTAGATGCCTTCGGATCGCCCCAGGCTCTCATTCCGCTGGCCCTGGAAACCGTGGCACTCGATGGTGTGCTCTACCTCGCAAGCAGTGATGGCAGAGGATCGACAGGCCATGATAGACCAGCTGGACTCCGACATTTCGGGGCTTCTGTGCGGTGCCATCCCGCCAGTTGGGAACTGGCCTTACGCCTTCAATTGGGGGTGATTGCCAGAACTGCCTGGACCCAGGGGCGTGGGGTGATGCCGGTGTTTTCCTTCAGTGATGGGCGTACGTTTCGCACGGCGGTGTTTCTTCGTCGGCATCCCACCACGAATGAGGAGCGGGCTCTGGGATTGCTGGCGGTTTGCCATCACTGTGGCGATCAGCAGGTGCAGTCCATGGCTTCTCTCACCGCCTGGAAAGACTGCCTCTGTCCCTCCCAGACCTTCGCCATCAGTGGGCCTTTGTGGGTCGGACCCCTGCAAGACGTCCCAACCCTTGATGCGATGGCACTGGAGGCGCAGGCAACGCCCATCAGTCTGTCTAGGGAAGGGGCTCGTCTGCTCGGACGCTTGAGGCGCGACAGGGGCTTCCCAGCCCGTTGTTGGCCCAATGCGCTGATTGGAAGGGAACTCAAGTCCCCCCAGCCTCCACTTCAGGCGCTGGTGCTTGGCCTTCAGCAGCAGGGCTATCAAGCTTGGGCGAGTGGAGTGATGCCCGGACAACTCCGAAGTGATGCCCCTTGGCGAACGATTCTCTCCCTGGCAAGAGAACTGGGAGGTGAAGCTGCTAGATAGGTAGCAGCTTTTCCCATGGAGCATGGCCTCGGAGATCTTCGGTACTGCTGCGCTGTTCTGGGTGCTGATCCCTGCTGGGCTTCTGGGAGGAAGTCTGTTGCTAAAGGTGCTGAAGGATTGAGATCCTCTCCCCTGGAGGCACGCCTGCCACCACCGCACGCCTAGGCTCAGCCGGCTTCGGTGCATGGGTCATGCAGGTTCTGGTGGTAGGTGGCACAGGCACCTTAGGGAGGCAGATCGCCAGAAAGGCGCTGGATGAGGGACATACTGTGCGTTGCATGGTGCGTTCTCCGAGGAAAGCCGCCTTTCTCCAGGAATGGGGGTGTGAACTCACCAGAGGAGATCTTCTGGAACCAGATAGCTTGGCTTACGCCCTAGAGGGGCAGGAGGCCGTGATTGATGCAGCATCCGCACGGGCTTCAGACCCGGGCTCCTGCTTCTCTGTGGATTGGACGGGTCAGCAGAATCTCTTCCATGCGATGCAGACTGCGGCGGTTCGACGGCTGATTTTCTTCTCCATTCTTCGGGCTGAAGAACATCCTGATGTGCCGTTGATGGATATCAAAGCCTGTTCGGAACAATGGTTAAGGGCTTCTGATCTGGATTACAGCATTCTTCGCTGCGCTGCGTTCATGCAAGGCCTGATCAGTCAGTTCGCGATCCCTGTGCTGGAAGGGCAGACGGTCTGGGTGAGTGGGGTGCCCACACCGATCGCCTACATCAACACCCAGGACATGGCCAGGTTTGCCGTGGCTGCCCTCACCAGGCCGCAGACCATCCGGCAGGAGTTTCCGGTGGTTGGTCCTCGGGCCTGGACCACAGGGGAAATCACCCAGCTGTGTGAAAGGTTGTCCGGCAAAGAAGCCCGTGTCGTTCGTGTGCCCCCGGTGTTTCTCGCCCTGATGCGTTCGGTGGCCAGCTTCTTCGATGCCAGCGTGAACATTGCGGAACGTCTTGCTTTCGATCGGGTGACCGGTGGTGGAGAACCGCTCGATGCTTCGATGGAGACAAGCTACGAAGCCTTTGGCTTGAATCCAGCTGACACCACATCGCTTGAGCAATACCTCAAGGAGTACTACGACACGATTCTCAAACGTCTCAGGGACATGGAGGCAGACCTTGACAAGGATGCCAAGAAGAAACTGCCCTTCTGATGACAGCCTGCTGGTTCGTGTGCACTATTCAGTAGAGTTTGGTTTCTTTTGTGTCGATTTCTCAGATCAAGAATCTTCAGCGTCGACTCAATCTGTTGGAGCAGGAAGCCATTGCCGAGGTGAACCGGGCTTGTGGCCATGAACTTTGGCAGAGTCTGGGATTTGATGCTCTGGATGCGATCGAGGATGCTGAACGCCGCGCCCGCGCCAACTTCTACTTCGGTCAACTGCAGACAGCCCGTCAGTTGATCGATGTGCTGGGTTGACGCAACAACCGCTCCAAGCGTCTTTGCTCTTCGGGATCCACGGGACGCCATTCGCCGGGAGCCAGCCCGGAAAGACTCAGGGCTGGGCTGCCGTCATTGAGGTCGATGGCCACGCGGATGAGCCGGAGGGTGGGGAGTCCAACAGCTGCAGTCATCCGACGGACCTGCCTGTTGCGTCCTTCCCGCAGGCTCAGCGCCATCCAGCTTGTGGGGATGGCGGCTCGATAGCGGATCGGTGGAATCCTTGGCGTCAAGGATGGGGCACTCATGCGATCCACCCTTGCTTCACGGGTTAACTTGTTCTGGATGCAGATCCCGCGGCGGAGTTTGTCCAGCTGAGCTTCGGTGACTGCTCCCTCGACCTGGACGTGGTAAGTCCGCCAGTGTCCCCAGCGTGGATCACTCAACCGGGCCTGGAGGCGACCGTTCGAGGTGAGGATCAGAAGCCCTTCGCTGTCGGCGTCCAGCCGGCCCACGGGGTAGACCTCCGAGATGGGAATGAAGGAGGAGAGTGTGCTCCAGCGGCTGCCTGGTTCCGGGGTGAACTGGCTGAGTACCCCATAGGGCTTATGGAACAGCAGGGTTGACAGGGTGCCGCTGGATGGGTGGTGATAGCCCTCTAGAGTAGGAGGTGAAGTTTGCCTGCCTACCTTTCCCGCATGATCGAAACCTCTGGTGTGATTGAAAAAGAGCAAGGAAATGGGTTTTATCTTGTCACCCTTGAGCAGCCAGCAGGGCACCAATGCCTCTGCAGGGCCGCCGGCAAACTCACCAAGTTTCGTATCAAGTTGCTTGCTGGTGACAAGGTGTTGGTGGAAATCAGCCCCTATGACCTGACCCGCGGACGCATCACCTACAGGGAGCGCAATGCTGGGGCCTCGAGCCCGCGACCTGCAGGGAACAGGCCGGGTGGTCCCCGCCGTCGTTGATCTGACGTCAGACAAGCAGAGCTTGAATGGCCTGGCGGAATTCGCTTCTTTGCTTCACCCCCTGCCACTGGTTTTTGAGTTCCTTGTTCTGAAACAACTGCACCGTGGGTGTGCCCGTAATGCCGGCTTGAGCGGCAATGTCCTGGTCGGCCTCAATATCGATCTCCACGCCTTGGGACTTGCCCCCCAGCTCAGATAACACTCTTTTCAGCTGGGGTTTGAGAACGTGACATGGGCCGCAGGTGGGAGAGGTGTAGACCACCAGCAGGGGTTTGGAACTCTCGTGGTAGAGACGCCGCAGCGCGTAGGCACCTTTCTGCCAGGACGCGTCCAGCGAAAAATTCTCCGCGTCACTGGTGGCTGTCCGTACCGGCGAGCCAGAGGGCTCCGGGTCCACGGATTCCCGCGCCACGGTGATTGCCAGCTGATGCTGGCTGAGCCAGCGCTCGGCGGCCAAAGCGGCCTGGCAACCGCTCCCAGCAGCAGTGATCCCCTGACGCCATTCGGCATCTGCGACATCACCTGCAGCAAATACCCCTTCGCGAGAGGTTTCCGGCCTGCCTGGACGGGTGATGAGGTATCCCTTCTCGTCCAGATCCAACTGACCTTTGAGCAGATCAGTATTCGGAGTATGGCCGATGGCATAGAACAGACCGCGTATCTCCAGGCGGCTGATCGCCCCTGTTTCGCGTTGCCGAAGAGACAGTTGTTTCAACCAATCATCGCCACTGACATCGACGAGTTCAGAATTCCAGTGAACGGTGATGGCTGGATTAGCAAGCACGCGATCAGCCATTGCTGCACTGGCTCTCAAGCGATCGCTGCGAACGATCAGGTGAACGTGGCTTCCATATTTTGTGAGGTAAACCGCCTCCTCACAGGCGGAGTCTCCACCTCCGACCACGGCCAGTTGCTCCTGACGGAACTGAGGTGTAGCCCCATCGCAGATGGCACAGGCGCTGATTCCCCGGCTCCAGAACTTCTCTTCCTGTGGGAGGTGGAGACGGTTGGCGCTTGCCCCGGTGGCGAGGATCAGAGCCTGGGTGCGGATTGTTTCATCCTCTGATGTGTGAACGCTGAAGGGATGCTCGGCCAAGTTGATGCTCAGGGCGTCTGCTTCGATCAGCTGGGTTCCCCAGCGAAGGGCCTGGGCCCGGCAACGATCCATGAGTTCAGGGCCGAGAATGCCGTCCGGAAAGCCGGGATAGTTCTCCACATGGGTGGTGGTCATCAGCTGGCCCCCGGGGATGCCTCCTTTCTGGAAGCCTGTGATCAACATGGGGGAGAGATTGGCGCGTGCGGCGTAGATGGCGGCTGTGAAGCCCGCAGGACCTGAACCGATGATCACAAGATTTTGCAAGGGATGCGGCGAGGCATCCGATGGATCAACCTTCGGGGTGGAATCGCCCTGGAAACCCATGGCCTAACTCGTAGTCACTTCGGATAAGCCTAGGGTTCTAAGCCATTCGACGGAGGGAGCCCGCAATGGAGGAGGCAAGAAAAGGGGGGGCTTAAGGTTTTTTTCAGATTTCCAGGAGGCCGTCTGTTTCTGGTCGTATGGAGAGAAAGTGGATAGGAACCATCAGTGCCGTTTCCTTGATCAGTTCCGGATGAGTTTCCAGAGTGACAAGCCACTCACGGAATTCTTCGGTGAGGGCGTAACTGTCTTCGTATCGCTCCAGACCGTCAAGTGCAGCTCTTCTGGCAAGCGCCCAACACACGGCGACTGTGACTCTGCGATGCACCGAGGCGTCCATTTGTTAGCGATCGGCTCCGATGGATTATGCCTGAGCGTCAGATCGTCGGAGGTGTTTTTTGACACCAAGTCGCATCCCGCAACCTAAGGGGCTCCAGGCCTTGCAGCTTTGTTTGGTTGTTGCATCCAGCAGGGCAGGCCTGCCAGAGTCAGCCGTTGGCCTCGGCGTGGTTCAGCAGCAGTTCCTCCACTTCGCGAATGCCTTCGCTGGCCTGTAGCCGCGCGCGGGCGAAATCCCCATCGGCCTCCTCACGTAACGCTTCTCCGATGCGATCGAGCAGAGCCTCTTTTTGTTCATGCAGGAGAACCAAAATTTCCTTTTCAATCAGATAGCGTATAGCCACGCTCCGGAGCCGGTTTTTGCTTGCCTCGGCCAGGGTGCCTTGAACGACCTCCTCTACAAATAACCGCTGAACTTCTCTGCTTCTTAGAAAACTTTCTAGGGCATTGATTGTGCCGTCCACCACCGTGCGCTCCACCTCGGCCGGTTCAGCGGAGAGTTTGAACTCCCAGTCGAGATGACGTCTCTGCCAGCCTTGCTGGTTCAGACTGGGCATCACCATTTGCGAAAAGCTGTCAACCGCGATCTCGTAGGTGCGCTCCGCAACTTTCTCGCACCAGGATTGGCCGTGGTGGGTGAGGTTCTGCTCGACCTGCTCCCGGTTGACGTGATGCCCGCCATGGTGGCTGTGGCAGTAGCCATTGGGGCAGTCAAGGGCGGACAGGGCCATCTGAACAGCTTGCAGAACACTTCATCAGACCTAACCACGTTTCAGAGGAATGGCAGATTCCTTAGCAATTCCGCAATACTTGAAGGCGAAGGTTGGCGACTCCAGACAATTGGCAGCGGAGTGTTGCCGCAACAGGCCATTCGGATCTAATGGGTTGGAACAGGCCCTTCCTCGTACGGGATGAAATTGCTCATACCTCGGGAGTGCGCGGCCGGCGAGAAGCGGGTCGCTGTCACTCCTGAAACGGTTCGTCGTCTGCAGGGTCGTCACATCGCCATCGAGCTGGAGCGCGGTGCTGGGGAGGCGGCGGGCTTCCCTGACGCGCTCTACAACGCCATCGGAGCCTCGGTGGTGGCCAGTGACAGCCTCGACTGGCAAGGCGCCGATGGCGTGCTCTGTGTGCAGCCGCCCCCCAGAAGCGCCATGGCCCGGATGCGGGACGGTGCACTGCTGGTGGGGCTCCTGGCGCCTCACGGAGCCAGTGATCTCTGCACCGTGCTCAATGAACGCTCCGTTTCTGCCATCGCCCTGGAGCTGCTGCCCCGGATCAGTCGCGCGCAGTCGATGGACGTGCTCTCATCCCAGGCCAACATCGCTGGCTACAAAGCGGTGCTTCTGGCGGCGGCCGAGCTGGATCGTTACGTGCCGATGCTCATGACCGCAGCCGGCACCATCCAGCCGGCAAGAGTGCTGATCCTCGGTGCCGGAGTGGCGGGCCTTCAGGCACTGGCCACAGCCCGGCGGCTGGGCGGGGTGGTTTACGTTTCCGATGTGAGGGCCGCAGCCAAGGAACAGGTGGAATCCCTGGGCGGTCGTTTTCTGGAGCCACCCTCCGAGCAGGAGATCCCCACGGAGAAAGGAGGCTATGCCACCCAGGCCTCCGATGCCTTTCTTGCCGCCCAAAGGCAGCAGCTCTCGGACCAGCTGGCTCTCGCTGACATGGTGATCTGTACGGCGCAGGTGCCTGGACGGCCAGCCCCAAGACTCATCTCCGAGGAGATGCTGGACAAGATGCGGCCTGGGTCGGTGGTGGTGGATCTGGCGGTTGCGCAGGGCGGGAACTGCGCGGGAACCGTGGCGGGTGAGACCGTCATCCGCCATGGGGTGCGGTTGATCGGAGCAGAAGCCCTGCCCAGCTCGGTGCCCAACCATGCCAGCGCCCTCTATGCCCGCAATGTGGCTGCTCTGATGGAGCATCTGGTGCATGAGGAGGACGGCCTGCGACTGGATCTCGAGGATCCGATCGTTGAAGCCTGCCTGCTCACCCACGCTGGAGTCTGCCGTCGCCCGGACGTGGTGCAGACCGGCGAACCTCTTCTCGCTAAAGGAACCGTCTCTTCATGACCTCACTGACCCAATCCCTCTGGGTGCTGCTTCTGGGCAGCCTGCTCGGCTTCGAACTGATCGGCAAGGTGCCGCCGACTCTGCACACCCCCCTGATGTCTGGTGCGAATGCCATCAGCGGCATCACCATGCTGGCTTCTCTCACCCTGATTCAGCAGGCTGGTGACAACACCGCTCTGCTGCTGATCGGAGCCATCTCTCTTGGATTTGCCCTCTTCAATGTGATCGGTGGCTTTCTCGTGACTGATCGCATGCTCGCCATGTTCCGCCGCAAAGGAAACTCCTGATGGATCTCTCCCTGTCCCATCTGCCCCAGATCATGGATCTGGTGGCCGTGCTCCTGCTGTCTCTCGGGATCAAAGGTCTCTCCAAGGTGCGGTCCGCGCGGACTGCCAATGGACTCGCGGCTCTGGCCATGGGACTGGCGGTTGTGGGTCTTCTTGTGCAGGCCCAGCCTTCCGCCACGGCCTGGCTGTGGATTGCTCTCGGGCTTGCCCTGGGTGGGCTGGCGGGGGTGATCACGGCCATCAAGGTGCCCATGACAGCCATGCCGGAAACCGTGGCTCTGTTCAATGGCTGCGGAGGACTGGCTTCCCTGCTGGTGGCTCTCGGTGTGGCCCTCTTCCAGGGGGCTGGGGCCGGAGCGGTGGAGAGGATCTCCATTGCCATCTCGCTCTTTGTGGGCGCCATCACCTTCACCGGCTCGGTGGTAGCGATGGCCAAGTTGCAGGGCTGGCTTGAGACCCCTGCCTGGACCCAGAGCTCCCTGCGCCATGCGGTGAATCTCTTCCTTGCGGCGCTGTGCCTCGGAGCAGGGGTGCTGCTGTTCCGTCAGCCGGATGGGGTGGCCCTCTGGGTTGAGGTGCTGGCCGCCAGTCTTCTTGGGATCGGGGTGACCCTTCCCATCGGGGGGGCAGACATGCCTGTTGTGATCTCCCTGCTGAATTCCTATTCCGGCGTGGCTGCTGCCGCTGCAGGTTTCGTGGTGGGCAGCCAGCTTCTGATCGTTGCTGGTGCCATGGTGGGAGCTGCCGGCCTGATCCTCACCCAGGTGATGTGCACGGCCATGAATCGGTCCTTGGTTTCCGTGCTCTTCGGCGGTGCCCTCGGAGGGGCGACAACAGCCGTTGGCGGCGGCGGCAGTGAGGCCGGATACACCCGGATCACCAGCTGCAGTGCTGAAGAATGTGCCATGGCCCTTGAGCAGGCAGAACGGGTGGTGTTCGTGCCCGGCTATGGCCTGGCGGTGGCACAGGCCCAGCATTCGCTCCGGGAGCTTGCCAAGCTGCTTGAGGCCCATGGTGTGGAGGTGAGCTATGCCATCCACCCGGTGGCTGGCCGCATGCCCGGCCACATGAACGTGCTGTTGGCGGAGGCGGATGTGCCCTACGAGCAGCTGGTGGAAATGGATGCCATCAATCCAGAGTTTCCCCGCACCGATGTGGTGATCGTGCTGGGAGCCAATGATGTGGTGAACCCCCAGGCCAAGAACGACCCCAGTAGTCCGCTGTACGGCATGCCCGTGCTGGAGGTGGATCAGGCCCGCCAGATCTTTGTGGTGAAGCGGTCGCTTGGAGCTGGCTATGCGGGGATTGCCAATGCGCTCTTCGAGCTTCCTCAGACGGCCATGGTGTTCGGGGATGCGAAAGCCGTGCTCAACGGCCTTCTTTCGGAGTTGCGCTCCATCGGGGTTGGCAAGGAGAAAGTGGCCGCCTGAGGCGGCCCAGCCGAAGGTTTGCCCTCTACTGACATTGGCCGGAGCCTTTGGTCATGAGCCATCTGTTGAAGGGCCTGGAGTTCGATCCCTTCCAAGAGCGCCCTCCCTGGTTTGGGCCCGATCTGCAGACCCTCCGCAATACCCTCCGAGCCCGGCACCATCGGCCTGATTCGGGCCTGACTCATGAATTTGCCCTTCCCGACGGGGATCAGCTGCTGGCCCGTTGGGATTCGCCCCAGGGAGCGGCTCGGGGCCTGGTGGTTGTGGTGCACGGGCTTGGGGGGGGAAGTGACGACGAAGGCCAGCGCAGGCTTGGGCGCTCCCTCTGCGCTGCTGGCTTCGCGGTGCTCAGACTCAACCTGCGGGGCGCGGGGCCTGGGAGGCCTCTGGCGAAGGGCACCTACGCCGCCAAATGCAACAGAGATCTTCTGCCGGTGTTGGTGGAGTGCCGGCGACTGGCCAAGGATCTGGCTCCCTCTGGAGAGGCCCTGCCCCTTGGCGCCGTGGGCCTTTCTCTCGGAGGCACGGTGCTCCTCAATGCGCTTCTGGGGCATGGGCACAGTGGGCCTCCTCTGTTGGATGGGGTGGTGTGCATCAGCAGCCCGCTGGATCTGCAGAGCTGTGCCGCCTGCATCGAACGACCCCGCAACCGGGTGTATCAGGCCTGGTTGGTGCGACGGCTGATTCAACAGACCCTTGAAGATCCCCACGGCCTGCCAGCACAGGAGCAGCAAGGGCTCAGAGGACTCTCCAGGCCCAGGACCATCCGGGCCTTTGATGCGTTGATCACCGCTCCGCGCTGGGGTTTTCCGAGTCTGTTGGCCTATTACCAGGCCTGCAGCCCCCTGCCGCGACTTCGCCAGGGCCTGGTGGAACCTGCAGTGCTCCCCCGGTTGTTACTGGTGCAGGCCCGGGATGATCCGTGGGTGCCTGTGGACCCCTTGCTCTCCATCGCTGAGGAGATCCGGGTGCAGCGTGAGCATGGCAGCAGGGAGGTGTGGCCGGATGTGTTGATCACCGATCGCGGTGGACACAACGGATTCCACGCCCCCGGGGACTCCCCTGACGGTTGCTGGAGCGATCGGCTGGCGGCCCACTGGTTGCAGCGGGTTCTGGTGCCCCCGGCTTCCCCGTAAGATGAATGATTGTTGCGCCGTTTTTTTACATGGCCCTTCTGGACAATCTGATCGACACCGTTGTGGGCAAGGTGGCTGGAGACCAGGCTGGGCCCATCTCCCAGTTCCTCAAGGACAACGGCGGTGTGAGCGGTCTGGCGCAGAAATTCCAGAACGGTGGAGCTGGTGAAGTGTTCTCCAGCTGGGTCGGCACCGGGGACAACAAGTCGATCGCCGCCGATAAAATAAATTCCATCCTGGGTTCCAGCCAGGTGCAGCAGGTGGCTCAGAAACTGGGGGTGGATCCCAATCAGGCCTCTGATCTGATTGCCAAACTTCTTCCCCAGGTGATCGACAAGCTCACCCCTGATGCCAAGGTGGAGCCCAACGCCGATGCCCAGCCTCCGGTGGCCTGAGGCTCTGGCCCAACAACCCGCCAGCTGTCTCACGCTTTAGATCTAGGAGCCAGGCAGCTGGCTTGGGAGTTGGTCGATTCGGCCATCCCGTTTGAGTTTGGCCTGCACCTTCAGCCAACCGAAGCCCACAGGCACGGCCAGGACCAGAGGAATGGCAGTGAGGACTGGGCGGCTGCTGGCGGCCAGCAGGGACGCCGCCACCGCCAGACCCCCAAGCAGAAAGGATTGGCCTGCACTCTGCTGGGCCAGGGCGACCCTGCGGAGCAGCCGATCGGTTTCGCCTGCACGGATTTGCACCTGCAGGTCTCCCTGCTCGATGCGAGACAGACTCTCATCCAGCCGCTTGGGAATTCCCAGGGCACGGGTGCCCACATCCGCAGCCTGGCGGGTGAGCTCGCCGAAGAGGGCATTCGGGCCAGGGCCACTGGAAGTCATCAGGGGCAGAAGATAGGGACGGGCAATCGCCATCAGGCTAAAGCCGGGATCGAGGCTTCGCCCCACACCTTCGAAGGTGGAGAGGGCACGCATCACGAAGATCAGCTCCGCCGGCAGCCGGAACGGCTGGCCATAGACCAGGTCGTAGAGGTCGCCGGAGAGCTTGTCGATCATGTTGCTGCTGAAGGGTGGCGTGAGGGCTTCGTTGAGCATCAGCCGCACCAGCCGCCGCACCGGACCCGGATCAATGCCACCGGCAATGACTCCCGCCTCCTGCAGTTCCTCCACCAGGGCTGCCGCATCGCGGGTGGCCGCGGCCCGCACCATGCGACCGAGGCGGCTGCGGAGTCTTTCGGACAGCTGGCCCATCATTCCGAAGTCGTAGTAGATCAGCGCGCCATCACGGGCCACCGCCAGGTTTCCGGGATGGGGATCGGCATGGAAGAAGCCAAACCGCACCAGCTGCTGCAGGTAGCTGGCCGCCCCTTTTTCCGCCACCGCGGACGGGTCGATCCCCGCCTCGAGAATCGCCTCGCGATCGGTGATCTTGATGCCGGGCACGTAATCGAGGCAGAGCACCCGGCGGGTGGTGAGCTCCCACACCACTGCGGGGATGCGAATGCCGGGGTCGTCGAGAAACTGCTGGCGGAAGCGGGCAGCGTGTTCGGCCTCCGGGCGGAAATCAAGCTCCCGTAAG
>JBJTQT010000096.1:0-5236 GCA_046075745.1 Cyanobium sp. | reverse complement strand
CCCGACAACGTGCTGTTCGAAGGCGGCGCCGGCGAAGCCATCCGCCGCAACCTGCTCAAGGAATGCGAGGTGCACACCCTGCTGCGCCTGCCCACCGGCATCTTCTACGCCCAGGGTGTGAAGGCCAATGTGCTGTTCTTCGATCGCCGGCCCGGTGCTGATACGCCCTGGACGAAGTCGCTATGGGTGTACGACCTGCGCACCAACAAGCACTTCACCCTCAAGACCCAATCGCCTGACCCGCGCTGATCTGGATGAATTCGTGGCTTGCTATCGCCCTGGTGATCGCCACAACCGGGAAGCCGCTTGGAGTGAGGCCAACCCCGAGGGTCGCTGGCGCTCCTTCAGCTACGAGGAGATCCTTGCCCGCGACAAGGTGAGCCTGGATCTCTTCTGGCTCCGCGATGAGAGCCTGGAGGATTCCACCAATCTCCCGGAGCCGCACCTGCTGGCCCAGGAAATCGCCGACGACCTGCGCTCGGCTCTGGCCCAGATCGAGGATGTACTTGGCGATCTGGAGCAGCGGGTTGGGGCTGGCGGGCCGGAGGAGGATTAGGTGACGATCGGGAGCCCAACATCCAGATGCAGAAGACGGGAGCATGGATTCGTTGATCCAGTCAGGAGTACCTCCCGCTTCTGATCTTGAGTGTTAGATGAATCTCTGAGGAGATTGCTTTATGGCACCCTTCATCAAATGCCAAATACACTGGGCTTAAATGTGAAGTCTATGACAACAACCACCGCTACGCTTGACGCCTTGCGATCAGGCCAGCTGAAGGGGATCAAGCGGCTGGATCTTTCCTGTGACCTGCAGGACTTTCCACAGGAAATCTTTGCATTAGCCGACAGCCTCGAAATTCTGAATCTCTCAGGAAACGCCTTATCCGCGCTCCCGGACGACCTGTCGCAGCTGGGCAAGTTGCGGGTGCTGTTCTGCTCCAACAATCGCTTTACCTACCTTCCTGAGGTGCTCTCCTCGTGCGTGCACCTGGAGATGGTGGGGTTTAAATCAAACAACATTCGAGAGGTGACGGCTGCTGCCCTTTCGCCTGGCTTGCGCTGGTTGATCCTCACGGATAATCAGATTACGGCACTTCCCGACTCCATCGGCAACTGTGCGCGCTTGCAGAAATTGATGTTGGCCGGCAATCAACTTGCCGATTTGCCGGAGGCAATGCGCAGCTGCGTTGGGCTCGAGCTGCTGCGCCTTTCGGCCAACCGGTTCCAGGTTTTGCCGGAATGGCTGCTTCAATTACCCCGGTTGACCTGGTTGGCCTTTGGCGGAAATCCAGTGTCAACGTCACCATCCGTCCCCAGGCAGGCAGTACCCCGCATTCAGTGGGCAGATCTGGTGTTGGCTCAACAACTCGGCGAAGGTGCCTCGGGAGTGATCCATCAAGCTCACTGGCAGCCCTCGCCGCAGGCCGCCGGGCAGCCCGTGGCGGTGAAACTGTTCAAGGGGTCCGTCACCAGTGATGGGTTTCCTGCAGAAGAAATGGCGGCCTGTCTGGCTGCAGGGGAACACCCTCACTTGATCGGAGTCATTGGGGTCCTCACAGGACACCCAGCTGGCACCAGCGGGTTGGTGATGCCGTGGGTCGACCCGGACTTTCGCCCTCTGGCCGGTCCACCCGATCTGGAGACATGCACGCGGGATGTCTATCGAGACGAGCCACGGTTCTCCCTACCCATCCTTCTGGACCTTGCGAAGGGCCTAGCCGCAGTTGGCGCGCACCTGCATGAACGTGGCATTTCACATGGGGATTTTTATGCCCACAACGTTCTTTATCGCCCCGAAGGCGGCTTCTATCTGGGAGACTTCGGGGCCGCCTCCTTCTACTCGCGCCAGGCCAGTGGAGGACTTAATCCGTTTGAGCGATTGGAAGTGCGCGCCTTTGGCTGTTTGCTTGGCGAATTATTGGAGCGAAGTGAACCCGACGTGGACGCGCGCCTCCCGGCGTTAAAAGCCCTACAACTCCGCTGCATGGCGCCCGTAGCAGCGAGCCGGCCCCAGTTCACCGAACTGGTGGCGACGTTGGAATCCCTGCGGCCATAACCACTGCATGCATTCGCTAATCCACGCACTTGGCGCTTTGGATCTCACTAGAGTCTGCTTGTTAGAAAAAACATCATGTCCAAAGCCTAGCTCACGGCGTTCTTCGCCAAGGTGGAGGCCAATCCAGCCCTCAAGCTCCAGGTGGAAGCAGCATCAGATGACGTTGGCGCA
Source organism: Cyanobium sp. (assembly GCA_046075745.1). Lineage (GTDB taxonomy): Bacteria > Cyanobacteriota > Cyanobacteriia > PCC-6307 > Cyanobiaceae > Cyanobium. The sequence continues at coordinate 3,009 of JBJTQT010000096.1, read as the reverse complement.
GTGGTTGCCATTGCCCAGGCCGAAGGCTTTGCTTTCTCGCCGGCCAGCCTGGCGCGCCACCTTCGGGGCTAGTCCGCCTCTTGGCCTGTTAGCCCTCCGCTCAAACGGCCCCGCTCGGTTGCGGGCGGGCCAAGTCTCTCCACGAATCGCTCCAACAACTCCAGCCCCTCAGGCCAGTCGCCATAGCCGCTCTGATCATTGATGTGGCCGCAGGGGCCGAGCCTCACCACCTCCAGCCCCCAGGCCCTCGCCAACTCCAGGCTGAACGACTCCTCGCCATAAGGATCGTTGCTGCTGGTCACCACCAGCCCCGGCACGCCAAAGGACTCCCGAGCGGGCGGGGCGAAATCAGCGATTTGCACAGGCGTATCCGGGCGGCTGGGATCGGGCGGCACCACGAGCATGGCGCCGACAATCGGCGGGGGATTGGGAAGTGCCATGGGATTGGCGGTGGCCAGGCAGCCCAGGCTGTGGGCGATCAGCAGGGGCGGCCGCGGGCAGGCCAACACGGCCCGCCGTAGATCAGCCGTCCAGGCCTGGGGTCTTTGGATTCTGCCATTCACCGAAGGCCACCCTGCCGATGTCGGGTCTGGCCACCTGCCAGCGGCTCTGCCAGTGCTCCGGACCGGAGTTGAGCCAGCCAGGCACCAGCAACAGGGGTGGAGAGTCCTCAGCCATGGAACTCCAACGGCCTGCTGAGCTGACGCCACTCCAGATCCCCGACGGTCTGCCGCTCCTGGCAGCCGAAGATCGCCTCAGGGTGCACGTAGTGCTTGAACTCCAACCAATGGTGATCGGGGTCGATCAGGAAGAACGTGTGGTGCTCCAACACATCGCCGCCAGAGCGCAGCTTCGGCTCCACGCCGAAGCGCAGATCAGCCCCCCTGGCCCGATCTCGCCAGGACTCCCATTCAGAAAGGGTGTCGAACACCAGGCCGAAATGGCGAGGGTAGATGCCTCGCTGGGGAGGGTCCTTGCTCTCGGGGTTGTGCTGGGCCACCAGCTGGTGTTCCCCCAGGTTGAGGATCAGAGCCTGGGGGCTGCGGCGCCCCACCCCACACCCCAACCCACCGGCATACCACTGCTCCGTGGCGGCCAGATCCCCCGAGGGAATGGAGAGATGGAAACGCAGCATGGAGGAGCGGAGCAAGGATCGAAGGGACGGAGACAGCGGCAAGCTGGTTACAACCTTAGACCGTTCAGCTGCCCAAAACATCGAGGCCTTCTAGAGTGAAAAAAGATGCCAACTTGCAAGCATGGCCAGAACATCTTCCCTCGACAGCCATATCATTGGGACGTATACAACTCTTCGCCTCGGCATCGGAATTCTTGCCATCGCCCTGCCGATCGTTCTGGTGGGTTACGGCTTGCTGCGCCATGCGCTGCCAATACAGGATTCCATCAGCGCCTACTATCACGCTTTTTTGCCCACCTCTCAGTTTCCTGATGTTCAGGCAGTGGCGGGAATGGGCTTAATGCGCAATTGGTTTGTGGGAATTCTTTGGGCTATAGGGGTTTTTCTGTTTCTTTACAAAGGGTTTGGCTATCGGGAAAACACTGCCCTGAACGCCGCCGGCATCCTTTTGATCCTTGTAGCCATGTTCCCCATGGGGTGGACCTGTGGGAACGCATGCCCCAAGGTCTCCATCCACGGGGTTTCAGCCATTCTTTTTTTCCTACTCATCAGCTATGTGTGTATTTTTCGCTCAGGCGACACACTAAAACAATCGATTATTCCTGATCCGAGAGAGCGCAGACGCTATCAATTTTGGTATCGCTTCTTCGGCATTGTCATGGCTGCATTCCCCTTAATTGTAACAACCCTTGAATGGCTGCAGCTGCGGCCGTTTGGCAGCTACTTCGTGCTTGTTCTAGAAGTAGTGGGCATCATCACTTTCGCCTGCTACTGGATTCTCAAAACGGTTGAAATCGCCCGCAGCAAAGCCGATCAAGCCGCGATAGAAGGGAAGCTGGTGCGCCCAAAGCGAGTTGCGAACCCCGTCAGTTACTGGCTCGACAGCAGGCCATTGGTGGAAAGAGAGACTCACGAAGGGGAGTGATCCTTCGTCCGAGGGCCGATCATCCATGGGCAGCGCGGGCAGGGGCCCATGCCTCCGTTGAGCTACACCCAGCCCGAGGTGAAGCGGAACAGGTCTGGCCCACTCGGGAGCATGAGGCGGCAGCCCTTGCCCTGCTGACGCCTGCTTGATCAGGCCAGCTCGCTTTCCGCCTCGGCGCGGATGGTGCAATCGCCCTTGGGATAGCTCACGCAGAGCAGGGCATACCCCGCCTCGATCTGATCGTCATCCAGGAAGGATTGATCCGATTGATCCACCGCGCCCGAGAGCACCATCCCCGCACAGGTGCTGCAGGCTCCGGCGCGGCAGGAATAGGGCAGATCAATGCCCTGTTCTTCGGCGGCATCGAGGATGTAGGTGTCGTCCCCGCAGGTGAAAGTCTGCCCGCCTTCGAGGGTGATGCTGTAGGTGGCCATGGAAATCCAGCTGGATGGGCTCATCGTTGCCGGGGACGGGGGCGGTCGACTGTGACGCCGAACACCGCGTGGGGCGATTCACACAGCATCCCCAGAGCCGGCGGCCGGGCTGCGACCCTGGCGACGGCAGCGCTCAGAGCAGTAGCGCACCTCGTCCCACACCGCCTTCCACTTCTTTCGCCACTGGAAGGGACGGCCGCACACGGGGCAGATCTTGGTGGGACGATCGGCGTGATGGGGCATGGGGTGGGCGAGGCGCATGAAGATAATGATTCACTGGCCGTTCTTAGGTGTCACAAAACACCTCCAACATCAGGCCCATCGTACCTGGAACATCAATCCATTATACCTGGAACATCAGGGCGATTGAGATGGCTCAACTACATTGTGCAAACCTTCGCGAATATGTGATCACTCTCAAGCAGCGCAATCCCCAGTTCCAATCGGAACTGATTGATGCCAAACACGATCCAAACGTGCTGGAAGTGGTGGAAGAAGTGGTGGAACTCGGCAAG
>JBJTQT010000095.1:0-8578 GCA_046075745.1 Cyanobium sp. | reverse complement strand
CCACCAGCGCCACCTCCCCCTGGCCCTCCAGCGACCCCATCCGCAGCCAGCGGCCCCGCAGGCCATGGAGGGGAACACACACCGCCGCCACGGCCCCCGGCGTGCGGGCGTGGCCACTGGCCAGCCGCCTGGGCTGGGGCTGGTGCCCCCCCCCGGGCCCCACCACCCAGCCGAGGCCCCCCGCCACCAACACCGGCGAGCCCGGCCCGAGGAGGGCCAGGCCAGGCATCGCGAGGCCGATGCTGTCAGCCCCGGAACAGGTGTAAAGCGCCTGAGCCAGCGGCCCGAGCAAGGGGCCGTAGGGGGAGTGCAGCAAACCCTCCGCACTGCTCACGACCACCACCCCGTTCTCGCTGATGGCCCTCGGGAGGAGCAGGGTGCCGCTGCCGATGTCGGAGAGCGTGAGGGAAGTGTGCAGCTCCCGGCGCGGGGCCTGGGGGGTGCAATCCCCTGCGGCACTCAACTCCACCGAACGACCCGCCAGCCACTCCGTCAGCACCCGAGCACCACCGGCAGGTAACACCAGATCGGTTCCGGAGCCGGCGGGCAGGGCGGCCACGCCACCGAGCTGGGGATCCCGCAAGCGGATGGGTGGATCGGTGGGACCGAGACCCAGATGGAGGCTGAGATGGCTGGTGAATTCAGCCGTAGAGGCCACCACCACATCCACCTGCCCATAGGCCTCCTCCAGGCCCACCTCCTGCACCAGCTGGCGGAACGCAGCGGCCTGGCACACCCGCAGATCCCCCGCCGCCTGGCGGCGCTGAAGCTCCGCCTCCGTGCGGCGGGGGAAAGCGGGGGAGGTCATGGACTGAAGGGAAGACAAGGCACTGGTGCCTCAGATAAAGTGACAGTTGACCCAGGTGTCTGTGAATGGCGGATCCAACCGGACAGCTCCCAGGGCCAGGGGAAGGCGGTCCGGGTGACAATGGTCCGGGCGACAGACCTCCGGGGGGCAGCGGACCCGGAGACAACGGACCCGGCGACGGCGACGGTCGGATCATTCAGACCGATCTGCGCAATGAGATGTCGCGCTCCTACATGGAGTATGCGATGAGCGTGATCGTGGGCCGGGCCCTGCCCGATGCCCGCGACGGCCTCAAACCCGTGCATCGCCGCATTCTCTACGCGATGTACGAACTGGGTCTCACCAGCGACAGGCCCTACCGCAAATGCGCCCGTGTGGTGGGCGAAGTTCTTGGTAAATATCACCCCCACGGCGATACCGCCGTCTATGACGCCCTGGTGCGCATGGCGCAGAACTTCTCCATGCGCATGCCCCTGATCGATGGGCACGGCAACTTTGGCTCGGTGGACAACGACCCACCGGCCGCCATGCGCTACACCGAATCGCGGCTGCAGGCCCTCACCAGCGACAGCCTGCTGGAAGACATCGAGAGTGAAACCGTCGATTTCATCGACAACTTCGATGGCTCCCAGCAGGAGCCCACCGTGATGCCTGCCCGCATCCCCCAGCTCCTGCTGAACGGCTCCACGGGCATCGCGGTGGGGATGGCCACCAACATCCCCCCCCACAATCTGGGGGAACTGATCGACGGCCTGCAGGCCCTGATCGTTGATCCGGAGCTGGACGATCGGGGGCTGATGGCCCACATCCATGGACCGGACTTCCCTACGGGGGGGCAAATCCTTGGCCGCAGCGGCATCCGCGAGATGTATCTCACCGGCCGGGGCTCGGTGACCATGCGCGGCGTGGCCAAAATCGAGACGATCGAGGCGCCGGGCCGGCCCGATCGCGATGCGGTGATCATCAACGAACTGCCCTATCAAACCAATAAAGCGGCCCTGATCGAGCGCATCGCCGAGTTGGTGAACGACAAGAAGCTGGAAGGCATCGCGGATATCCGCGATGAGAGCGACCGCGATGGCATGCGGATCGTGATCGAGCTCCGGCGGGATGCCTACCCCCAGGTGGTGCTGAACAACCTCTTCAAGCTCACCCCACTCCAGAACAATTTCAACGCCTACATGCTCGCCCTGGTGGGCAATGAGCCGGTGCTGCTCACCCTGCGCAAGATGTTGCAGGTGTTTCTCGAGTTTCGCGTCGAGACCATTGAACGGCGCACCCGCTATCTGCTGAGAAAAGCCGAGGAGCGGGACCACATCCTGCTGGGCCTGCTGATCGCCCTCGACAATCTCGATGCGGTGATCGCCCTGATCCGCGCCGCCGCCGACACGGCCTCCGCCCGCGAAGGGCTGGTGGCGGAATTCGGGCTGAGTGAGATCCAGGCCGATGCCATCCTCCAGATGCAGCTGCGGCGCCTCACGGCCCTGGAGGCCGACAAGATCCGACTGGAACACGAGGATCTGCTGGCGAAGATCGCCGACTACACCGACATCCTGGGCCGACGGGAACGGGTGTTCGGCCTGATCAGCGAAGAACTGCAGGCCATCCGCACGAAATACGACTCGCCACGCCGCACCGAGATCCTCGATCTCGAGGGTGGCCTGGAGGACATCGACCTGATCGCCAATGAGCGATCGGTGGTGCTCCTCACGGAAACCGGCTACCTCAAGCGCATGCCAGTGAGCGAATTCGAGGCCACCAGCCGAGGCACCAGAGGCAAGGCAGGCACCCGCTCCCAAGGGGAGGAGGGGGTGAAGCTGTTCATCAGCTGCAACGACCATGACGCCCTGCTGCTCTTCAGCGATCGGGGCGTGGTGTATTCCCTGCCGGCCTACCGGGTGCCGATCTGCAGCCGCACCGCAAAGGGCACGCCGATCGTGCAGCTGCTGCCGATCCCCCGGGAGGAGGCGATCACGTCGCTCCTGGCGGTGAGCAGCTTCGGCGAGGACGAGCAGCTGGTGATGCTCACCAGCAAGGGCTACATCAAGCGCACCACCCTTTCGGCCTTCGCCAACATCCGCGTGAACGGTCTGATCGCCATCTCCCTTGAGGAAGGGGATGCCCTGCGCTGGGTGCGGCTTGCCCTGCCGGGAGACAGCGTGCTGATCGGCTCGCTCAAAGGCATGACCATCCACTTCCGCCTCAGCGATGAGGAACTCCGCCCCCTGGGACGCACCGCCCGTGGGGTGCGTTCCATGAACCTGCGCAACGGCGATCAGCTGGTGAGCATGGATGTGCTCCCGGCGGAGCTGGCGGATCGGGTGGCGGAAGGCGGAGCGGACGAGGACGGTGAAGCCGAGGAGGTGATCAGCAGCGAAGGACCCTGGGTGCTGGTGGCCAGCGCCAGCGGCCTCGGCAAACGGGTGCCGGTACAGCAGTTCAGGCTGCAGAAACGGGCGGGGATGGGACTGCGGGCCATCCGGTTCCGCAAGGACGGTGATGTGCTCGTGGGTTTGAAGGTGCTGGGGGCTGGGGAGGAACTGCTGCTGGTGAGCGAACGGGGGGTGATCGTGCGCATGCGCGCCGATGCGGTGCCCCAGCAATCCCGTGCCGCCACCGGTGTGCGCCTGCAGCGGCTGGATTCTGGGGATCGGCTCAGCGAGGTGGTGCTGGTGCCTCCAGCGGCTCCAGAAGCGGAGACAGAGGTGGATCTGGATCCAGACGCGGTTGTTGACCTCAACTCCGAAGGGAGAGATGGGGAGCCCTGACGCTCAGCCGCCGGCCGCTTGCATCCCTTCTAAAGGCTGGCATCCCTTCAGAAGATTTGTGGCCATCCCAGGCACCTGAAGGTTGCCTCGATAGCCTGAGGAGAGGCGCAGCGAATCCATGGCCAGACAAGCACTCTGCATTGGCATCAACGACTACCCAGGCACAGGGCTTGATCTGCGGGGATGCGTGAACGACGCCAACGACTGGGCCGCCACCCTGGCCGCGAGGGGCTTCACGGTGAAGACACTTCTCGACGGCCAGGCCACCAAGGCCGCCATGGTGGCAGCCTTCAAAGACCTGATCGGCAGCGCCAAAGCTGGAGACAGCCTCGCCATCACCTTCTCGGGCCACGGCACCCTCGCCCCCGACACCAGCGGGGATGAAGCAGATGGCTATGACGAAGCCCTCTGCCCCCACGACATTCAGCAGGGCCAGGTGCTCCTCGATGATGAGATCCACGAGATCTTCAACAGACGGCTTGCGGGGGTGCGGCTGATTCTCATCTCCGACAGCTGCCATTCGGGCACCGTCACCCGCGCTGCACCCCCGGATCCCGATGCCACCGATGCGCCCCGCATCCGCTTTCTGCCTCTGGCCCGCTGGCTGCTTAAAGAGCAGCTGCCCAGGAGCGCCAGCGGCAGACCCCTGAGCACCCTGCCGGTGAGTCAGGTGTTCTCGCCCTGGACCCAGGTGGTGAGCAGCACCGGTGATCTGCTGATGGCAGGCTGCGAAGAGGGACCGGACCATTACAGCTACGACGCCAATTTCAACAACCGGTCCAACGGCGCCTTCACCTATTACGCCCTGCGCAGCCTGAAGACCCTGCCTGCCAAAGCCACCTACCGCGACTGGCATGCCGCGATCCGCCGCTCCCTTCCCTCCACCAACTATCCCCAGAAACCGCAGCTGGTGGGCACCAAGAGCACCCTTTCCTCCGCCATCCTCGCCTGAAACGCTGAGACGCCCTGATGGCTGAGCCCGCTGCAGATCCGTCCCCGCTGCACGTGTCCTGCCACGCCATGGACCTGCATTACGTGAGCCAGCCGCTCATGGTGGGGCACTACGAGAGTGACCCCATCGCCGGCGCCGAAGCCCTGATCGACCAGGACATGGTGGGCGGTGAACTCAGCATCCGCAACCAGCTCGGCCTCTACGCCGGCCCCCGGGGATCCGCAACGGTGGTGCTGATGGCCCGCAGCAGCACGGAGCTGCACCAGGGCAGCTGTCGCGGGGCGGTGGTGATCGGGCTCGGCAAGCTGGGTGAGCTCTCCGTTGTGGCCCTCACCGAGGCCGTGCGGGTGGGCACCCTTCGCTACCTGTTGCAACTCCTTGATCGGGCGGAAAGCGCCCGTCAGGACACGGCAACGGTGGGCCTGGCTTCCCTGCTGCTCGGCCAGAACTCCACCAATGAGATCCAGATCCACGACTCGGTCTCCGCCGCGGTGGAGGGGGTGTTGGCAGCCAACGAGCAATTCGCCAAGGCCTTCCCCAGCGTGCCGCTGCAGGTGAAGACCCTCCAGCTGGTGGAGATCTTTCTCGATGCGGCCATCACCGCCACCCGCTCCCTCAAGGACCTCGAGGAGAGGCACAAGCCCCGTCTCAGCGTGGCCCGAGAGCTTCAGTTCGGCAAGGGATGGCGCCATCGGCTGGACGCCGCCCAACCCACCGGGTATTGGCCCCGGCTGATCGTCACCAGCGCTGAAACCAGCACGCCATCCCCCGATCCGGAAGGAGGGCGGCCGGGGGTGCACCTGGCGAGCGAACTGAGCTTCTCCTTCCTGGGGGAACGGGCCCGGGCGGAAACCGTGCAGCAGCCTCGCCAGAGTGGCCTGGTGGAGAAGCTGGTGGAGGCCTCCATCCACAACTCCGCCACCAACGAAGACCTCAGCCGCACCCTGTTTCAACTGCTGGTGCCCTCGGCGTTCAAGGAACTGGCGCGGGATCTCGATCAACTGGTGATGGTGCTGGATGACACCACCGCCAATCTGCCCTGGGAGCTGATGCGCGCCGACAGCCAACCCCTGGCGCTCTCGCTGGCGATGGTGCGCCAGCTCCAGGCTCCGCGCTTCCGCCAGCGGGTGCGGCAGGCCACCAGCCGCAGCGCCTATGTGATCGGCAATCCCAGAACCGATGGCTTCTACACCGTGTTCGCCGGGGAGATGCCCATGGGCTCTGAGGCCCTGCCCGCCCTGGAGGGCGCCCGCAAGGAGGCGGAAACCGTGCAGGCCCTGCTGCAGGAGCACGGCTATGGCTGCCAGCTCTCCCTGGAGGAGGAGAACGGCGTGGATGTGATCAACAAGCTCTATCAACAGCCCTACCGCGTGCTCCACATCGCAGGCCATGGGGTCTACGAGCAGCTCACCCGCCAGGGCGACCGGCGCAGCGGCGTGGTGCTCTCCGGCGGCATCCTGATCACCGCCGCCGAGATCGAGGCCATGGAGGTGGTGCCTGATCTGGTGTTTCTCAACTGTTGCCATCTGGGCACGGTGAAACGGGAAGCCGTGGCCTTCAACCGGCTAGCGGCCAGCGTGGCCAGGCAGCTCATCGAGATGGGGGTGCGGGCCGTGGTGGCCTGTGGCTGGGCGGTGGACGACCAGGCGGCGGTGGTGTTCGCCCAGGTGTTCTATGGGGCCATGCTCAGCGGCACGCCCTTCGGAGAGGCCGTCTTCCAGGCGCGCAAGAAGGCCCATGCCGAGCGGCCCCGTCGCAACACCTGGGGGGCCTATCAGGCCTATGGCGACCCGGCCTATCAGCTGGAAGCCCCGGAGGCCGGCCCGCGCAGCCAGGGAAGTTCTCCCGGCGCTCCTGGAGCCAAGCGCTGGGAGCCCGTGGCGCCGATAGAGGTGATCGATCAGCTCAGGCAACTGGAGTTGCGGATCACCCGTCAGGCGACGGCGGACAGGCAGGAGGATCCCGTGCTGAGTGAGCTGCCGGACCACCTGCGAGCCAATGCCGAGATCGGCATGGCCCAGGGGGATGTCTACGCCGCGCTCGGTGGCTCCCGCAGGAACGATGCCCGCCGCACCTACCTTGAGGCCATCCGCAATCACCAGGAGGGCGATGGCCTGCCCATTCGTGCCCTGGAGCAACTGGCCAATCTGGAGGCGCGCCTGGGCGAGCAAACCAACGACGAATCCCTGGTGCTCACCGCCATCCGACGCCTGGAGGCGCTGATCCCGCTGGGGTCCGCAAACCCCTCAGGCGATGCCCAGCCAAGCGAGCGCGAGGGGCCCGCCGAGTGGCAGGGCCTGCTGGGCAGCGCCTACAAGCGGCTTGCCGCCCTGCGGGCCCGCTCCCTCGGCACTGCCTCGTCGGGCCCCCTGGCCGCTGAGGCCTTCGACACCGTGCTCCAACCCCTCAACGCAAGCATCGCGGCCTATGGCCGGGCTGGCAAAACGGATCCCTACCAGCAGCTCAATCATCTGGCCCTGCGGGCGGTGCGCGGGCTCTGCGATCCCCCCGATGCCGAGGCCATTGAGGAAGCGCAGAGCCTGGCAAAGCAGCTGCGCCACACCCCCCGGAAGGATGCCTCCTTCTGGAGCGGCATTGCCCATGCCGATGCTCAGCTGGTGTGCGGCCTGATGGATCGCCGCCTGGCGGCGAAGGGATCCAAAGGAGACCGGGCAGCCCGCGAGGTGGAGCAGACCTATCGGGACGCCTTTACCACCATCCGCAACACCCCTCGGGAGAGGGAATCTGCGCTGGAGCAGCTCTCCCTGCTGGCGGATCTGGTGAACGCCCATGGCAGGAGCGGCTCCTGCCCCTCCTGCGAGGTGCTCGAAGCCCGGCTGCGGGCCATCGGCTCGGCCCTGAAGCAGGACGAGCAGGCCAACCCCGCCGCCACGGCAACCGGCACCGAGGAAGGAGAGGATGGGATCGAGATCCTGAGCTGAAGGCGTGGGGGGCGGCGACGACACACTGGGTTGGAGCGGTGAGGTGCTGGTGCTGGGGGCGGGCCCGGCTGCCCTGGCCATCGCCAGCGAGCTGGGGGGCAGGGGCCTGCGCGTCGCCGCCCTCGCCCCCCTGGAGCCCACCACCCCATGGACCAACACCTACGGCATCTGGGCCGAGGAAGTGGATGCCCTAGGCATGGGCCACCTGCTCTCCCACCGCTGGAGCGACACCGTGAGCCACTTCGGGGCCGGCGGCAGCGACTCAGGAGGTCAGGGTGCAGGCACGATCCACCATGGACGCGACTACGGGCTGTTCGACAAGGCAGCGCTGCAGGAGCATTGGTTGGGCCTGGGTTCCAGGGCCGGCATCAGCTGGCACCGGGGTCGGGCCACGGCCATCCGCCACGAGGCCTCCGCCTCCATCGTGAGCACCAGCGGCGAGGCGGAGCTCAACGCCCGGCTGGTGGTGGATGCCACGGGCCACGAGCCGGTATTTGTGCAACGGGGCAGCGATGGGGCCGTGGCCGGCCAGGCCGCCTACGGGATCGTGGGGCGCTTCAGCGCCGATCCGATCCCCCCCGGCCAATTCGTGTTCATGGACTATCGGCCCGATCACCTCACGGAGGCCGAACGGCTGGAGCCACCCACCTTCCTCTATGCCATGGATCTGGGAGACGGGGTGTTCTTTGTGGAGGAAACCTCCCTCGCCCTGGCGCCCCCCGTGCCCTTCCCCACGCTCCAGGCCCGCCTCCACAAGCGCCTGGCCCACCGGGGAGTGCAGGTGCGGGAGGTGCTCCATGAGGAGTTCTGCCTCTTTCCAATGAATCCCTCCCTGCCCGATCTGCGCCAGCGGGTGGTGGGCTTCGGCGGGGCCGGCGGGATGGTGCATCCTGCCTCGGGCTACATGGTGGGCGGCCTGCTGCGGCGGGCGCCCGATCTGGCACAGGCGATCAGCAACGCCCTGGAGGCGGGCCTGGCCGGTGAGGAGCTGGCGCAAGCCGCCTGGGAAGGCCTCTGGAGCCCCCAGCTGCGCTGGAAGCATGCCTTCTTCCGCTTCGGGCTGGAGAAACTGATGCGTTTCGATGAGGCGCGGCTGCGCCATCACTTC
>JBJTQT010000094.1:0-7733 GCA_046075745.1 Cyanobium sp. | reverse complement strand
CCTGCAGGTTCTCCTGCAGATCGGCGTTGAGCTGTCCCAGCTCTTCACGCACCCGGTAGTTCGCCCGGCGGTACCGCCGCTGCAGCCAGAGCATGCCGTGGGTGACCGGAATCTGCAGAGCGATCAGGATCAGCCCCAGCCGCCACTCGATCATCAACATCGTGATGCTGATCACCACCAGACTCACCAGATCCCCGAGAAGACCCACCGCCCCACTGCCGAACACCTCCGCCAGGGCCTCCACATCGCTGGTGAGGCGGGTCACGAGCTTGCCGGTGGGGGTGTTGTCGTGAAAGCGGAGGGAGAGAGCCACCACGTGCCGGAAGAGCGCATCCCGGATCCGGGCGGTGAGGCGCTGACCCACCACCTGCACGTTGTAGCTCTGGGTGCCCTGCAAGCTGAGGCGCACCAACACCGCCAACAGAAGGAGACCCACCAGCATCCGGAGGGCCTGGGGCACGGCCAGCCCTTTCAGCCAAGGGAGCACAGGCTCAGCCCGGAGCACGGCAATGGCCTGGCCCACCAGCAGGGGCTGCAGGGCACCGGCGAGGGCCAGGGGGATGAGCAGCAAAAGGGCCAGCAGCAGCCGGCGGCGGTCCTGGGCGAGGTAGGGGAGAAGTCTGCGAAGCCGGCGGATATCGAGCGAGGCCATCAGGAGGGCACCACGGCCGGCGCCGCGTTGGCGGCCGTGGTGCCACGGGAGGGTGGAGCCCCTTTCGCCAGGGCAGCCAGGCGCGCAACAATGGCATGGAGTTCACCCTGATCGAGCCGAAGAGTGAGGGGATGGCCGATGAGCCGAGCCGTGCTCTCAAACAGATCCTCGATGGCCACCAATCCGTTGTCCTTCAGGGTGCGGCCGCTGGCCACCAAATCCACGATCGCCTCAGACATGCCCGTGAGCGGTCCGAGCTCTACAGAGCCCGTGAGGTGGATGAGTTCAACGGGCAGGTCGATCTGCTCGAAGAACGCCTCGGCACAGCGGGTGAACTTGCTGGCCACCCGGCAATGGGCCGGAAGATCAAGCGCTCGCCGGTAGCCACTGGAGGCCTTGACGGCCACCGCCATCCGGCAGCCCCCAAACCCCAGATCCACAAGGGGGGCCACCGGCAGCTGGTGCTCCCGCAACACATCCTCTCCCACCACACCGAGCTGGGCCTGGCCATAGGCCACATACACCGGCACATCCGCGTTGCGCACCAGCAGCGCCCTGGCCTGACCACAGCGGCTCGGCACCATCAGCTGGCGATGATCCGGGTTGAGGAGATCCGAGAAATCCAGACCCGCTTGCTGGAAGCAGCCGATCGAATCAGCCAGGAGGGCACCCTTGGCCAGGGCAACGGTGATCATGGCAAGCACGGTCAGACCGTGCGAAGGCACATCCCCAGAGCCTATCGAGGCGCCTGGGCCTCCTAGGCTCCATCGGCTGCCGACTGTTCCGATGACCTCAGCAGTGGCCACCGCTGTCACGGCCCTTCCCGTGCTGAAGGAGAACTATGTCTTCATGCTCCAGAACGACAGGAACGGGGAAGCGATTGTGGTGGATCCAGCGGTTGCCGAACCTGTCAGGGCCTGGTTGGAGGGGCAGGACCTCCAGCTGATCGCGATCCTGCACACCCACCACCACAGCGATCACATCGGCGGCACGCCAGAGCTGCTGCGCACCTGGCCCGCGGCGAGGGTGTTTGCCGCTGCTTCGGATCATTCCCGCATCCCCTTCCAGACCGATGGGGTGAGCGAGGGGGATGCCTTCACCCTCCTGGGCCGGGAGGTGCGGGTGCTGGAGGTGCCTGGCCACACCCGCGCCCATGTGGCCTACCACCTGCCGGCGCTGGCCCAGGATCAGCAGGAGGAGCTTTTCTGCGGCGACACCCTGTTCGCCGGTGGTTGCGGACGGCTGTTTGAGGGCACGGCCCAGCAGATGCACCACTCCCTGCAACGGCTGATGGCCCTGCCGGATCACACCCGCGTGTGGTGTGCCCATGAGTACACCGAATCCAACCTGCGCTGGGCCGCTGCCTGCCAGCCCACTTCCGGCGCCATCGCCCGTCGGCTGGAGGAGGTGCAGGCGCTCCGTCGCCAGGGCCTCCCCACGATTCCGTCGCGGGTGGGCCTGGAAAGGCGCTCCAATCTCTTCGTGCAGGCAGCCGATGCCAATGAGCTGGCCAGGCTCCGTGCCCACAAGGATGGCTGGCATGGCTGACGCTCCCCCGTCTGAAACGGGCCGCCGGGCCCTGGTGCCCCTGCAGCAACTGCCCCCCTTGCCCCCCCTGCCGCTGGCAGTGGTGGGCCATGTGGAAGTGGTCACTTTTCTGCGGGTGCCCGAGATCCCCACTGCGGGAATGATCTGCCGGGCGAGCGAGGGGATGGAGCTGCCCGCCGGGGGCGGGGCTGTGGTGGCTGTTCAGATGGCCCGGCTCACGGGCAGGCCGGTGGCCTTCTTCACATCCCTCGGGCGGGATCGGGCCGGTGAGGAGGCCGCTGGCCGGCTGGAAGCCATGGGCGTGCAGTTGCACGTGGCCTGGCGGGAGTCCCCCACCCGCCGGGGCGTCAGTTGGGTGGATGACCAAGGGGAGCGCACCATCACCGTGCTGGGGGAGCGGCTGATGCCCTGCGCCGCGGACAACCTGCCCTGGGGCCTGCTGGAGCACACAGCAGGTGTCTTCGTCACCGCCACCGATGCGGAGGGATTACAACTGGCCAGGAGCAGCCGGATGCTGGCCGCCACGCCCCGGGTGCGCTGGCCGGTTTTGCAGGAGAGCGGCGTGGTGCTCGATGCCCTCATCAGGAGCGATCTGGACCCTGCGGAGGCCATCCCCCCTGAACAGCCCGATCCACCGACCCGGCTGCGCATTGCCACCGAGGCGGCCGCAGGCAGCACCGCCGAACCGGGAGGAGCCTTCCGCGCCCCAGTCCTCCAAAGTCCTTTGGTGGATGCCTACGGCGCGGGGGATTCCTTCGCCGCTGGGGTGAGCGCGGCACTGGCGGCGGGATGGCCCCTGGCCGAGGCGATCAGCCTTGGAAGCCATTGCGGTGCGGCCTGCCTGCAGGGCTTTGGTCCCTATGCGGGGCAGCTTGATCGGCGGGCACTCCAGGGGCCGAGCCCCACCCATCAGCGTTGATCGAGATCAGTGGAGCCGATGGCCCCCAGCCGCTGGCCACCGGGGAACAGCCAGCCCGAGGCGTTGGGCTGCAGCTGCAACGTGCCCCTCTGGCCTCGGGGATACACCCGATCGAGGGCAAGACGCAGCCGAAACCGCTGCTCTCCCCACTGCACCAAATAGGCCCAGTCCTGGGCCTGAAATTCCCGGCCCAGCACCCAGGCGTCTCCTTCCGGATGGGGCACGAAAGCCAGCCCCTCCGGGAGGAGCAGCACGTCGCACGGCCCATCCGGAGCGACCCCACCCAGCGGCGCACCCTCCGACACCTGCAGGGCCCCCAGGGCGGTCTGCACCAGGCCACCCTCCAGATCGGCGGGAACGGTATTGGCCTGCAGCACGAAGCGCCCCACGAAGGGAGTGGCTGGATGGCCAAGCAGCTCCTGGGGCTGGCCG
Organism: Cyanobium sp.; assembly: GCA_046075745.1. Taxonomy (GTDB): domain Bacteria; phylum Cyanobacteriota; class Cyanobacteriia; order PCC-6307; family Cyanobiaceae; genus Cyanobium. Next base: position 4,182 of record JBJTQT010000094.1, on the reverse strand, counting down.
ATCTGGTGCAGCTCCCCGGCCTGCATCACCGCCACCCGATCACAGATGGCCATGGCCTCCTCCGGATCATGGGTGATCAGCAATCCGGAGGCCCCGCAGCGGTTGAGCACCTCCGGCAACTCACTGCGCAGCCGCAGCCTCACCTCCACATCCAGATTGGAGAAGGGTTCATCGAGCAACACCAGGGACGTGCCGGGCGCCAGGGCCCGCACCAGGGCGAGCCGTTGCCGTTGACCACCGGAGAGCTCATGGGGATAGCGCTGCTCGAGCCCGCCCAGGCCCATCAACTCCAATAGCCACATCACACGCTCACGGTGCTGACTCACCCCACGCTGATGGGCTCTGCCAGCTCCGTTCGGCATGAGACCGAAGCAGGCGTTCTGCCAGGCATCCAGGTGAGGAAAGAGGGCGTAATCCTGAAACACCATGCCCACCCCCCGCTTTTCGGGCGGCACCCAGCGATGGGCACCGGCCACCTCCTGGCCATCCAGGCAGATGGTGCCGCGGGCTGGCGTTTCAAAGCCGGCGATCAACCGCAGGAGGGTGGTTTTGCCACAGCCGGAAGGCCCCAGCAGACCCACCAGTTCACCCAGGCCGAGGGTCAGGCTGAAGCCCTGGAGCGTCCAACCGTCCGGAGGCGTTCCTGGGTAGCGGTGCCAGAGGTCCTGCACGGTCAACCGCGGGCCCGGCGGAGCGGAGGGGGCAGGCAAACGGCGCCATAAGCTCGCTCCATGCATCCTGCAACGGCGAAGGTCCATCCGTGACGTCTGATCCAGTGGCGGTGAACACCGCAGCGGCCCCGGCTCCGGTGGGGCCCTACAACCAGGCCGTCAGGGCAGGGGGCTGGCTCCACTGCTCCGGGCAGATCGCCCTGGATCCCAACACCGGTGTGCTGGTGGGAGCAGGGGATGTGCGCAGCGAAACCCGCCAGGTGCTCGCCAATCTGCAGGCGGTGCTGCAGGCCGCAGGCGCCGGGCCGGCCCAGGTGGTTCGCACCACGGTGTATCTGGTGGATCTGGCGGACTTCGCCACCGTGAATGCTCTCTACAGCGACCTCTTTGGTGCGGGGGTGGCACCGGCACGGGCCTGTGTGCAGGTGGCCGCCCTGCCGAAGGGGGCACGGGTGGAAATCGATGCGGTGGCCTGGCTGGGCTAGGGCAGCACGGGCTCAGGACGATGGGGCCAGGGTGATCTGACGGAAGGTGAGATTGAGCCGCTCCCCGCGCAGCTTCAAGCGGGCGGGCAGGGCGTGTTGCCAATGGCTCTGGGTTGGGGCGTGCATCACCAGCAGATCCCCGTGGTGCAGATCCAGCGCCAACGGGGATAACTCAGCTGCAGCTCCTGCCCGGGGCCCTGGTCGGGGCCTGAAGCGCAGGGGGCGGGACGCCCCCAGGCTCAAGGAGGCGATGGGATGGCCAACGGCCAGCTCCAGTTCATCATCCGCATGCCAGCCCATCCGATCCCGGCCGTCCCGATAGCGGTTGAGTAGCAGGCTGTTGAAGCCCACCTCCAGATGGTCCTCCAGGAGCTGCCGCACCCTGGTGAGAGGTGGGGTCCAAGGCAGGGGAGTCTCCTTCAGGCCGCTGTAGGTGTAGCTGCAGCCCGGATCGCCCACCCAGCAGGTGAGGCGTGGCACCGGATGACGCTTGCCATAGACAGTGACCATGGGTTGCTGCCAGGGCATCTCGCCCTGGAGATGGTGCTGCAGCTCCAGGGGATCCAGGGATGTGCCTTGCAGCCAGGCCGGCCAGAGCTGCAGGGCAAGCCCAGGAAGGGTCCAATGCTGCTGAGACAAGAGTGAATCCATCGCCGTTTAATCTTTCGCAAAGCGTCGAGGTCGGTGGCGCCATGGAATCAGCATTCGGCAACTGGTCGCCCGAGGTGGTGGTGCTGTGCCCCACCCGTTTCGAAGAGGCCACCGAAGCGGTGGTTGCCGTGCAGCACCTCAAGACCGTCGTGCTTCATCTGGAGGCCCTGGATCCACAAGAGGCGCAACGCATCATCGACTTTGTGTCCGGCGGTGTCTATGCCATCGATGGCCAGTCCGAACGGCTTGGCGACACGGTGTTTCTCTTTGCTCCCGGAATCGTGAGCATCTCCCGTGATCACCCCGACCTATCCCATCCGGGCCTTTGAGCCCGGTCGGTGGCTGCAGGGGGTCGACGGCTGCAAGGGTGGCTGGTTGAGCCTCCGCTGTCGTCTGCCTGAGCAGGAGACAAACCCTCTCCTCGCCGTGGAAGCGTCGGTCCATGGAGAAGCCGAGAGTCTGGTGGCAGGGCCCAGCCCACCGCCCCTCACCGCCATCGACATTCCCATCGGGCTGGCGGAGAAGGGGCAACGCCCCTGTGATCGCCAGGCTCGGGCCCTGCTGGGAGCGCGGCGGAGCAGTGTGTTCCCCGCACCGCTGCGGCCTGTGCTCGCGGCCAACAGTTACGCGGAGGCCAATGCCCTCTCCCGCGATTTGCAAGGCCGTGGCCTGAGCCTGCAGAGCTTTCATCTGCTGGCCAAGATCCGACAGGTGGATGGTCTCCTGCAGCAGAACACCTCCCTGAGGACCTGTCTGGTGGAGGCCCATCCGGAGCTGTGCTTCCGCCATTGGAACGGGAATGTGCCGCTGGATCACGGCAAGGCCACGCCCGCAGGCCGCAGCCAGCGCCTGGCGCTGGTGAACAGCCTCTTCCCCGGGGAGTTTGAGCGCTGGCGGGGTCAACTGCCCCGGCGGATGGTGGCGGATGACGATCTTCTGGATGCCTTCGCGCTTCTTCGTGCGGCACTGCGCCATGCCAGGGGGCTGGGCCAGTGGGTGGGGGACAGTGAGCGGGATCTCTGTGAGCTGCCGATGCGGATCTGGTTTTAGGGAGACTGGTGTCAGGGCGACGAAAAGAACCCCTGACCGTTGAGCCAGTAGGCCAAAACCAGGAGCGGCAGAGCAACCACGGCCAGGATGTACAGCCGTTGACGGAGGGCCAGGGGAGGAACGGCCATGGACTGACGACAGGACAAGCCCAGTCTGGCCCTTAGCGACCCATCACAACCGCTCCCGGCACCTGTGGCCGCAGGAGCGGTGCCGGGTCCAGCGCCACCATGCGGTTCCCGCGTCGCTGGCGGATCTCGAAATGGAGGTGGGGCGTGCTCGCCCGTCCTGTCTCTCCGACACGCCCGAGCGGTTGGGCACGGTGCACGCGGTCTCCGGGCTTCACGGCCAGTTCGAACAGATGGGCATAGAGGGTCTGCCAGCCTCCGCCGTGATCCACCACCACCGTGAGTCCATACCCACTCACCTCATCCACCAGCACCACCGTTCCATTGGCGGTAGCGAGCACTGGCGTCCCCTCGGTGACGATCAGGTCGATGCCGGTGTGCATCTTCCAAGCGCCCCGGGATTCGGAGTAGCGCATCCCGAAAGGACTGATTTCGATCGGGGCCTGATTGATGGGATAGCCAAGGGTGGGCATCACGCCTTTGCCGCCACCGGCCTCAAGCCCTGGCAATCCAGAAGATCCCTGGCTCCCGGGGGCAGCACGCTCAGCAAAACTCTCAGGCGTGGGGCTGTAAAACTCCCGCAGAGCAGCAGGCAAGATCGAATTGCTGCCCAGATCACTCACCTCGGCCTCCCGCGCCTGCGCCTCGGCTGGCAGTCCCCAGGGGGCCGCCAGAACTGCCGCGAAAACCACCGACGTCAGCCGCCACATGGGTAAAACTCCCAAGGTCGTGCCGTTCTACCCACCCCCCCAGCAAGCGCAAGGGCCGCCCTGGGAGCCCCTTATGATTTGAGCTCGCCGTCGGGGCGTGGCGCAGCTTGGTAGCGCGGGTGCTTTGGGAGCACTAGGTCGCAGGTTCGAATCCTGTCGCCCCGATCCAGTTGCTGCAAGGGCTCTCGGGGTTTCCGAGGGCCTTCTTTTTTGGCCATTTTGGGGTGATGTGCGCAAGATGTGCGCAAAACCCCGGGGGTCAGCAGGGGTGGTTGCCTGGGTTGCGCACAGGATGCGCAGGGCCATTCAGGCCAGCTCTGGCCGGACCAACCGACCTAGCTGGGTAACCTGTAGGGCATCCAGGGAGCGTTTCGCTGGGTGCGCCTGATCAGCCCTTTTGAGGGACAGCGACACCCAACCGGAGGTTCAATTCGATCTTGTCGTCAAGGGTGCCGAGGATGTGGGCGATTGCTTTTTGATCCTCTTCTGG
>JBJTQT010000093.1:0-10139 GCA_046075745.1 Cyanobium sp. | reverse complement strand
TCAACGTCGAGAACCGGGCCGATCACCTGCCGGACGATGCCTTTGGTGCCGGTGGCAGTAGCAGCAGCCATTTATGGGAGAAGTCGCGGGGGACGCGCAGCGGGACCAATCCCGCTTGAAGCGGCGCAACCTTACCACTTCGTTGGAACCGCCTGGCGAGGCCGCCGCAGTGGCGCCAGGGGCCTGATCCAGCGGCGCTGCGGCCGGCCCGTACCCCGCGGTTCGGTCAACCGACCCCGGCTTCGGGTTGTGAGAGGGTGCCCCGGGTCCATAGCTTGGCGCTCAGGACATGCGAGTGCCAACTCGCGGTCCAACGGCGCGCGAGCGCCGCTTTCTTGGCAGCGTCATTGGCGCCACGCCAATGGTTTCGCAACCCTTACCGCATTCCATCCATGGCTGCTGTTTCTCTCAGCGTTTCCACCGTCAAGCCCCTCGGCGACCGCATCTTCATCAAGGTCTCCGAGTCCGAGGAGAAGACCGCCGGTGGCATCCTTCTGCCCGATACCGCCAAGGAAAAGCCCCAGGTGGGCGAGGTGGTGCAGGTGGGCCCCGGCAAGCGCAATGACGACGGCACCCGCCAGGCTCCTGAAGTGAGCGTGGGCGACAAGGTGCTCTACAGCAAGTACGCCGGCACCGACATCAAGCTCGGCTCCGATGAGTACGTGCTGCTCTCCGAGAAGGACATCCTGGCCGTCGTCAACTGAGCGACCCGCAGCGCGCGACCCACTGCTGATCTGGGTCGCCGCTGATCAGGTCACCGCTGACTCAGCCCACGCTGCATCGGTGACCACGACCTCTTCTGCCGTTGCCTGAGGTCCCCCAGGCCGGCAACACCCTTTCCACACCTCCAACCGCGAGAACGCCTCCCATGGCCAAGCGCATCATTTACAACGAGCAGGCCCGCCGCGCCCTCGAGAAAGGCATCGACATCCTGGCCGAGTCCGTGGCCGTCACCCTCGGCCCCAAGGGCCGCAACGTGGTGCTCGAGAAGAAGTTCGGCGCTCCTCAGATCATTAACGACGGCGTCACCATCGCCAAGGAGATCGAGCTCGAGGATCACATCGAGAACACCGGTGTCGCCCTGATCCGTCAGGCCGCCTCCAAGACCAACGACGCCGCCGGTGACGGCACCACCACCGCCACCGTCCTGGCCCACGCCATGGTCAAGGCCGGTCTGCGCAACGTGGCCGCCGGCGCCAACGCCATCACCCTGAAGAAGGGCATCGACAAGGCCTCCGACTTCCTGGTCAAGAAGATCGAGGAGCACGCCAAGCCGATCTCCGACTCGAACGCCATCGCCCAGGTGGGCACCATCTCCGCCGGCAACGACGAAGAGGTGGGTCGCATGATCGCCGACGCCATGGATAAGGTGGGCAAGGAGGGTGTGATCTCCCTCGAGGAGGGCAAATCGATGACCACCGAGCTGGAGGTCACCGAGGGCATGCGCTTCGACAAGGGGTACATCTCCCCCTACTTCGCCACCGACACCGAGCGGATGGAAGCGGTGCTCGAAGAGCCCTACATCCTGATCACGGACAAGAAGATCGCCCTCGTTCAGGACCTCGTTCCTGTGCTCGAGCAGATCGCCCGCACCGGCAAGCCTCTGCTGATCATCGCCGAGGACATCGAGAAGGAAGCCCTCGCCACCCTGGTGGTGAACCGTCTGCGCGGCGTGCTCAACGTGGCCGCTGTGAAGGCCCCTGGCTTCGGTGATCGCCGCAAGGCCATGCTCGAGGACATCGCCGTTCTCACCAACGGTCAGCTGATCACCGAAGACGCCGGCCTCAAGCTGGAGAACGCCAAGATCGACTCCCTCGGCACTGCCCGGCGGATCACGATCAACAAGGACACCACCACCATCGTGGCCGAAGGCAACGAGGCGGCGGTGAAGGCCCGCTGTGAGCAGATCCGCTCCCAGATGGAGGAAACCGATTCTTCCTATGACAAGGAGAAGCTGCAGGAGCGTCTGGCCAAGCTCAGCGGTGGCGTGGCCGTGGTGAAAGTGGGTGCGGCCACCGAAACCGAAATGAAGGACAAGAAGCTGCGGCTGGAAGATGCCATCAACGCCACCAAAGCGGCCGTTGAGGAGGGCATCGTGCCAGGCGGAGGCACCACCCTGGCGCACCTCGGCCCCGTGCTCGAGGAATGGGCCGCTGCCAACCTGTCGGGTGAGGAGCTGATCGGCGCCCAGATCGTGGCGGCCTCGCTCAACGCCCCCCTCAAGCGCATCGCTGAAAACGCTGGCGCCAACGGGGCCGTGATCGCTGAGCACGTGCGCAACAAGCCCTTCAACGAGGGCTACAACGCTGCCACCGGCGAATACGTGGACATGCTCGCTGCCGGGATCGTTGACCCAGCCAAGGTCACCCGCTCCGGCCTGCAGAATGCCGCCTCCATCGCCGGCATGGTGCTCACCACCGAGTGCATCGTGGCCGATCTGCCCGAGAAGAAGGAAGCTGCTCCTGCCGGAGGCGGCATGGGCGGTGGCGACTTCGACTACTGATCTCTTTTGAGATCCACGGTCTGAGTCAATCCATCAGAACCACTCAGGGAGGGCTTCTGCCCTCCCTTTTTGTCGCCCTATCAGCCAAGGGGAGGCACATTCCAACAGGCCAGGGCCGGGATGCCGCGATAGTCGCTAAGCACGTTGAGCGTGGCAGTATCCAGAATGAAGTGGCTCCCGGCCAAGGGGGGCAACCCCAGCCAGCGGGCCACCAGCACCCGCAAGAGATGGCCATGGGCGAACACCAGCACCGGCCCCTCGCCCCCTCGCAACCGCGCGATCACCCGATCCACCCGGGCAGCCACCTGATCAGGGCTTTCGCCCTGGGGACAGCCATCGCGAAACACCAGCCAATCCGGCGCACCGGCAACGATCTCAGAACTGGTGAGGCCCTCATAGGCCCCATAGTTCCACTCCATCAAGTCAGCATCGAGTTCCATCCGGTCCGAGAAACCGGCCAGTTCACAGGTGTGCCTGGCCCGCTGCAGCGGGCTGGCGAGCACGCGAGTGAAGGGAAGGGATCCCAGAACGGGGGCCAGTCTCTTGGCCGCAGCCTCCCCCGGGGGTGTGAGGGGGATGTCGGTGGCTCCGGTGTGCTGACCTGACTTGCTCCAGGCCGTCTCCCCGTGGCGCACCAGCACCACATCCTTGGGCTTCAGGCTCAGCACTTGCCTGGAGGAATGGCCCTCATCGCTCATGCTGAATGGGGGTTGTCTGCTTCAAAACGCTAGCGACAGCCGAAGCGAATGTTAAAAGACTGCTAAAGCACGGTGTTCGCGGCCGGCCTCCCCAACCCCGCCAACTAGCATGGAGCCACTGTCATTCATGGCATCCAAACCAGACTTTTCCAATCATTTTCCAATCAAGATAAACAAAGCATGACAACACTTCAGCCTCAATCCTGGAAAGCAAAACTGGCCGACAGGATCCCCCCGCAGATGGCCGAGGAGATCGATACCTTCGAAAATCAGATGGTTCTTCGTTGCCAGGGGAAAATTGAGGACAAGGTGTTCGCTGAATTGCGTCTGCGTCGGGGTGCCTATGGGCAGCGCTACGACAACGGTTATCGCCATGATGGAGAAACAACTCAGGAGATCAGTTTTCCCCACCCCGAACTGACCAAAGGTCCCGAAACAAAATGGGAAGCTCCAGGGATGCAAAGGATCAAGATTCCCTACGGAGGCTTGAGTGCTGAGCAAATGGAAGTGTTGGCTGATATCGCTGAGGAATATTCAGACAACATCCTTCATGTGACCACCCGGCAGGATTTCCAGCTGCATTTCATCTCCCTGGAAGATACTCCGGACATGCACCGCCGGCTGGCGGCCGTGGGCATCACCACCAGAGAAGCCTGTGGAAATTCCGTTCGCAACGTCACAGCCTGCCCCCTTGCGGGCGTCTGCCGAGATGAAGCCTTTGATGTCACAGGATATGCCAATGAAACCGCCAACTATTTTCTAGGCCACAGGGACGTTCAGGACTTCGGCCGCAAATTCAAGATCGCCTTTTCAGGCTGCGCTCACAACCCCTGCGGCCTCACCTACATGCATGACCTGGGGTTGATCGCTCGTAAACGAACCACGGAGGGCAGGGAGGAGATCGGTTTCGACCTCTACGTGGGAGGGGGGCTCGGTGCCGTTCCCCATCTGGCCAAATTGTTCGCAGAGTTCATTCCCCCAGAGGAGCTGCTTCCCCTTTCGCAGGCCATTTCCAGGGTCTACGCCCGATTGGGCGAAAAGAAGAATCGCAATAAGGCGCGCATCAAATTCCTCGTCCAGAAACTGGGCATCGACGAATTCCGCCGCCTCGTGATGGAAGAGCGCGCCCTGCTGGAAGAGGATCCGGAATGGACCCAGTGGCTCAAGACCATCCCCCGATACACGGAACAAGGGCACCCCAGACCGGTGTCCGAAGGCCAGCTGATCGACCTCGGGGCTGATGCTTCTCCCTTCGAGCAGTGGCGCTCCACCAACGTTTACCAGCAACGCCAGGACGGTTTCGTGTGCGTGAGCATCAACCTGCCCCTGGGGGATCTCACCGCTCCGCAGATGCGGGGGCTCGCGGATGTGGCCCGGCGCTTCACCCCCGATGCCACCCGCACCACCGTGGAGCAAAATCTCCTGCTGCGTTGGATCCACCAAGCGGATCTGCCAGCGCTCTACCTGGCTCTCAAGGCGCTGCAGCTCCACACCCCCGGCGCTGAAACCATCGCCGACGTGACGGCCTGCCCAGGCACGGACACCTGCAAACTCGGCATCGCAAGCTCCAGAGGGCTGGCCGGTGAACTCCGCCAAAGGTTGGCCCACAAGGGCTTCCAGTACGACGAGGCTGTGAAGGACATCCGCATCAAGGTGAGTGGCTGTTTCAACTCCTGCAGCCAGCACACGGTGGCGGAAATCGGTTTCTACGGCTCAAACCGGCTGATCGATCGTCACCGGGTGCCCCATCTCCATTTGATTCTGGGTGGGGAGTGGGGAAACAACGCCGCCCATTACGGCCAATCCCTGGGAGTGATCCCAACCAAACGGGTGCCGGAGGTGGTGGATTTCCTCCTGGATCTGTATCTGAAGGAAAAGCAGCAGGGCGAAAAGTTTCCTCAGTTTGTCAATCGCATCGGCAAGAAGGAAATCAAGGACCGCGTCCAGCCCTTCACTGAGGTTCCCCCCTATGCCGTGGATCAATCCTTCTACACCGACTGGGGCGATGCAAGGGAATACACCATCGGCGACATCGGCATTGGTGAGTGCGCTGGCGAAGTGGTGTCCCTGACCAATTTCGATGTGGCCATGGCCGAAAGCCTGAACTTCGATGCCACATTGCTCCTCGAAGCCAGCGGCGACAACGGAAATGTTCAGAAAGCGGCCGACAAGGCCTTGGCCGCCATGCTGAAGGCGGCTCAGGCACTGTTGAAGGTTCCGGATGTGGATATTCCGGATGATCCTGAGGTGATTGTGAACGACTTCCGACGCTACTTTTACGACACGGAGCTTTTCTTCGACCCCTTTGTGCGGGGCAAGTTTGCCAGTTATCTGTTCAATGCCTACGACAGCCGTCAGGATCCCTCCTCTCTGGACCGGGCCAAGCAGGCCGTGGAAGAAGCGCGCCTGTTCATCGAAGCGGCCTACGAATGCCACTCCCGCATGCTGCAGTCAGGGATCGGCTCCCCTGAGGCCTTTCATCGTTGGTACCAGCAGAAGCAACCGGTGAGCAGCTAGCTGCAGCCTTGCCTCCCAGCCCCCCAACCCTTTCCCTGCCCTGAACCAAGGTCACGTTGCCCAATGGATGTCGAGCGTTTCTGCCTGAAATTCCTTGCCCACCCCACAAACCTGGATGAAGCCACCCTCATCCGGATCTTTCACGAGTGGATCCGATGCAAAACACTGCCCGGCACCTTGATTGATGTGGCTGATTATCGGCATGTGCCCCAGGGCCCTGGAATCATGCTGATCAGCCATGAAATCAATTACGCCATGGAGCATGGTGGGGGCCAGTTTGGCCTCTCTGGCCAACGCAAGCTTGGTGGCGGTTCCTCAAACCAGGAGCGGATCCTCGATCTGGCCAGACGCCTGGCACTCTTCGGCACCCTTCTGGAAGCGGATCAACGTCTGGGCGGGCAGCTGCACTTCAACGGGGGCAGCTTCCTCTATCAGGCCAACGACCGCCTCCGGGCCCCCAATACCGCTGAAGCCTTTGCAGCGATTCAATCCGATCTGCAGACGGCTGGCGAAGCCTTATACGGGAATCAGCCCGTCACCGTGACCCGCGTGGAGAACGATCCCCGCGATCGCCTCACTGCCTTGGTGCAAACCAATGGTTCCATGGCCATGGCCTCCCTTCAAGGACAACCCTGAGCCTTCATGGCAGCACTGATCTGGTCGGCCTGCTCGGCCAGTTCTGCACCCACCTTGCTGTAGAACGTCAAGGCCTGCCTGTTGCGATGAAGCACGGCACGGCTGTGCTCCAATTGCTGCTCAGCCTCCAGGCGACACTGATTCCAGCTGGCGTAATCCAGCGGTTCGTAGCGCTGATCTCTGGCATTGGCCCCCTCTGCCTGGCTGGCCAAACGGGGACAGATTCGGTTCCGGAAGGTGCGCACCAAGGCCAGTTCCTCCTCCATCGCCCGGGTGGCCAGTGCATCCCTACGGACCCGCAGCTCGCGACAGGCCTCAGGATCAGCGGCCTGAACCGCACCGGCGCAGGTGGTGAGCAAGGCCAGCGCCAGGAGCGATCGACAGGACACACCTGCCATAGAGGGACTCAGGTGCCTGGGGCCTCACTCAGGGTGGGCTGGGGCAGCAGAGAGCCATCCTCCCGAAGAGCAGGTGCGCGCTGAAGCTCGCGCTCGAGCATGCGAATGCGACTCTCCCGCAGGCAGTACTTGCAACCACCGCTGGTTTGCAGATGTTTTTCCGGTGTGATGGAGATCAGTTTCACCGGATGGAGGGTGCAACGGATCAGGACGGGGGTTTTATAGCTCTTGTAAAGAATCTGGCTGTAGTCATAGTGCTCAGCAAAGCGTGCCCGAGCACGTTCCAGGAAGGTATCTTTGCTGATGGGGCTGCCCATGCCTACAGCACAAGGATGGATTGCAAAGATTTTCGCAGGTTTTCAGCGCAGCTCTACCGCCGGCAACCTTCCGCAATGGAGCCCGTGAAAAAGCGTCAGGTTCCCTTGCCGCCTGGCTCGAACAGAAGGGCCACGCCGTTGTTGCAGTAGCGCAGGCCTGTGGGCTTTGGTCCATCCTTGAACACATGACCCTGATGGCCTCCACAACGGCGGCAGTGATATTCCGTACGAGGCACCAGGATTTTGAAATCGACCTTGGTGGCGAGGCTTCCCGGCAGTGGTTGCCAGAAACTGGGCCAGCCGGTGCCGCTCTCAAACTTCGCGGCGGATGAAAAGAGCGCCAGGCGGCAACCTGCGCAGCGGTACACACCGTCCCGCTTCTCCTTGTTCAAGGGGGAGCTGAAGGGGGCTTCCGTCCCCTCCTGGCGGAGCACCTTGTAGGCCTCAAGCGAAAGCCTCCGCTTCCACTCGGTCTCACTCAGATCCCAGCGGGGATCACTGGCTTTGGAGGCAGCTTGCGCTCCTCTGGCCCAGCCAAAGAGAGGCATGGATCCAAACGCCATGGCAAAAGATCTCAATCCTGAACGAAGCAGCGCACGACGACCTGGCTGACTCACAGCGAGCTACCCCACCCAGCCGGCACTCAGAATGACGGCCAGGACCATGAAGAGGGCCAACAAAGTCCAGGAAATGCGGTTGAGGGTGGCTTCAGCGCTGCGGGCACTGGTGAACATGCCGCTCCCCCCTGACACCAGGCCACCAAGGCCATCGCCTTTGGGACTGTGCAGGAGAATGCTGATCACAAGGAGAATGCCACTCAGCATCCAGAGCCAGGACAAGGCGTTTTTAAGCATGCAACGACTTTAGGGGTCAGACCCTCATGGGCTGGGAGGGCACATCGGTGCCAACCGGGGAACCCGCTGCCTGGATCAGGGATTCTCCGCTCATCCGCTCAGGCTTGGGAAGGCCCAGAATCGCCAATAGGGTAGGGGCGATATCAGCCAGACCGCCACCCTCCCGCAGCTTCACATCAGTGGCATGGCCAACCAACTGGCGCTTTTCTCCTTCCACAAGAATCACGGGCACCGGGTTGGTGGTGTGGGCCGTCCAAGGGCGGCCATCGGGGCTCTGCATCACCTCGGCGTTGCCATGGTCAGCGGTGATCAACAATGTGCCCCCCATTCGGGTGGTGGCCTCAATGAGCTGGCCCACGCAATGATCCACCATGGCGATGGCCTTGGCCGTGGCCTCCATCTGGCCGGTATGCCCCACCATGTCAGGGTTGGCGTAGTTGATCACGACCAAGGAATAAATCCCCTTGTTGATCGCAGCAATACAACTGGCCGTGAGTTTTTCCGCTGACATCTCCGGCTCCATGTCGTAGGTGGGAACCCGGGGCGAGGGCACCAAATGGCGATCTTCGCCGGGGAAAGCCTGCTCAATGCCGCCATTCATGAAATAGGTAACATGCGGATATTTTTCGGTTTCCGCCGTCCGGAACTGGCGTAGGCCATGTTCTGATACCACCTGCCCCAGCAAACCATCCAAGGATTCAGGGGGAAAAGCAACGGCCACGGGCAACCCCTGCTCGTACTGGGTGAAGGTCACCACATGCAGAGGATCGATACGCTCCCTGGGAAATCCAGCAAAATCAGCGCAGGTGAGCGCACGAATCAGCTGACGCACCCGATCGGGCCGGAAGTTGAAGCAGATGACGCCGTCACCGGGACTGATCGTGCCCGGGTTCAGGCGGGTGGGCTCCAGAAACTCGTCGGTGATGTCCTCGGCGTAGGACGCGCTGAGAACGTCCTGGGGCGTCTGGCCGCAGACCTCACCGGTCTGGGTGAGCAGTTGGTAGGCCCGTTCGGTGCGCTCCCAGCGGTTGTCCCTGTCCATCGCCCAGTAGCGACCGCAGAGGGTGCTGATGCGACCGACACCCGCCTCGGCGATCTGCTGCTCGATCGTCGCCAGGAAGCCCGGGGCGCTGTGGGTGGGGGTGTCGCGGCCATCGGTGATGACGTGGACGCACACGTCGCTCAGACCCCTTGCGGCGGCCCAGCGCAGCAGTCCGCCCAGGTGGTCGATGTGACTGTGCACGCCGCCGTCGGAGCAGAGGCCGATCAGATGCAGGCTGCGGCCGTTGCTCAGCAGGCGATCGGCCAGGCTGTTGAGCTCGGCATTGGCGGCCAGGCTGCCGTCGCGCACGGCCTGTCCGATGCGCACCAGCTCCTGGCGGATGATCCGGCCGGCGCCGATGGTCAGATGGCCCACCTCGGAGTTGCCCATCTGATCGTCGGGCAGGCCGACATCCGCACCGCTGGCCTGGATCAGTGTGTGGGGGTAGGCATGCCACAGGGCATCCATCACCGGCGTGTCGGCGGCGCGGATGGCGTTGTGATCGTCGTCGTGGCGGTAGCCCCAGCCGTCGAGGATGCAGAGCACCACTGGCGCAATGCCGGCTGATCCGGCGTTGATCGAGGCGGGGGCATCGGGTTCCAGTCGACTGCTGTCGCGGCCTGATCCCGTGCTGGAATCCTTTTCTCTGGACGGAACAGCTGTCACCCGGTTGGTCCTGCCTCGCTTCCGCAACTCATTCCAAGTCCAACTTACCTTGCGTGCGGCGCGGATCCCAGGGCGATCCCGCACCCGTCAGCTTTTGTGCACACGCAGCGCGACACGTCGTTGCTGCTGGACTACCCGGCCGGAGCTCCCTACGATCACGGCCCGGCAGAGCTGCCATGGCTTCAGAGCGCGTTGAAATCCTCTCCGCCGAGGCCCTGAACCGCACGCTCAACCGCCTGGCCTCCCAGGTGCTGGAAAGCGTGACCGACAGCCGCCAGCTGATCCTGGTGGGGATCCCCACGCGCGGCGTGGCCCTGGCCCGGGTTCTGGCCGGCCACCTCGAGCAGCTCTGCGGCCACCGGATCGAGAGCGGCAGTCTCGATCCCACGTTCCATCGCGACGATCTTGATCGGGTGGGAACCCGCCTGGCGACCCCCACCGAGCTGCCCGGCGATCTTGACGGCCGTGAACTGGTGCTGGTCGACGATGTGATCTTCACCGGGCGCAC
>JBJTQT010000092.1:0-21364 GCA_046075745.1 Cyanobium sp. | reverse complement strand
TCGGGCTGGAGAAACTGATGCGTTTCGATGAGGCGCGGCTGCGCCATCACTTCCACACCTTCTTCCATCTCCCCGGCGAACAATGGACCGGGTTTCTCACCAACACCCTGGCACCACCCCAGCTGCTGGCGGCCATGGTGCGGCTCTACACCCAGGCTCCCTGGGATGTGCGCTGGGGCCTGATGGAGCTGCAGGGCAGAGAAGGCGCCCTGCTGCTGAAGATGTTGAACAACTGAGACCCCATGGCAGGCACGGTTCCCCCTCAGGCCATCGCCCTGATCCAGACCTTTGAGGGCTGTCACCGCATCGATCCGGCGGATGGTTTGGTGCACGCCTATCCAGATCCCCTCACCCTGGCGGAGCCCTGGACCATCGGCTGGGGCACCACGCGCCATCCCGATGGACGCCCCATCGGCCCAGCCGATGCGATCAGCCAAGAGGACGCTGATCAGATGTTCGCCGCGCAACTGCAGGAGGCGTATTGGGAACCCATCAGCCGAAGCATTCCCTACTGGCAGGAGATGAATGATCCGATGCGATCGGCCCTGTGCAGTTTTGCCTACAACCTAGGAGCGGGTTTCTATGGCACCGAAGGATTCAACACGATCAGCGGCCGGCTCCGGGAGAAACGCTGGGAGGATGTGCCTGCTGCCTTGATGCTCTCCGTGAACCCTGGCAGCCCCGTGGAAGCTGGCCTGCGGCGGCGACGGCAGGCCGAGGGAACCCTCTGGCGGCAGGGCCTGGAGCAACTGCCACCAGGGGATACCATCCCCACTCCGATGTTCATCAGAGCCATCAGGGACACCTTCTTGAAAAAGGAGAACCGTGCCTCCAGCGAGCTGGCGCCCCATCAGCTGGTGCCCGTGGAGCCAGGGGAGCGCTGGAGGATCGAGGCCCTGCTGGAACAGAGGGGAACGTCCCAACAGGTGCGCCTGGCCTACGGCACAGGCGACTGGTGGATCGACGCGCCGCACTGGCGCTTGCCCGGCTGAGACCAGCCGCAGCCATCAGGAAAGGGCTTCATCGAGACAGCGAAAGTCTTGCGTTGTCTCAAGCCAATGGTGTTCGTTAGGTTGGTTGGGTGTGGTGCTGTGAACAATGGCCAAGTGGCGGCTCTTTCGCACCGTGCTGCCCTTCACCGCCCTGTTTGCCCTGGCCAAGGTGGGCATGCATCGGCTGGGCTGGGAGCTGTGGGCTTTTGATTCCCTCACCGGTGCCCTGTTCGGGGCCGCCACCTTCGTGATCGCTTTCGTGCTGAGCGGCACCCTGAGCGAATACAACGCCAGCGAGGAGATGGTGCTGCAGGTGGTGAACGCCGTGGAATCGATCGCCGATCTCAACAGCCTCAGCGCCGCCAGCCAGCCCGCCTATGACGGGGCGCCCCTGCAGCGAAAGCTGGCTGAGCTGCTGGGCGACACCGAGAGCTGGCTGCGCAACAGCCTCAGCCTGGAGCAGCTGGAACGGAAGCTGGATGCCCTCAATCTGGACTTCGCCGGGCTGAAACAGGCCGGCGAGGCCTCGGCAGCCAATGATTGCCAGGCGGAGCTGGCCCGCCTGCGTCTGTTGATCAGCCGCATGCACATCAATCGCAGCACCAGCTTTCTCGGGCCCGCCTACGCGATGTTGGAGATCTTTCTGGTGGCGGCCGTGGTGGCCCTGCTGCTGATCAAGGCCGATCTCTTCGATGAGGTGTTGGTGGTGTCGTGCTTTCTCTTCACCTCCTTCACCTATCTGCTCTTCCTGATCCGCGATCTCGACAATCCCTTCCAATACGACGGCAGCTCCTGCGTGGATGCCGATCTCTCGCCCCTGGGCGCCAGTCGCGCCAGGCTTCAGGGCGCTGCCCCCGCCCCCTGATTTCCCCTCCATGGCTCCCACCCCGCCCCGTTCCGAGCTCCTCAGCCTGCTGCGCGATGGCGGCGATCGGCAGCGGATCCCCGGGCTGATCGAGCAGCTGGAGCGGGACCAACCAGCTGACCTGCGCCGGGATACGCCCCTGCTGGAGGGGGTGTGGGACCTGCGCTGGAGCAGCAGCTCCCTGCCCTACCTGGCCACCGCCCCCTGGCTCTCCAACCTGCAGGTGCTCTCCCCCTCCCGGGGCCAGGGCATGAACCTGCTGCGCCTGGCGGGGCCCCTCGGCGAGCTCGCGGGCATCGCCGTGCGGGCCGCGATCGCCATCGAGCCCCAGGAGAGCGCGGATCAGCCCAGCCAGCGGGTGAGCGTGCGCTTCGAGCAGGGCGGCTGGCTCGGGCCCAACCTCGGCGGCCAGCGGCTGCAGCTGCTGCGCCAGGTGCGGCAGAGCTTCCCAGCCTGGCTCGATATCACGGTGGTGGATCAGGAGCTGCGGGTGTGCCGCGGCAACGCCGGCACGGTGTTCGCCCTGCTGCGTCGACCGGATCTGAGCGTGGAGGAGATGCTCGGCTAAGGGGAAGCCGGGCGATGCCCAGCGGGGGGTTGAAACGCTTCAGCCTGTGGCGAGGGGGCCACCCCCGGCCGCGGCGACGCCATCCTTCAGACAGTGCGCCAACCAGCCCCATGGGCAGCCCAGTCCCCCGGGTTTTCATCAGACCCTCCTGGCCGCGCCGGACGGCAGGGTGGCCGTTGGCCCTGCTGCTGGCCGGGCTCACGATGGCAGGGCTTTGTCCCGATCCAGCTTGGGCCGCCGACCCGCAGGTGGTGGTGCACAACGGACCCTGCAATGCCTCCACGGCCCTTCCGGTGGGCGGTGGTTTCTTCGTGGTGGCCGATGACGAGGAGAAACCCCCCGTGACCCTGCGCCTCTACCGCAGCGGCCAGGGGGGCAAGGCGGTGGGGGAAGGCACGATTCCCAGCGCAGCCGTGGCCCCGGTGGACGACGGCCATCCGGAGCTGGATCTGGAGGGCTCCGCGCGGATCGGCCCCCTGGCCTACTGGATCGGCTCCCACGGCGCCGCCGAGGGCAAGGCCGGCAAAGGGAAGAAAAAGGAGGACGGCGGGCCAATCGGTGAGCCCCGCCCCAACCACCAGCGGCTCTTCGCCACCACCCTCGGCGTGCGGGCCGATGGCAAGACCATGGCCCTCACCGTGGAGCCGGTGGGGCGGGCCTACACCACCCTGATCGACGACCTGGCAGCCGATCCCCGCTACGGGCGCTTCGGCCTGGCCGCCGCGGCGCGGCGCCCGGCCAAGGCCAAGGGGGGGCTGAACATCGAGGGGCTGGCCTCCACCCCGAAGGGCGCCCTGCTGATCGGCTTCCGCAATCCCCTCCCGGGGGGGAAGGCCCTCGTGGCCAGCCTCACCAACCCCAACGGGGTGATGGGCGGAGACAAGGCGATCTTTGCCGATCCGGTGCTGCTGGATCTGGGCGGCCAGGGCATCCGCAACCTGGAGCGGGTGAACGCCAACCTGCTCATCGTGGCGGGACCCTCCGAGGGCTCAGGGGGCAAGGCACCCTCTTCCACCCTCTACCGCTGGAGCGGACAGTTTGAGCAGGCCCCGGTGAAGTTGCGCACCTTCGCGCCAATGGCCGGGGGGCCGGTGAATCCGGAGGGCCTGTTTGTGGAGAGCGACACCCTGGTGGTGCTCAGCGACGACGGGAACCTGGAGAAGGATGGCCAAGCCTGTGGGGAGCTCCCCAAGGCCAAGCAAACATTCCGGGAGATCCGCCTGACGCCGGTGCCCTAGGGCTCACCCATGCGAACAGCTCCGCCGCATGCAGGATGGAACCACCCCCAACCGGCCGATGGAACTCCGCAGCGACGCCTTCCCCCCCGGCGGCTGGATTCCCCGCCAGCACACCGGCGACGGGGATGATCTTTCCCCCCCACTGCACTGGGGCGGGGTGCCCGAGGGCACAGGCGCCTTCGCCCTGATCCTGGACGACCCGGATGCACCGCCAGGCCTCTGGATCCACTGGGTGCTCTACAACCTGCCGCCCGAGCTGCGGGAGCTGCCGGAGGGGGTGGGCCCGCAGGAGCAGCTGGAGAACGGCGCGCTTCAAGGCGCCTGTTGGGGGGTGGAGAGCTTCGAGCGGCTGGGCTACGCAGGCCCGCTTCCGCCCCCAGGCCCGGCCCACCACTACCGCTTTCGCCTCAGCGCCCTCAACGCGCCTCAACGCGCCCCTCCTCCTGCCCCCCGGTGCCACCGCCGCCGAGGTGCGCGCCGCCATGGAGGGCCACATCCTGGCGGAAGCCGAACTGGTGGGGCGCTACCAGCGGGGGGCCTAGGGCGCGAACACCACCGACCAGTCCGCCTGCATGTCCACCACGAGCCAGCCACGCTCGGGGGCTTCCGCGAGGGCAGCCACCAGCTTCCCGGTGCTCGTGCTGTGGGCGTCGTAGGCGTATTCGCGATCGGCATCGGTGTGGTGCACGATCAGGCCGAAGCTGGGATGGGGATTGGCGATCGTGGTGTACTGCAACATGGCGAGGTCGCCATCGCTGTTGCCGCAGCAGAACACGGGCCGACGCCCAATGAACTGATGGATCCCCACGGGCTTGCCGCCGTGGTCATTCACGAAGAGATAGTCGAGGGTTTTGGTGAGCACCGGCACCCCATCCCGCAGCTCGAAGGTGGTGCGGGCCGTGGAGCCCACCACCTGCTCCGGTGGGATGCCATACACCCGCTCCACCCACACCCGCATGAAATCGGCTCCCCCGCCCGAGACGATGTAGGTCTCGAAGCCACTGGCCGCCAGATGGCGCAGGAGTTCCTGCATCGGCTGGTAGGTGAGGGCGTCGTAGGGGCGGCCGAAGCGCGGGTGGGTGGCAGCGGCCAGCCAGGCCTCCACGGCTTCACGGAAGGCGTGGTTGGTCATGCCGGCGTGGGTGAGGGCCACAACCCTCAGCAATCCCTCGAAGTGCTCCCCGGCCATCAGGGTGGCCAGATCCCCGGCCAAAGCGGCCTGCACCATCGGATCCTCCGCCAGGGCGGGCTCGGTGGTGAGGCGCCGCTGGAGTTCAGCGAAGGCGAAGGCCGCCTGAAAGGGCACCGGGTGCTCCGGCCAGAGGGTGCCGTCGTTATCCACCACGGCGATGCGCTCAGCCTCGGGGATGAACTCCTGCGACCCCTCCTGGCTCACCCGGGCCACGAAGGAGAGGATGGCCGCCTTGGACGGGCCCTCCCGCCAGGAGGGCAGGGGATCAGCAGCGATGGAGGTCATAAAGCTTGGTCTGAGCCACTCCGTAATCTCCCACCTGATACACACTCACCGTCTGGGCCCGGACAGGGAAGGGTTCAAAGGGTTCGGCCTTGAGGGCATCCAGAAACTCGCGCAGGCCGATGCCCACCGTGATGTGGGGGTTGTAGTTCGATCCGGTGCGGGGTCCGACAAAGCTGTTGACGTAGTCGACCGTGAGCTGGCTGATCGGCGCGCCATCCAGCCTGGGGGCAAAGGCCTCAGCCGTGCCCTGTTCCGCGGCGAATGGTTCCACCGCCTCGATGATTTTCAGCTGAAGGCGGCGCCACTCCTGCGTGGGTTGGATCACGATGCCCATGGCGCCGATCTTGCCGTGAGCCAGGTCGTACAACCCCGTGGCCACGCTCTCCCAATTCGGGGCGGGTTCGGCCGCCACCACCTGGCGCACCGCCTGGGCGACCGCCTCCACAGCCTCTGTCGGCACAAACCGCTGCAGGATCGTGATGTGGGGGGTGTGGTGCTGGTCGAGGGGAAAGCCTTGGGGGTAGTTCCCCCGCAGGCGGGCGTTGAGGGCCTTGGCACGCTCCACAGCATGCGCATCGGGCTCAAAAAGAACATTGATTGCGGTCAATGACATGGGATGACAGGCTCGATCCAGACGTCCAGCATGAAGGTTCATCCTGGAGGAGGTTATCTGTCGAACGGCATGCCGGAGAGCAAGGCACCTCCTCGCCTGTTCCTGGTCCTCACCGTAGGGGTGTGGCTGAGCTGGTGGGCCCTGGCCGCACTCCGCCATGGGCTGCTGCGCAGCAATGCCTTCGATCTGGGCATCTACGACCAGGTGGCCTGGCAAATCGCCCAGGGGCTGGAGCCGCGCTCCACCCTCCTGGGCCTTTCCCACATGGGAAACCATGGTGCCTGGGCCTTCTTTCCCATGGGGCTGTTGTACCGGATCCATCCCTCGGTGCAGTGGCTCCTGATGCTGCAATCGCTGTGCCTGGCGGCCACCGCCATTCCCCTCTGGCGGCTGGCCGCCCTTAGGGGGTTGCCCGAGCGATTGTGCTGGTTTGTGGCCGCTGCTTGGTGGCTGCAGGCCACGGTGTTCCATACCAACCTTTACGACTTCCACCCGGAAACCCTGGCCATGCCGCTGCTGGCCCATTCGTTTGTGCTGGAGAGCCAAAATCGCTGGCGGGTGTGGCTGTTGGGGTGGGTGCTGCTGCTTGGCTTTCGCGACGGTCTTGCCCTGATCGCCATCGGCATCGGTCTGGGGGAACTCCTGAGGCGTCGGTGGCGCTGGGGATGGGGAGCCCTGGGGATCGGCATGGGCTGGCTTTTCTTCCTCAGCGAAGTTCTCTACCCAAGGCTCAATGAAGGAGCAGGTCCAGCTGCCCTTGAGCGGTTCACCGCCTTCGGCAACAGCCCTGCCGCCATCGTCTGGACCCTCCTGCGCAACCCCTGGCGGGTGATGGAGGTGGTTCACCTTCCGGACATTGGCACCTATCTGCTGCTGCTAGCCCTGCCCCTGGCCTGGTCCTGGCGAAAACGGTCCCTGCCGGTGCTTGTGGCCTGCCTTCCCCTGCTGGCAGCCAACGCGCTCTCGGAGAGTGAGGCCCAACGCGACCTCCAATTTCACTATCAACTTCCCCTCGCCGTGCTCCTCGTGGTGGCCACCATCGAAGGGCTCGCCGCCGATCCCACCTTGCGCCAGTGGGTTCGAGGCTGGATCTGGTTGCCTCTGCTCTGGCTCCTGGTGCTGTGGTTCCGCCTTGTCGATCCAAGAGATCTGCTGGAAAACTTCAGCGAACGAAGGCCCTTAAGCGGCCCTGCGGTGGAAGTGGTGCAAGACATCGGCGCTGGGGAGCGGGTGGTTGCTCCGACATACCTCTCTCCCCATCTCACCCACCGAGAAGACATCCGGATGCCCAAGACCCGTTTCCAACCAGAGGAGATGGCGGGGATCCATCGCCTCGTGCTCCACCTCCACGAACCTGGCTGGGCCAGTAGCAACGAATGGAACCGGGGGGCGATCGCTTGGATGAAACAAGAGGGTTGGTCTTGCAAGAGCTATGCAACGGGCTTCCTCTCCTGCAGACCGGGCCGCTAGGTCACCACTCCCCATCATCGTTCTGCGCCCCATCACCCTCCTCGTCAGGAGGCCAGGACAGATTCACCACCACCGGCGCATGGTCGCTGGGTTGGGGCAGGCCGCGAAGCTGCTGATGAATCACGCACCCCGTTGCGCAATCCACGAGCGGAGCATCGAAATAGATGTGGTCGATGCGCCAGCCGCGGCCCGTCTCCCAGCCCGCCGTTCGGTAGTCCCACCAGCTCCAGTGGCCGCTCTCCGGCTCGAACACCCGGAACACATCCACCAGCCGCTCGCCGAGCACCCGCTTCAGCGCGTCCCGCTCGGCATCGCTGGCCATGATGCCGCCGGTGAGGCGCTTCGGATCATGGATGTCGCGCGCTTCTGGGGCGATGTTGAAATCCCCCACCATGCAGAGGGGCTCACCGCTGCCCTCCTGCACCTCCAGGTAGCGGGCCAGGCAGCCGAGCCAGCGCAGTTTGTCCGCATATTTCTCTGAGCCCAGCGCCGAACCATTCGGCACGTAGAGGTTGAGCACGCGCACCCCCTCGATCAGGGCACTCAAGACCCGCTTCTGCCCATCGAGCTCGAGGGCATCCCCATCCCCGGGGAGCAGGGCGGTCAGCCCCACCTGCACGTCCTCCAGCGGGAGCGTGCTGAGAATCGCCACGCCGTTGTAGGCCTTCTGGCCGCTGATGACAGCGCCGTAGCCCAACTCCTGGAGCCGGGCCAGAGGAAAGAGCGCATCGGCCACCTTCGTTTCCTGCAGGCACACCACCTCGGGCCGCTCCTGGGCCAGCCAGGTGCAGAGATGCTCCAGCCGCGTGCGCACGGAGTTCACATTCCAGGTGGCGATCCGCATGGGCTGGTGGGGAGTGGCGCTGGCAGGGAGCCAGAAAGGTCCTCTAGCATGACCTCCGTCGTCACCGCAGGCGCCAGATTCCATGCTCCACGTACCGCACCCCTCCGGCAGGGCCGGCGCCCTGGTCCTCGCCCTGCTGGCCGCCCTTCCCGTCGCCCTCGGAACAGGCCTGAGTCCCGCAGCCGCACAGCAGAGCGGCTACGGCCAAACCATGGGCACCTCCCCAGCCGAAAGCCAGATCTACAACTACGACCCCGCCAGCGGTGGCCGCACCGGTGGCGGCTCCGGGGGATTGAGCCCCACCAACCCCCTGGACCTGATCAACAAGATCCGCAAGAGCACGGCGATGGATGATGCCACCACGCCGGAGGATGCCATCGATCAGGCGCTCAAGGAGCTGGAGGCCCAGTCAAGGCCCCAGCCGGCGGCGAAGCCGGCGAGCCCGGTGGTGGTGTCGCCCCGGCCTTCCGGGGGGGCTGCTGCAACGCCTTGAGTCGCCAGTCGGCGGCCAGCCGATCCAGCGTGGCCCGATTCGGGTCTTCCGGTTTTCCCCGCTCCCGGGCCTGATCCAGGGCCACCAGAGCGCCCTTCAGATCACCCTGCCGCTCCCGCAACAGGGCCAGGCCCAGCGGGGGTCTCTGATCCTTCGGGAAGGCCTCGAGCAGCTGGCGGTAGGTGGCCTCTGCCGCCGCCGGAAGATTGCGTCGCTGCTGCACTTCAGCCAGCAGCAGCCCCTGGCTGAGGGCCTCGGGCTTCCAGGACGGCTTGCTGCTGGCGGTGTAGGCCTTCCTCACCAGGGCTTCAGCTTCGGCGCCCCGCCCCTGCTCCAACAGCACCAGGCTCATCAGCTGCAGGGCTTCGATCTGAGCCGGACGCTGGTTGAGGATCTGCCTCAGCTCCCGCTCGGCCCCCGTTCGATCCCCCTGGTTCCGGCGCAGTTCAGCGAGCATCAGGCGCAGGCTCCACTGCTGCGGGTCCTGATCAGCCAGCTTCTCCAAGAGTTCCATGGCTTCGGGCTTGCGCTCCAGCCCCACCAGGAGTTCCAGCAACCGCTGCCGGTCCTGGGGGGTGGCCTGGAGACCCTCCTCCCGCTTCTGGAGCAGGGCGGCTTCGCGGATCAGCGCGGCCTTGCGCGGATCCACAGGGGCTGGCTTCGGCAACTGGCGCTGCCCCAGCCACCAACCCGCCCCCGCGGAGAGCGCCACCACAGCCGCTGCTGGCAGCAGGAGGCGAAGCCAGGCCGGGCGGAGGGAAAGCGTCGGCATACGAGCACGGAAAAAGGTGGCTGAACGCCTGCGGGGAGACTACCGTTTGCGGCCATACTTTGGCCTGCACCTGCCCCCGGCTGCAGGTTCTCCCCCCATCCATGCGTCCCCACCCGATCTCACCGGTCAGCGAACCCCAGCAATACCGGGCCATCGGGCTGGTGCGCGGCATCTTCGAACCGCTGGATCCCGAGCAGCCCACCAAGGGCCGACTGGTGACCAGCGATGGCACCAGCCTGGATGCGGTGGTGCTGGGCAGGCTGCTCACCCTGATGCGGCGCCATCTGGACATCAGCCAGCCCCATCTCTGGGTGGTGTATCCCCGCAGCCGGGAGGACAACACCCTGCACCTCCAGATCATGGGGGTGTGGGAACCAAGCACCCTCTCCCGCCAGGAGGCCCCGGATGACGCCCCTGCCAGCGACGAGCTGCCGGAGGGGGATGACTACTTCTCGGTGCGCGGCGAGCTGATCTACACCCGGCCTGAAAGCGGCGATGTGGTGGTGAAGGTGCGCCAGCAGCCCCGCGCCGATGGCTCACGGCCCACCCCGTTCAAGCTGCACCTGGGGGGCACCCTGCCCCTGGAGTCCCTGCGCCATTTCGTTTCCATCGACGCCCGTCGCCAGGGCCAGATGCTGATGGTGGATCGCTTCGAGGTGATCGCCGAGCTGCCCCAGCGGGGCAACAGGGGAGGCAAGGCGCGCCGCAGTGGCGGGGAGAGGCGGGGTGGGATCCGCCCGGAATCGCGGCCAGGACCCCAGGGTGGCGGCCCCGCCGGCCCCCGCAGCCACGGGCGTGCCATCAGCCGCCCCCGCCCCTGAGCCCATGGCCTTCCCTGGAGACACTGGCGCCCGCACCGCAGGGTTGGCCGTGTTCGTGGTGAGCCTGGCCGCCGTGGCAGGGCCTGCCCTGGGCCTCTCCCCCTGGGTGCCCACCCTGGCGGCGGGCCTGGCCCTGGCGGCCCTCACGGCGGACGCGGCCCTCCTCGGGGGGCGTGGAGGGCATGTGGTGGCTGAGGCCCTGCCAGGTGGCTTGGCGCGCCTGCAGCGCATCGCCACCCATGAAGCAGCCCACCATCTGTTGGCTGAAGCTGAAGGGGTCCCCGTGCGACGGGTGCTGGTGGGCAGCTGGGCTGCCCTTCAGGCTGGGGTGAACGGCGGCGGCAGCACGGAATTCGCCCCCCCCACCTCCGTCAGGATGTCGCTGGTGGATCTGCGCCGCTGGAGCCGCGTGCTCCTGGCGGGGATGGTGGGGGAGGAACTGATCTATGGAGACAGCACGGGAGGCGCGGATGATCGCGCTCTGCTGGGCCGGCTCTGGGGACTTTCAGGCCACGATGTGGCCACCGCCCAGCGGGAGCAGCGCCAGGCCCGCCGGGAGGTGAAGGCCCTGCTGGCCAGCCGGCAGCAGGAGCTTCAGGAGCGGGCCGGCCAGCTGGCCAGCAGCGCGCCGCGGCTGGGCCGCTCCCTGGCCACCCCATGAGCCTGGTGGTGGTCGACTGCCCCACGGGGCTATCCGGGAACATGCTGCTAGGCGGGCTCCTGGATCTGGGGGTGCCGGAAGCCGTGATCCATGCCCCCCTGGCCTCCCTTGGGCTGGAAGGCGCCTACCGGATCGCGCTGGAGGAGCGCCGCAGCGGTGGCCTGCGGGGCCTGCATGTGCACGTGAGCGCGCTGGAAAGCCAGCCCCACCATCGGCCCTGGGGGCCCCTGCGGGAACAGATTCAGCAGGCCCCCTGGCCCCAGCCCCTCAGGGAACGGGTGCTCGGGGTGTTCCAGCGGTTGGCAGAGGCGGAAGCTGCGGTGCATGGCCATGCCCCGGAGGCGGTGCACTTCCATGAAGTGGGGGCCATCGATGCGCTGGTGGATGTGGTGGGTGTCTGCGCGGGGTTGCTGCATCTGAGGGCAGAGCGTGTGATTTGTGGTGTGCCCCCGGCGGGCCACGGCACGGTGCAGACAGCCCATGGCCTGTTGCCCCTTCCGGCCCCGGCGGTGCTGGAATTGGCGCGCCAACAGGGCGTGCCCCTGGCCAGCAGCGCCGGCTTCCCCGCCGCCGAGCTCACCACCCCCACCGGACTGGCGCTGATGACCTGCTGGGCCACCCGGTTCGGCTTGTCGCCGGCGCTGGTGCCCAAAGCGATCGGTGTGGGGCTGGGCAGCCGCAGCCTGGATCGACCCAATCTGCTCCGCCTCCTTCTGGCCGATCCCTTGGAGAACCGTGCGGAGGGCCAGGAGCAGGACCTCTCCCTGGAACCCCTGCTGGTGCAGCAGGCCCAGATCGACGATGCCACCGCGGAGGATCTGGCCTTTCTGGCGGAGGCCCTGCGGCAGGGGGGCGCCGTGGAGGTGTTCAGCCAGGCGGTGCTGATGAAGAAGGGGCGCGCCGGCACGCTGATCACGGCCCTGGCACCCCCGGAACGGGCCGCCAACCTGCGGGAGATCTGGTGGCGCCACAGCACCACCTTGGGCCTCAGGGAAGAGCTCCAGCAGCGCTGGCGGCTGCCCAGGGCCCAGGAGGAGCACCCGAGCCCCTGGGGCTCGGTGCGGCTCAAGCGCTCAACCGGCCCTGACGGGCGACGACGCTTCAAGCTGGAACATGACGACCTGGCCGCCCTGGCGCGGCAGCACGATCTCTCCCTTGAGGACATGCGACAGCGGCTCCTGGAGTCCATGGCTGATCAGCCCACCACCCCACTGGAGCCCCCGGGATGAGGATCTCGTTCCAGGAGATCTGGAGGAGCCTGCAGCACCAGGGGGAGCGCATCTGCTCCCTCAGGGCCCATCTGCCTGCGGGCCCCTGGCGGCTGCCCGGGGGCCTGCGGCCCTGGATCACCTTCATGAGCCTGGGCTTTGTGATGGCGGCCCTGCTCAGCCATGGCCGCCAGCTGCGCCAATACCAGCTGGATCCGCAGGGCTGGCTCTGGCTGCTGCTGGGCGTGGGCTGCTGCCTGCTGAGCCTGGTGGTGAGTGGCCTGGCCTGGGTGGTGATCCTGCGCTGGCTGGGCCTGAAGCCCCGGGCCACGGAAACGGTGAGCCTCTACATCGCCACAAACCTGCGCAAGTTTCTGCCGGGTGGCATCTGGCACCTGGCCAGCCGGGTACAGGCCCTGCGCCAACCGAGCGCGGCCCTCGGAGCCCCGGTGGCCACCGCTACGGCCCTCCTGGCGGTGCTGATCGAGCCGCTGCTGGCGGCCACGGCGGCGCTGGCCCTGGTGAGCCTCGGGGGCTGGCAGAACGGCCTGGGGGGGCTCAGCTTGGTGCCCCTGGCCCTGCTGGTGCCCCGCTGGCTCAACCCCCTGCTGCAGCGGCTGGAGCGCAGCAAAGCCTCCCAGCTGGGCGTGTCCCCCGAGTCCCCAGCCGGAGCGGAAGGCGCCCCCGCTGGCGATGGGCTGGCCCCTCAGCGGTCGGGCCAGGTGGACCGCTACCCCTGGGCTCCCTTGCTGGCCCAGCTGGCCTTCGTGCTGCTGCGCTTCGCTGGTTTCGCCTGTTGCATCTGGGCCGTTGATCTGCAGGTGATGGTGCCGTGGACGATCTGGCTCAGCGGCTTCGCCCTGGCCTGGACCTTCGGGCTGGTGGTGCCAGGCGCCCCGGGGGGGCTGGGGGTGTTTGAAGCGGCGCTGCTGCTGCGGCTGAGCCAAACCCTGCCGGAGCCGGCCCTGCTGGCGGTGGCCTTGAGCTACCGGCTGGTGGTGACGGCGGCAGATCTGCTGGCGGCAGGTCTGGTCGGACTCGATGAGAAGATTTCCGGTTCAGATGACGGTCTGGACAGCCCTCCGGCATGAACCAGCTGCCCACGGATAGCGGCGAGGCCAGTGAGGTCCCCAGCCATGGCCTGCGCAACAGCCTCCATGACCGGGGCCAGCGGCTCACCCCCCAGCGGGAGCGGATGCTGGGATTGTTCGAGCGCCTGGGGGAGGGCCGTCACCTGAGTGCGGAAGAAGCCCACCAGAAACTCCGGGATCGGGGCGAACAGGTGTCCCTGGCCACCGTGTATCGCACCCTGCGGCTGCTGAGCAGCATGGGCCTGCTCAAGGAGCTGGAGCTGGCGGAAGGGGGACGACGCTTCGAGCTGGCGGGACAGGACCATCGCCACCACCATCACCTGGTGTGTGTGCGCTGTGGGCGGATCGAGGAATTTGAGAACAGCGATGTGCTGGCGGCGGCGGCGGCGGCGGCCGATCGGCATGGCTTCCGCCTGCTGGAGGGCGTGCTCAATGTGCGGGCCCTCTGTCCCAACTGCACCAGCAGCCCCTAGGGTTCATCCTGGGCTCCAAGCCGAAGGCTCGGCACCAGCGCCAGAGCCGACACCAGCCCCAGCACAAGGATCAGCAGGGCGGGCAGGAGAGCAGCCCCCAGGCGCTCATCACTGGCGTACTGATACACCCGCACCGCCAGGGTGTCGAAATCAAAGGGACGCAGGGCGAAGGTGAGGGGAAGTTCCTTCACCACATCCACGAACACGAGCAGGGCACCCACCAGAAGGGGGCCCCGGAGCAGGGGGAGATGAACCCGGCGCAGCACGGCCCACCAGCCGCTGCCAAGGGAGGTGGCAGCCTCATCCAGGCTGGGGGGAAGGCGTTCCAGAGCAGCATCGAGGCCCTGTTTGGCCACCGCCAGAAAACGATCGCCGTAGCCCCAGAGCAGCAGGGCCACCGGGGCCAGCCCCGCGCCGCCCCCCAGGAGCATCAGGCCGAGGGCCAGAACCGCCCCCGGCACCGCATAGCCCATGCCGGCCACGAAGGTGAGGGCAGGCCAGGGGGGCTGGGGCAACCAGCGGCGGGCAATCGCAAGCATCAGCGCGAAGAGCAGGGTGGCGCAGGCCGCCAGCAGGGCCAGGCCAAGACTGCGGCTCGTGAGCAGCACCAGTTCCAGCGGCTCCTGCACCTGGAGCTGGTCCCAGCTCAGGACAAACCACAACAGCGGCAGACCCAGGGTGCAGAGGGGGACGGCCAGGGCCAGGCCCTGGGCAACGAAGGCACGCCACCCCCGCAGGCGGTAAGCCGCCGCCCGATCCAGACTGCTGCCCAGGCTCCAGCGGCGGCTGCGGCGGCGCCAGTGCCGTTCGGCGGCCAGGAGGGCAGCCACGATGAGCAGCGCCATCAGGGCCAAGCCCGCCGCGGCCTGGGGCTCCCCGTCCACCTGCCAGCGCTGCAGGATCGCGGTGGAGAGGGTGGGCACCCCCAGCAGTTCCACAGCGCCGAGTTCATTCACCACCTCCATGCCGCTCAGGGCCACCCCGGCTCCGATCGCGGGCAGGGCCAGGGGAAGGGCCACGGTCCGAAATCCACCCCAGGGCCCGACACCGAGGCTGCGGGCCGCCTCCAGGGGGCGGCGACCCAGAGCTGCAAAACTCTCGGACGCCAGCAGGAACACATAGCTGTAGGTGCTCAGGCTGAGGCTGAGAATGGCCCAGCCCAGCCCATGGATCGCCCAGCCGAAACGGCTGCCGAGATCCATCCAGGTGGCGGCCAGCAGGTAGGCGGGTGTGGCGAGGGGCAACACCTGGGCGAGGCGCAGCCAGCGCCGACCAGGGAAGGCACAGCTGACGGAGAGCCAGCCGTTGGCCGTGCCCAGAAAGGCCACCACCAGCCCAACACCACACACCAGAAGGACGGTGTGGCCCAGGGCGCTCCACCCGCCGGGGCCCAGGCCCAGGCCGTTGGAGGGAAGCCAGCGCAAGGCGGCAAGACCCAGCAGCGCAAGAATCGGTGCCAGCGCCAGGGCGACCAGCACCAGAACGAGCCAAGCCAACACGGGCCTGGTGGACAGCACGGGCCACGACAGCAATGGCCGATCGCTGGGAGGGTTCAGGGGGAAGAGAACCCGGGAAATCAGCGGCGGCGCACTGGGATTGGAACGAGGGCCGGCTCCATCAGCCCGCCATCACCATTGTCATCGTCGGAGTCCAGACCGAGCCAAACCAGCACTCCCAGGAGGGCCAGGATGCCGACTGAGAGGAGCAGCTCAGGCATTGGACAATGACAGGATCTAATCACCATAGCGGCAGCGGCCGGGATTGCCGTAGTCAATGCTGCAGGCCTTCCCGGCAGCTCCCCAGCCAGCCCCTCAGCCAAAGCCCTTGCCCGCATCCCGGGCCACGCAGGCCTGGAGCTGTCTGCGCAACCGATCGTGATCGAGCTCACGGCCAATCAGCACCAATTGATTCTTGCGGGGCCCGCTCCAATCCGTGTCGTCGATGGAGAAGCGCTTGCCCGCCAGATGGAACACGTGGCGGCGCTCGCTCTCGTTGAACCAGAGGATCCCCTTGGCGCGGAACACCCCCTCCGGCAGCTGGTTGTCCAGAAAATTCTGGAACTTCCGCAGGGAGAAGGGGCCGTCACTGGCAAAAGAGAGGGAGGTAAAGCCCTCGATCGCCTGATGATCCGGGTGGGCGGCGTGATCGTGGTGATGGTGATGGTGATCGTGGTGCTCATGGGCGTCGTGCCCGTCGTGGGTGTAGACGCCGTGGTCGTGGTCGCAGGCGCTGTGATCCTCGGCGTGGTAGGGGGCGTGGTCGGGGGCCTGCTGGGCGGCCACCTTGTCGCTTTCGAACAGACCCACGCTCAGCAGAAGAGCCAGCGGCACTTCCCCCTTCACCGAACGCAGGATGCGGGCATCGGTCTTGATGGCCCGCAGCTGGTGCTCCAGGGCCTCCAGGCGGGCCTCCTCCACCAGATCACACTTGTTGAGCAGCAGCAGGTCGCCATAGAGGATCTGGGAGCGGGCCACCTCCCCCTGCAGCAGCTCCTCACTGAAGTTTTCCGCATCCACAAGGGTGATGATCGAATCCAGGCGGGTGAGATCCCGCAAATCACTGCCGAGGAAGGTCATCGCCACCGGCAGGGGATCGGCCAGGCCCGTGGTCTCCACCACCAGGTAGTCCACCTTCTCGGGGCGCTCCAGGATCCGGTACACCGCATCGAACAGCTCGCCGTTGATGGTGCAGCAGATGCAGCCGTTGCTGAGCTCCACCATCTCGTCGCCCGTGCTCACCACCAGGTCGTTGTCGATGCCGATCTCGCCGAATTCGTTCACCAGCACGGCCGTGCGCAAGCCCTGCTGGTTGGTGAGGATGTGGTTCAGCAGGGTGGTTTTGCCGGCGCCGAGGAAGCCCGAGAGGATGGTCACCGGCAGGGGAGGAGCGCCGCTGGCTCCGGCCAGGTCGGCATCGGCCGTGCTCAGGGGCGTTGGGCTGGTGGTGGTCATCGGGGAGGCTGCTCTGGCTTGAGGGTAGGAAGGGTGAGGGGCTTCAGGCCGATGGAGCGCCTGGCGCCTGGCGCCCCTGGCAGCTGGCACAGAGGCCGAAGAATTCCAGGGTGTGGAACAAAGGCCGAAACCCCTCCAGGTGGTCGCTCGGCAGCTCCAGGCCATGCACCGGGCAGTGGGGCAGGCGCAGGGTGCGGCCGCAGTCGACACAGGTGAGATGGTGCTCGTCCCGCTCCGTGGGGGCGAAGAGGGCTTCACCACTGGGAAGGTGGCGGCAACGCACGAGCCCCCGCTGCTGCAGCTGCCGCAGGTGGCGATACACCGTGGCCAGTCCCATCGCCCCTTCCCCAGCCCGCAGCCGGGCGTGGAGCTCCTGACCCGAGAGCTCGCCCTCCGCTTGCCGCAGCACCGCCAGCAGGTGCTCCTGCCGGGCCGGCAAGGCGGTGGTGGTCAGAGCGGGAGGAGCCATCACAGAGGGGGGACCGTTGGGGGACGCCTGCCTCATTGTGAAACAACCGCGCCAGGGGGAAGCCAGACCACCTGCTGCGCTGGTGGCCCAAGGGGCACCGGATCCCTGGTCCCATCCCCTGTGGGCAGGAGCATCGGCCGGGCGGGTGGCGGGCGCTTCCCCTCCTGAGCCACCGGCAGCAAAGGGCGCAGGGCGGCCACCAGCTGGCCAGTGGTGGGGTCATCCACCAGCTGGGTTCCGGGCTCCAGCTCCCAGCCGTCCAGGCGCAGCCGTCGGGTCTGCCGGCTCAGACGCTCCAGGGCCAGCAGGCTGAGTTCCGGCCGCCGTTCCCCGCTGAGCAGGGCTGCCCAGATCCGCTCCCCACCGCCCTGGCAGGTGGCGGCCAGCAGGGCGTCGCTGCCCCGCCAGAGCTCTTGGGGCGGCTGGCCCGGCTCCAGCCACTCCAGGGAACGGCGGTAATCGGGCCAGTGACGCCGCAGCAGGGCCCGGCCGGAGCGGGGACAGAAGGCCAGCAGATCCCGACTGCCGGGGAGAATCTGCCGCCGGGGCGGCCGGGGGGGCAGATCCTCGAGGGTGAGCCCCTCGTTACGCGGCACCACCACCGCTCCGCCCTCCGGCAGCAGGGTGGCCGTGCCGGTGGCCCCCAGGTCGAGGCGGCGGGGGCGGCCGGCCGGGGGCCAGAGCTGGGTGGAGGCCGCCTGCGGGTCGATGCCGCCGGCTTGCACGAGCAGCTCGCCGCGGCGGTTGCCACTGATGTGGGCAAAGAGGAGGGGCTCCCGCTCCAGGGGCTCCGGGGCGCCGGCCCGCACGGGGCCCAGCCCCGTCGCCTCTGGCGCCAGGTTGCGCTGCTGCAGCGGTATCCGCCACACCGACTGCAGCCCATCCGCCCCCCGGCTCACCAGCGCCAGGGCCTGGCCATCGCCGAGGGCTTCCACCGCCACGATCTGCGGCCACAGCTGGGGCAGCAGGGGGCGCCAGCGGCCGTCATGCTCCCGCAGCTGCAGCTGCTCTCCCCCCGCCACGGGCGTCACGGCCAGCAGCCGGGGGCGGGGATCCCAGAGCCAGCGGCGAGGCGGCAGGGGCACTCCCGCCCGATCCTTGCCGGTGAGGGTGAGGCGCAGGGGGCCACGGAGCCGAACACCGGGGTCCAGGGTGAGCAGAAAGCTGTCGCCATCACCCAGCCAGCGGTGGGCCAGGGGGGGCTCCATGCGGCTGGCGGCGAGGCTGGCGCCATCCATCGGACGGCTGAACCGCACGCGCAGGGCCGCAGGCCCGGAGCTCGCCGGGGCCTGGCTGAGCTGCACCAGCCGCGGGGGCTGGCGCTGCAGGGCCTGCTGCAGGGCCAGGGCGAGGAGCAGGAGGCCAGCGAGCGTCCAAAGGAGGGAGCGGGGCACGGGGCTGCTCATGGCTCCAGGGGCCTTGCCGGGCGGGGGATGGGCCGGATTCGGCGGGGCACCACCACCAGGCGCTGGCCGCCGCCGGGCTGGGGATCGGGCTCAACGGCCATCACCCCTTCGATCGCCAGCCACTGATCCGCCGGCGGGGCGGGCCCCAGGGCCGCCCAGCGCACCGGCAAGCCCACGGGCGAGGCATCCGCCAGGCAACAGCGCACCAGCAGCCGGGCCAGCTGGGGCGGCTCCCCGGGCACGGGCCACACAAACCCACTGATGCGCACCGGATCGCCCAAAAAGAGCTGGGGGTCGGGCTGGGCCCGCAGCAGCCGCACCCAATCCGTGAGGCTGCGCTGGGAGGGGGGCAGCACGAAGGCCAGCTCTTCCTCTGCGCTCTGGTCGCGGGGGCGCTGGCTGGCCAGATCGGCGAAGGAGGGGGCGGGGGGCCAGGCGAGCACGGCGGCGGTGAGCAGGGCGGTGAGCAGCACGAGCCAGCGCTCCGAGGGCCGCACCCGCTCCCTGGCCCCGGCGGCCCGGGGGCGCCCCTGGGCCAGCTGGGCGATGGCCAGGGCCATCAGGCCCGCCCCCGCCACGGCCACCAGGGGATGGAACACGGCCCGCAGCAGCAGATCCAGCCGCCCATCCAGGGCCGAGCGGAGCAGCAGCACCCCCCAGAGCGCCAGGGCCGTGCCCCGCCAGAGGGCGGCGCGCTGCAGGGCTGGGGGCGGTGAGGGGAGGGGCATGGCGGGGAACTCAGAGGCGCCAGAGGTTCACCAGCTGGCCGATCAGCAGCACCAGCAGGCTGCTGCCCGCCAGGGTGAAGAGCAGGGCCCGGGGGCGGAAGAGCTGACCAAGAAGGCCGAAGAGCTTGAGATCAATCACCGGGCCCAGCAGGAGGAAGGCGAGCAGGGCACCGGGGGTGATCTGGGCGGCGAAGCCCAGGGCCAGGAAGGCATCCACGCTGGAGCACACCGACACCACCAGGGCGAAGAGCATCAGCGCCAGGATCGAGAGGGTGGGCCGCCCCCCGAGGGCGAGAAACCACTGGCGCGGCACGAGGGTCTGCACCAGGGCGGCGATGGCGCAACCGGCCACGAGCACCAGGGCCAGGGAGAGAAATTCGT
Organism: Cyanobium sp.; assembly: GCA_046075745.1. Taxonomy (GTDB): domain Bacteria; phylum Cyanobacteriota; class Cyanobacteriia; order PCC-6307; family Cyanobiaceae; genus Cyanobium. The sequence continues at coordinate 1,843 of JBJTQT010000092.1, read as the reverse complement.
TGCTGCCGTGGCGCAGCAGCTCCGCAGCGGTGGGGCGGGCGGGGGCTGGGGCGGGAAGGGGAGTCGCGGGAAGGGCTGGGCCGCCGAGCAGGCCACTGCGGCGCTCCAGCAGGCTGAGGTCGCTCAGGGGCCGGCTGAGGCGGCGCTCCTCCAGCAGATCGCCCGTGAGCAGCTCCCCCTCCCCCAGCAGTCCCAGGAGCAGGGCCAGACCCACCGCCACCACCACCGCCCCGAGGGGCCGCAGCAGCAGCAGCCAGGGCCGATCCGGGAAGGCCGCCCAGGTGCTCGCCAGCACGATCGGATTGAGCACGGGGGCGGCAAAGAGAAAGCCCAGGGCGGTGCCCAGGGGCGCCCCGTCCGCCAGCAAGCGCCGGGCCACGGGCACGTTGCCGCATTCACAGGCGGGCAGGGCCAGGCCCAGGCCCGCGCCGGTGAGGGGACCACCGAGGGGATGGCTGGGCAGCTGCCGCAACCAGCGCCCCCCCGGCGTGAACCAGCGGGCCCCGGTGGCGATCACCACCCCGAGCAGCAGGAAGGGCAGCGCCTCGATCAGCAGCCCCTGAAACAGTGCCCAGGCGGTGGCCAGGCGCTGGGCCGCCAGAGCAGCACTCATGGGGCCTCCCACACCTCCGGTGCCCCCGACGGAGCGGCAAACCACACGGGAAAGGCGGAATAGACGCCGGCATTGGCCTCGTTTTCGCGGGCCTCCACCTGGAAGCAGCAGGCCCGGCCGCCCTCCCGGCTGTGGAGCAGCGCATTGGCCCAGCCCCACACCAGCTGGGCGCTGGCCTCCATGCCCACGTTGTCCATCACCCGCAGATCCAGCCCCCCCAGGGCGTGCAGCTCCCGCCAGTGGGGGAGGAGGGGATCATCGGCGCTGGCGAGAAACGTGTGATCAAAGTGAGCCGCCAAGCGCTCGCGCAGGGATTGGAGGCTGGAGAAATCCACCACGAAGCCGCAACCATCGAGCTGGTGGGCAGCAAACCACACGGTGAAACTGCGGCTGTAGCCATGCACGAAGCGGCAGTGGCCGCTGTGGCGCCACTGGCGATGGGTGCAGGGGAAGCCGGAGAAGGACTTGCTGCAGGTGTGGGCCGTGGGGAGGAGCATGGGGGAGGATCGCTGCAGCTGGAAACGCGCCCGTCGTGGCCTCCCCCCCATCTTTCCACTCCCCGCCGCCGTCTGTGGAGGAAGGGGCCCAACTGGCGGCCGGGCTGGCCCAGGTGCTGCGGTGGGATGGGGCGGGCCTGATCCCCGCCATCGCGCAGGACTGGCTGGATGGGGGGGTGTTGATGCTGGCTTGGATGAACGCCGAAGCGTTGCGGTGCACTCTGGAGAGCGGCGAGGTGCACTACTGGAGCCGTTCGCGGCAGGAGCTGTGGCACAAGGGGGCCACCAGCGGCCACATCCAAAGGCTGCGGGGCCTGCGCTACGACTGCGATGCCGATGTGCTTCTGCTCACAGTGGAGCAAGCCGGCGAGGTGGCCTGCCACACCGGCGCCCGCAGCTGCTTCTACGACGCCGAGCCACCTCCCAGTGGGGGCGGCCCCCAGGCCGCGCCGCCTCCGGCAGATGTGTGCACGGAGCTGGCGCGGGTGATCGCCGGGCGGCGGGATCAGCCGGAGGAGGGCAGCTACACCAACAGGCTGTTGGAGGGCGGCGACAACCGGATTCTCAAAAAAATTGGCGAGGAAAGCGCGGAGTTCGTGATGGCCTGCAAGGACGACGACCCCGCGGCAATCGCGGCGGAGGCGGCGGATCTGCTGTTCCACCTGCAGGTGGCCCTGGCCCACCATGGGGTGAGCTGGCGGCAGGTGCAGCAGGTGCTGGCGCAGCGGCGCGG
>JBJTQT010000091.1:0-6814 GCA_046075745.1 Cyanobium sp. | reverse complement strand
CACCACGAACAGCAGCGAGGCCAGGGTCACCCCCACCGCCTTCAGCACCAGCTCGCCGGGCACTTCGCGGCGGCGGATCAGCACCTCCTTGCGGCCCTCCAGGGTGGAGCGGGTGGCGCCCATCAGCAGGGCGAAGGTGGTGGTCTTGATGCCGCCGCCTGTGCCGCCGGGGCTGGCGCCGATGAACATCAGGCCGATCATCAGCAGCAGCCCCGCATCCGAAAGGGTTTCCAGCGACAGCGGCACCGTGTTGAACCCTGCGGTGCGGGTGGTGATCGATTGAAAGAGGGTCACCTGCAGCCGCTCCCAAAAGGAGAGGGTGCTGATCACACCATCCGGGGCGAACTGTTCGGTGAAGAGCAGGCCGAAGGCTCCAAGGGCAATCAGGAGGGCGGTGCTCCTCAACACCAGCCGCGTATGCAGGCTCAGATTGCGCAACCGATGCAGGCGGAAGCGCTTGGTCCACAGATCATTCGTCACCCGCCAGCCGATCCCGCCGATTACGATCAGGCTGCCGACCACCCCATTCACCACGGGGTTGGCTCGATATCCCACCAGGTTGTCGCTGAAGAGGCCAAAGCCGGCATTGTTGTAGGCACTGATGCAGTGAAACAGGGAGGCCCAGAGCCGCGCTGCAGGATTCTCGATATCGGTGAAACCGAAGCTGTAGAGAATCACCGTGCCCAGTCCCATGATCAGTGCGGCGGTGAGCAGGATCGAGTTGAAGGTGGGCCCGATCCCTCCCACCCCGAATTCATCCAGGGCCCGTCCCCGGTCAAGCCGATGGCGCAGGCCTGAACGGCCCTGCACGAATCCCTGCAGAAAGGTGGTGATCGCCATCAACCCCAGGCCACCGGTGATGATCAGCACGGCCAGCACAAGCTGTCCGAAAAAGGTGAGTTCCTTGCCGATGTCGATGATCGACAGGCCCGTCACGGTGATCGCGGATGTCACCGTGAACAGGGCTTCCCAATGACCAACCGATTCCGTTGAACAGGCCGGAGACGCCAGGATCACAGTGCCCGCAGCGATCACAAGAAGGCCTGTCACCACCGTGAACTGGGGAACCGTGAGCTGCCGCCGCCAGTGATCCAGGCGGGCCATCGGGTTGGCCAGAAAGGAAACGGGGGCCAAGGCAGAGGGGAAGGATCGCTCCATATTTAATGCAGTGGCACGCAGAGCGAACGGCTTGCAGAGCAGTCCCTGGAAATATCACCTGGTGCTGGCGGGAGGGGGCCATACCCATGCCCTGGTGCTGCGCCGCTGGCTGATGCAACCCCGATCCAGGCCACCGGCCACCCTGATTACCCTGGTGAGCCGGCAGAGCAGCCTCTGCTATTCCGGCCTGGTGCCTGCGGTGCTAGCCGGCCTCACCCCGCCCGAAACCTGTCGCATCGATCTGCGTCGCCTCTGCGCCCTTTCCGATGTGGCCTTCATCCTGGCGGAGATCCAGGCCTTGGACCCCGGTGGGGAGGGCAGAGCAGGAGCCCTCCAGCTGGAGGGGCGGCCCCCTCTGGCCTTTGATCGTCTCAGCCTGGATGTGGGAGCGATCACTCCTGCGGGCCCCGGTGAGCTGCCAGTCAAACCCCTGGAACCTCTGCTGGCCTGGAGCACCGCCGCTGATACCCAGGAGCCACGCCTGCGGGGGGGTGGTGCCTCGGCGGTGGAGGTGGCCCTGGCCCTCCGGGCTCAAGGCCGCACCCCCGAGCTGTTGCTGCGAGGAACCCAGCTCCATCTCGGATCGGCCGCCGCCAATCGCCATGCGGAGCGCCTTCTCCAGGACGCAGGCATTCCCATCCGGCGACAGGTGCAAGAGTTGCAAAGGGCCGATCTGGCCTGCACCGGCAGCCATGCACCCCTTTGGCTGGCTTCAGCGGGACTGCCCATCGATCTGGCCACGGGTCGGGTGCTCACGGAGGCCACCCTGCAGGTGTGTGGCCACGCAAGGATCTTTGCCTGTGGCGATTGTGCCCTGGTGGCCGCCCATCCCCGGCCAGCCTCTGGCGTGTGGGCCGTGCGGGCGGCTCCGGTGCTGGCCACGAACCTGACACGCAGCCTCGTTAACCGCCCGCTGCGGCCGTGGCGACCCCAGCGCTGGGCCTTGCAACTGCTGGGTGATGGAGGGCTCAAGGGAGCCCAACCCAGGGCCCTGGCGTTCTGGGGGCCCCTGGCCTTTGGCCCCTCCCCATGGCTTTGGCGCTGGAAGCAACACCTGGATCAACGATTCATGGCCAGCTTCGCTGCTTTGGCTCCCATGGCGCCTGCCCCCATGGCCTGCCGCGGCTGCGCCGCCAAGCTTCCCGCCCACACCCTCCGCCGTGCCCTGGGCAGGCTCGCCGATCTGCAGGGCTTCCCTCTGGCTGCGGAAGTGGAGGATGCTCCCCTGGTTCATCAGCTTCCCAGCGGAGAAAAGCTTCTCCAGAGCGTGGATGGTTTTCCCGCCCTGGTGGCGGATCCCTGGCTCAATGCCCGCCTGACCACCCTCCATGCCTGCAGTGATCTCTGGGCCAGCGGTGCTGAGGTTTGGAGTGCCCAGGTGGTGGTCACCCTGCCCGAGGCCTCATCTGCCCTGCAGGAAGACCTCCTCCTGCAGACCCTGGCTGGCGTGCGTTCGGTGCTCGACCTCCTCAAGGCCCGCCTTCTCGGCGGCCACACCCTGGAGGCTCGGGATGGGGCCGGGCTGGGCCTGACGCTCACGATCAATGGCCTGGCTCCCCAGGCGCGCCACTGGGGGAAGGGCCCTTTGCGGGAGGGGGATGCCTTGCTGCTCAGCAGGCCGATCGGAAGCGGCGTGCTTTTTGCAGCGGCGATGCTCGCAGCAGGGGAACCCCACTGGATGGATGGGGCCCTGGAGGTGATGCAGCAGAGCCAGGCCCCCCTGGTGGAGCTGCTGGCTGCCCGAGGGTGCCTGGCCTGCACGGATATCACAGGCTTCGGGTTGCTCGGACACCTCGGCGAGATGCTCGCCGGTTCAGCCCCCAACCTGCTGGTGGATCTCGATAGCGGCTCCATCCCGGCTTTCCCTGGCAGCTTGGATCTGCTCGCCGAGGGATTCGCCAGCAGCCTTGCGCCAGCGAACGCCGAGGCTCTCAGCCTGATCGGGGGCCAGGTGCGTTGGTGGTCTCCTGAGCCTCCCGCGGCTGCCCTTCAGGCCCTGTTGATCGATCCCCAAACCTGTGGGCCCCTCCTGGCCGCCCTTCCCCAGGAGCAGGCTTCCGTTGCCCTGCAGGAGCTTCAGGGCAACGGATTCGCCCAGGCGGCAGTAATCGGCCGGGTGCGAAGCATCGGCTGAACCACAGAAAGGGCACGACATCCCGAAGCCCTAAAGGGGTCTCACCAGCCCGTCTCTCAGCATCCGTTCAGCACTCTCCTCCGCCGTCTGATCCTCCAGATCGAGAGCTGTTCCTTGATGGGCGGCCGTGTCCTTGTCGTAGCAACGGTCGTAGTAGTCGAGCATCTGGGCACAGGCCGTCTCCATCCGGCCGTCTCGAATGGCGTCCACGGCCACCGCGGTGCGCTGGGGACCGAGGCGCTTGCTGATGCGTTGGGTGGCCTCCACTAGGGCCTCCCTGTCCTGGCCGCCATAGATCGACACCAGATGGCGCAACCGGTAGGGCAGGGGCCGGCGCACCTCCAGCAGGGGGGCGGCCTTCATCTGCCTCCAGAGCCCCGCTGGGATCCGGCAACGGCCCACCTGGGCACTCTCGGCTTCCAACCAGATCTCCCGCGCCTGTATCAGTGGATGGAGCACCCAGGCAATGCGGTTTTCAAACTGCTCAGTGCTGGGCTGGGGCGGTTGACCCAGGCCGCCGAAGCTGCTGCCGCGGTGGTGGGCCAGGCCCTCCAGATCCATCACCGCCACGCCTCTGGCAGCCAGGGCCAGGAGCAGTTCCGTCTTCCCCGCACCCGTTCGTCCGCCAAGAAGGCGCAGGGGCCAGGTGTGCTCCATCCGGGCGAGCACCCAGCGCCGGAAGGATTTGTAACCACCCTCCAGCAGCACCACTGGCAGGTCGAGGGTGGAAGCCAGCCAGGCCATGCTGGCCGATCGCAATCCACCCCTCCAGCAATGCAGCCGCAGGGGAGTGTGAGGGTGATTGGAGTGAGCCGAGATCAGGGATGCAGCCAGCCGATCCATCCGGGGCCCCACCAGGCTGAGCCCCCTCTGCACGGCAGCCTGCCGACCATGTTGTTTGTAGAGGATTCCAATTTCGGCTCGCTCGTCATTGCTGAATAGGGGAAGATTGATGGCCCCTGGGATATGTCCCTGGCTGAACTCAGAAGGGGTGCGCACATCAATGATTGGACCAACACCAGTGACAAACTCCTCGATCCCGATCCCCTCGGCTGAAGCCATCAAGGCCATGCTCGCTTATCGCCCAAGGGAGGTCTGAAGCTTCTGATAGGAATGTAACTGCGCCCATTGCGGCTTCAGCCACGGACCTCCCTCTCTCTACAGTGGCCTCGCGGATCCTTTAAAAAGAGCAATGTTGATGCGGCGCAGAGCGTTTGTCCTCTCCACCCTTGCGGCGGTGCTCATACCACTGCTGCCCACGCCTGCCTCTGCGGCCCCCACCCTTCGCCTGAGCGCGATCCCCGATCAGAATCCTGAAAAGCTCAACAGGCTCTATCCCCTGGTGGCGAAGGTGCTCTCCCGTCAGCTCGGGGTGCCCGTGCGCTACTTGCCGATGGTGGATTACAACGCGGCGGTGAGTGCCTTTCGCACCGGTGATCTGGATGTGGTCTGGTTTGGGGGGCTGACAGGGGTGCAGGCACGGCTGCAGAAGCCTGGCGCGAAGGTGCTCGCCCAGCGGGATATCGATGCCTCCTTCCACAGCGTGTTCATCACGAATCCCCGCAGTGGCCTCACCCCCTTTGTGCCCCAGAAAGGGCTAACGGCCCTGAAGGGCAAGCGGGTCACCTTCGGTTCGGAGAGCTCCACCTCCGGCCGGCTGATGCCCCAGTGGTTTCTGGCCCAGGCTGGGGTGAAGCCCCAGGATTTCGCGGGTGGGGCTGCCGGATTCAGCGGCAGCCACGATGCCACGATCGCCCTGGTGCAGAGCGGGGCCTATGAGGTCGGGGCTGTCAACGAACAGGTGTGGCGAGCCAGCCTCCGCAATGGCAAGGCCGATCGCAAAAAGGTGTTTGTGCTCTGGAAAACCCCGGGCTACCCCGACTACCACTGGCTGGCCCAACCCGATTTGGATCGGCGGTTTGGCCCAGGCTTCACGGGTCGGCTGCAGCAGGCCATCCTGGCCTGGCGCCAGAAGGATCCCGAGCAAAACCAGATTCTGGAACTCTTCGGAGCCCAGCTCTTCACCACGGCCCGTCCCCAGGATTACAAACGCATTGAGGAGGTGGGACGCCAGGTGGGCCTGATCCGCTGACCTGCCCCGCTGACCTGCCCCATGGAGCCATTGCTTTCTCTGGAAGCCATCCGGGTGCGAGGACGTGACGCCCCCCGGCTTCAGGGCATCTCGTTGCAGATTCTTCGTGGTGAGCGGGTGGCCCTGCTCGGTCCCAGTGGAGCTGGCAAGAGCACCTTGCTCTCCGTGGCCAATGGCTTGCTCCCCCCGGATGGGGGCCGATTGTTGTGGAGTGGGCAGCCGCCCGCCCGCTCCCGCCGTCTTCGCCGTCAGCAGCAGGCCCGCATCGGCACCCTCTGGCAGGATCTGCGCCTGGTGGAGGAGCTGAGCGTTCAGCAGAACCTCAACACGGCCCGTCTGGCCCAGTGGAGCTGGCCCAAGGCCTGGCTCAACCTGCTCATGCCCCTGGAGACCCAGGCCAACCTGGATGCTCTTCGCCAGGTGGATCTGGAGCCCCAGCTTCTGAGCAGCCCCGTTTCAGGTCTCTCCGGGGGGCAAAGGCAACGGGTGGCCATCGCCAGGCTGCTCAGGCAACCGGCTGAGCTCTGGCTGCTGGATGAGCCCCTGGCCAACCTGGACCCCAGGCGGGCCCAGGATGTGCTGGCGCTGCTCCTCAGACTGGGCCAGGCCCCGCGCACGCTCCTTTTGAGCCTCCACCGCCCTGATCTGCTGGAAGGGTTTGATCGGGTGATCGGGCTCAGGCAGGGGACGGTCTGCTTTGATCAGCCCGCTGCGTCCCTCAGCCAGTCCCAACTCACGGAGCTCTACGCCGGCATGGACCTGAGCCATGTCTGAGGTGCCTTGGGCACGAAGGGCAAGCCCGGCCAGCCTCACCCCGGCCCCCTCCCTGCTCCTGCTTCTCCCGTCCCTGGTGCTGGTGCCGATCGTGCTCCTGCTGCCCGGCCAGTTCCATGGAGGTGGCTTGGATCTGCTGGGTCGCTTTCTCAAGGCGGCGCTGCAGCCGTCCTTGGATCCGCTGGTCTGGCGCGCTGCCCTCTCGGGGTTGGCCGTCACCCTGGCCATGGCCCTGCTGGGCTGGATGATCAGTCTGCTGGGGGGGATTGTTCTCGGGCTCGCCAGTTCCCGCACCCTCTGGTTGGCCACCACCGGCTTCCTGTGGCCAGCCCTTGGCATTCGCCGGCTCCTGGCCCTGCCCCGCTCCATCCACGAGTTGCTCTGGGGGCTGCTGCTGCTGCAGATCCTTGGTCTGCGGCCTGTGGTGGCCGTGGCGGCCATTGCGATTCCCTACAGCGCCTTGGTGGCCAGGGTGCTGGCAGATCTCCTGGATGGGTTGGACACCAGTCGGCTGGAGGCCTTGCGCTGCGCCGGCGCTTCAGCTCCGGCCGCTCTGCTCACCGCCCTGGGCCCGCCCTTACTTCCGGGGTTGCTGAGCTATGGGGGCTACCGGCTGGAGTGCGCCCTGCGCAGTGCCACCTTGCTTGGGTTCTTCG
>JBJTQT010000090.1:0-4918 GCA_046075745.1 Cyanobium sp. | reverse complement strand
TGGACTGGCGCTTGGGGCCCCGATAGGGGACCGCTGGCGGAAGTATAGGGGTCGAAAACAAGCGTTTTTGGCTGCCAGTTACAAAGGTTCAATCCCGGGGCTTTCAAGGCTGCGACAGGTGTCTGCAGCTTAGTTTTCTATATTGAAATCTTGTTTTTTCCCGCTCTTCCTTTGCGGCTTTCCCGAGCTGCCCCTGGCCAGCCAGCCTCGTTGAAGCCTGCGAGCAGGCTCGGCACAGCTTCTGTGTTTGAGCAGAATGGCGAGATTGTGGGGAGATCCAGCGTGAAAGGTCGGCAGCGCCGCCTCTGGCTTGCATCGGTGTTGGCTTCGGTCCTGCTGCTTCTTCTCCTCGTTCCAGCGGGTGCAGCCTTTGCCCTGAACTGGCGCCTTCCCGGTCGGGCCACCCCTGCCCCACTCCGTCAGGGTCCCGGGCCCTCCAGCCAACGCCTGCAGGAGGTGCCCCCCCCGGAGTGGGTGCAGCGATTGGATGGGGTCCTGGACCAGCGCGATCCACAGGTGCGCATCCTGGCCCCTGTCGCTGAAAGCGTTTTGCCCGAGGGCCCCTGGACCCTTCGTTTGCAGGTGGCTGACTGGCCCCTGGTGGATGCGGGCCCCCTCGGGCTGGGTCCCCACCTGGTAGTGCAGCTGGATGGAGCGCCCCCGCGGCCTGTGGCGGCCACGGAAGTGGAGATGCCTCCCCTCTCGCCGGGCAGCCATCTGCTGACGGTCTATGCCGCCAAGCCGTGGGGGGAGGCCCATAAGAGCCCCAGTGCCCTGCAGCAGATCCGGGTGCATCGCCTGGCGCCCAACCCTGCCACCTTGCCGGCTGCCGGCAGCCCCCAACTGATTCCCGTGAGCCCCGTAGGGTCTGCGGTTCCTCCCCTCCTGCTCGACTGGCTCCTGATGGATGCCCCCCTCCAGGGCCTGCGCACGGACAGCCTGGGCTGGAGGCTCCGGGTGACACTTAATGGAGAGAGCGTGCTCCTGGATCGCCAGACTCCTCTCTGGCTGAAGGGCTGGAGATCCGGGAGCAATGCCCTGCTGCTGGAACTCCTGGATGGCCGCGGAGAACTCCTCAACCCCCCCTTCAACAGCCGTCTCCAGGAGGTGATCGTGCCTGGCGCAGGGGGGCTGACGCCTCCCCATTCCCCGGCCTATAGCCCCCTGGAGCTGGCCGTTCTCCTCGGGGATCAGCCCCTCTCCGCCCTGGAGCCGCCACCACCTCCAGCTCCAGCTCCATCACCAGCTCCATCGCCAACACCGGCACCGGTGGCTGAAGCAAGATCTGCTGCCGCTCCCGTGCAGGAGAGGCCAGCCGAGGAGATGGCCCCTGTGCAGCAACCCGTGCAGCAACCGGCGCAGGAACCGGTTCTTCAGGAGAAGCCGGTGGCGCAGGAGGACCCTGATGCGCCCCAGGAGCCGGTGGGCCAGGAGCAGCTGGTGCCCCCCGTCGTGGATCCCCTGCCCTCCGCACCCGTGCCAACGGTCGAGCCAGAGCCTGAGACCGAGCCGGAGTCCCCCCCGGCTCCGCCGTCGCCTCCGATCGTGTCCGCCCGGGAGGAGGTCAACCCGGATGGCACGTTGAAGCGTGCCACCCCCCCCGGCCCCCTGCAACGGCTCCGGGAGCGGCTGCAGCGATGAGAACTGCCGAACAGGCACAGAAACCCCTTGCTGCCATCGGCTTCAGCAGCGCCGCGGAGCCCCTGCTGCAGCAACTTCAGCAAGCCTGGCCAGGCCTCAGCATTCGCTGGCCCAACACCCAGGGCACTTCGGAGGCCTGGTTGACCCGTTGCTGGCCGGAGGTGTCTGCGATCGTGGCCATCGGATCCTGTGGGCTGGTGCTGCGGCTGGTGGCGCCGCTGCTCACTGATAAGCACACGGATCCTGCAGTGGTGGTGCTCGACCCCCAGGCCCGCTGGGTGGTTCCCCTGCTCGGCAGCCATGAAGCCGGGGGCGACGCCCTGGCCAACGAACTCGCGGCCCTGTTCGGCGGCACGGTGGTGGCGACCGGTCAGGCAGCCAGCCAGGGCCTGCTCGCTTTGGATGCCTTCGGCACGGCCTGGGGATGGCAACGGGGCGGTGGCGACTGGTCGGCCCTGATGGTGGCTGCGGCCCGATCCGGGGCCTCCGGAGGCTGGCCCGTGCACCAAGACTCTGGGGAGCGGCGATGGCAACAGCTGGAGGCGGCCAGGGGCCTGGCTCCTGAATCGCTCCCTTGCCCGCAGGAGCACTCAGCCCTCGGGGCCATGACGATCAGCGTGCGCTCCGGTGACGGTTGCCGCTGGCATCCCCCTTGCCTGTGGCTTGGCGTGGGCTGTGAACGACACACCAGCCTCTCTCTCCTGGAGGGGCTGGTGGATGGCACCCTGGCCTCGGAGGGTTTGGCCCCCCAGGCTGTGGCGGGCCTGGTGAGCTGCACCCGCAAAGGAGATGAGGTGGCTCTGCTGGCCCTCTCGGAGCGCCGGGGCTGGCCCCTGCGGCTCTACAGCCCAGAGCAACTCGCTGCGGTGCCGGTGCCCCATCCCTCCGCCGTTGTGGAACGGGAGATGGGAACGGCCAGCGTGGCCGAGGCTGGAGCGCTGCTTGCTGCCGGGGCGGCGAGCACAGCTGGGGACGGGGCGCCCCAGCCATGTCTTGTGGAGGGGCTGTTGGTGAGCAAGCGCATCGCCCGCGCCGGCCCCCAGGAGCGCGGCGCCGCTACCCTGGCGGTTGCCCTGGCTGAGCGTCAGTGGGCTCCTCAGCGCGGTAGTCTCCACCTGGTGGGAAGTGGGCCTGGGGCCCTGGCCCAGCTCACCGGGGATGCCCGCCGGGCACTGGCAACGTGCTCCCTGTGGGTGGGGTATGGGCCCTATCTCGATCTGCTGGAACCCCTGCGCCGGCCCGATCAACTCCGCCTGGAGGGGCGTCTCACCGAGGAGGTGGGGCGCTGCGCCGAAGCTCTCGCTCTGGCTCGGCAGGGCCTTCCCGTGGCCCTGATCTCCTCAGGCGACAGCGGCATCTATGGCATGGCCGGCCTCGCTCTGGAACTCTGGTGGGCACTGCCTGAGCTGGATCGGCCCCCTTTCGAGGTGCATCCGGGCGTGTCGGCGCTGCAGATGGCCGCTGCTCGCATCGGTGCTCCCCTGATGCATGACTTCTGCACCATCAGCCTCAGCGACCGGCTCACCCCCTGGCCGCTGATTGAACGTCGACTGAAGGCCGCCGCAGAGGGGGATTTCGTGGTGGCCCTCTACAACCCCCGCTCCCAGGATCGGCACTGGCAACTGGAGCAGGCCCGGGAGCTGCTGTTGGCCCACCGCCCGCTCACCACTCCCGTGGTGCTGGCCCGGCAGCTGTCCAGGCCAGGGGAGCGCTGCGCCATCCACACCCTGGCGTCCTTCCCCTGCGAGGCTGTCGACATGGTCACCCTGGTGCTGGTGGGAAACAGCCAGACCCGGGAACAGGAGGGTCGGCTTCTCACCCCCAGGGGCTACCTGGCAGGGGGCAGCAGCAGCGAATCGGGATGACAGGATTCGAACCTGCGGCCCCTTCGTCCCGAACGAAGTGCGCTACCAAGCTGCGCTACATCCCGTAGGGGCAACTCTAGGCGATCATCCCGCGCTGAGAAGTCCGCGTTGAGAGCCCGCATTGAGAGGCTCAGCGCATGGCTCAGGGGCCGTTCAGGGTGTTTAGTATTGGTTCGGGTGATCATTCGGTGAACCTATTGTCCCTGGCCAGCCCATCTCTGAAGGGCGCCGGGCCCTCCGGCAAACCCGACTGGCTGCGGGTGAAAGCCCCCCAACGGGAGCGGATCGGCGAGGTGGCTGATCTGCTGCTCGATCTGCAGCTGAACACGGTCTGTCAGGAAGCCAGCTGCCCCAACATCGGCGAATGCTTCGCCGGGGGGACGGCCACTTTCCTGATCATGGGCCCTGGCTGTACAAGGGCTTGCCCCTATTGCGACATCGACTTCGACCGCAGTGTGCGGGCCCTGGATCCAAGCGAGCCCGAACGGCTCGGTGAGGCTGTGCAGCGCCTGGGCCTCAGTCATGTGGTGATCACCTCGGTGAACCGGGACGACCTGGCGGATGGGGGGGCTTGCCAGTTCGTGGCCTGCATCGAGCAGGTGCGCCGCCGTTCTCCGCACACCACGATTGAACTTCTGATTCCTGATTTCTGCGGCGACGCGGCCGCCCTGACCCAGGTGATGGCGGCAGCGCCCCAGGTGCTCAACCACAACATCGAAACCGTGCCTCGGCTCTACCGCCAAGTGCGCCCCCAGGGGAACTACCAACGCTCCCTGACCCTGCTCCGGCAGGTGCGGCAGCGCTGGCCGGCGACCTATGTGAAATCAGGGCTGATGGTGGGGCTGGGGGAGCGCGATGAGGAGGTGTTCGCCGTGTTGGAGGATCTGCGACGCCACGACGTGGACATCGTGACGATCGGCCAGTATCTCTCTCCCGGCCCGAAACACCTTCCGGTGCATCGCTTCGTGCCGCCTGACCAATTCGAGGCCTACAGGCGCCATGGGGAGGACACCCTGGGATTTCTGCAGGTGGTGAGCAGTCCCCTCACCCGCAGCAGCTACCACGCCGGCGAGGTTCACCGGCTCATGCGCGACCACCCCCGCTGAGCGCTGCCAGCCGGGCCTAGGCCACCACCTGTTCCCGCTGGGCCAACCCCACGGTGGCCAGCTCACTCGGGGGCACGAGCACCTTGAAGCGGCTCCGCCAGGTGGCCCAATCGGCCAGGATCGCGGCTGCTCTCTGGCTGCCTGTGCGCCGCTGGTGCTCCTCCAGCAGAGGCCGCAGCAGCGCCTCCTGCTCCGTGGTGGAGAGGGAATGCATCGCCACGGTGTCCGGATTGAGGAGCTGTTGCAGGCTGCCGTCCTCATCCAGGAGGAAGGCCACCCCGCCGGTCATCCCGGCGGCCACGTTGC